>CAZTOA010000007.1:23163-27069 GCA_964614975.1 uncultured Gammaproteobacteria bacterium | reverse complement strand
AAGAGTCTTCTTCTTAGCTACTGTCTTCTTCTTTGCAACCGTTTTTTTAGCTGTTGTCTTTTTCTTTGCTGCTGGCATGATGTATCCCCTCCTTTCTGTAAATTAATTATTCCTTAATTTAAGCATAGAGAGATTTAGAGAAAAAACAATATATCAAACTGCATCGCTCATATTTTTAGCCTCGATAATTATATCTTGATGAGTAATCCTGTAAGGACTGCGCCAATACCAAAGGCGGCTAAGATCAATGCAATGGTTAGTGAATTCTGAGAAAGTCCTGTCTGTGGTAATGTTGGCTGTGATGTCACATTCGATCTTGTCGGTGTAGGAGAATTCGTAACATTGACTATGACTATATCTGTTGGTGTTGGTGAATTAAGACCTGTTGGTGCTGGTGTTGCTGTCGGCGGATTGTAAGTACATGCATTAGATTGTTTTGCTGAACTAGCTCCACACTGTTCATTAACTGCTTCAACAAAACAGCCATAGCTATGCCCAGCGACTGCTGTAAACGTTGCCTTTGTTCCCACAACTTTTTTGTTTGGATTGTAACCTTCGATCGGAAGACCCGTAGTTTCATCACGAATTGTTACGAGGTAATTATCGGCACCTGTTGACGCATCCCATGTACATTGAGCTGCTGATTCGCTACAAGCAAGGGCGATATTGGTAACCGCACTAGGAATTGGACATGTTGTCGGTGTTGGAGCAGGTACTGTTGGTGTAGCACTTGGTGTCAAAGTAGCGGTAGGTGTTAATGTTGCTGTTGGTGCTGGTGTAAATGTTGGCTGGCCAGGGAATGGCGTCAATGTGGGCGTTGGTGTTTGAGTAACAGTTGGCGTTAGTGTAACTGTTGGTGTTAAGGTTACTGTAGCAGTTGGCGTTAGTGTAACTGTTGGTCCACAAGATGGAGCATCTGGACTTTGGCACAACATCGTTCGATCTGGCCCTGGACCATACATACATTGTAATCCGGGTGCACAGCGTGGTACAGGCTCATCTTCTTCACAAGGTTCGCATTGTCCAGGTAAAGAAGGAGTTGGTGTTTGTGTAAGTGGAGGAGGTGTACATTCGATAGGTTCACTTCTCTTTTTACATGATAAATCATTAGGATCAACAATTTCACAATATACAGGAACTGGAAGTGTGCGAGGGTCTAAATCTCTGAACGTATAAGAAGTGCCACTCGATACAGGTTGTTCACCTATTACATTTCCTGAACCGTCAACGAGTCTCACAATATAATTACCTTCAGCCTCCCAGGTACATACTATTTGTTTTAAAGGAATTGGAACTTCGTCAGCTTCATTCTTAGTCGTTTGGCGTTCTCGCACAAAGATCATACCAATGACAAGAGATACGAGAAGAAAGATGAGTCCTAAGACAAGTCCAATTGTTTTTTTCTTTTGGTCGTTCATATTATTCTGCTGGTTGGTCTACACAAATTCCTGAAACTGGTGGTACAACACATGCTGGCGGCGATCCCGGCGGCGGATTTCCAGGAGGTGGATTCCCTGGAGGTGGGTTACCTGGGCCGTTAGAACAGGTAACGCTTATACGCTTCGTACATGTTTGCTTAGGTGGACAAACACCATTTTGGCAAAGAAGATCTTCATTACAGGTAAGTTTTACATCATAGCTTCCACCGTCATTATATATGTACTCATGGTCCTCGTCTCCTGGGTTAACCGGCTGCATATCGTCTGCGGGACCTTTAAAATCGTCATCAAATCCAATGCGTCCACCATTACTTGAATGTGTTTTAAATCGAGTACGAGCATTTACATTTGCACATGCATTCAATGGAGTGATATAGCACTTCGAGAGCTCATTAGGACGTGGTCCATCCGGATCACCAGGACAACCATCATTTGGATCATCCGGATTATCTACTATTTCAACAGGTGCACATTCTTTTGGACAACAAATATTTTCTTGTGGCATATTAGGACACACAAGTCTGTCTTCTGGATCGCCAGTAAATTCTACATTGACCTTGTAACAACGACATTGGTCCCCGTTAGCTTGGTGGAGTCTGAATCGTGCACCTTCGTTATATGGATCACCAGCTTTTATTAAAGCATCATCGCACTTAATGCTACTGCCATAGCGGCCAAAAAGAGTATCTTCATCTTCGGTGTTTAATGGAATGGGACTGATATTTGGCTGCCCACTACAAGAATCATTATTGTATGCTCTGAATTCTATCTTTTCTATGTCGGCACAACTCATGGTTGCGCCACATGCGCCTTTAAACTCAATTGTTAAACGACCGATTTTTAGATCGTCTCTTTTAACATTTGGAGGTGTTAATGTTGGGTGTTGTGCATCTTTCGGTTCTTCATAATCGAGTTTTACCTCTACCTGACTACAGTCTTTGCAAGTTGGTCCTGATCCACCACCTGGACCATCGGGACCAGGGCTACCACCTGGACCACCAGGTCCATCAGGTGGAGTATTATCATCAGGAGGCGTACATGTTAAAGAAGTATTTTTGGTGTCAGTTGCTGTTGTGCTTCCACATTCATTCGTCTTCGTTGCCGAAACTTCAACATTACATGTATATGTTCCCGTATATGGAATATCAATACCTTCTTCAATTGTTGAGGTCGATTCCGTCGGTATAAATTCTTTTTCTTCAGAAGTTACAGTAAACGGACCTGTTGTGCTATCTACACCATCTGAACTAGAAGTATTATCAGATGAACTTGTCACAGAAACTTTATATTTAAACGGAGCGGTGCTATTTACTGTAAATTTACATATTATTCTTTTTACCTCGCCAACAGGACAACTAGTAGCAGCTCTATTGCGAATATCAATGCGACCACTTACCAACATAAATCCCGCAACAATTCCCCCAATGATGCCAATAAGGAGCAACGAAACAAGAGCTATCTTTTTTGTATCGTATTCTTGGCTGATTTTATTAAGATTCAACATGTTTTATTGTGGTGTAGCCGAGCTGCATCCATCAGGACAAATAACTTCTACGCTATCGATATTAATCGTTGGTTCATCTGGAAGTGGACATGCAGATGGTGTTGGTGTTAGCGACGGTTCGTTTTGTGATGTTGTTGGTGTGGGGCCTTCCGGACGACAACAGACTATTCCTGGTCGAATGTATTTTCCGTCCCCATTATCGGCTGTTGAACTAATTAATGTAATTCGATCGGCTGGACATTCATTTTCTGGTGTTTCTGATGTGTCACCAGGACAACTAGGGCCAGGTGATGGTGGGACAACAGTAATATTTTTACAACAAACTTGAACGCTCGAACTATCTCCGCCAGCTCCCGCATCAACAATATAATTAACGATCTGTTTCCCAGCTCCTGAACACGATGCCTGATCTGTCACAGAGTTCCCATCACTTTGACATTGTTGCGAGCTATCAGCAAGTTGTGCTTTTGTTCCAGACTGTTGTGGCTGTCTAATGGTTAATATAGAGACTACTAAAAGTAGAATGAGTACAACTAATCCAGAAAGAATAACGGGTTTACTTTTCATAATAAAAACATACAGGCAATGCCCTACGTTACATATTAATATGTTGAAGAAGCAAGTGCAAGTTTAACTGCACTTAAAGCACCAATCCTAAAGTTACGATAATGAATCCGACAAGAATAATTGTAAGAGCTGGTAATGATGGAATACCACCTGTCGTAGGCAGAGTTGGATTAGATGTTGCTTTTGGCGTAGAAGTTGGCTGTCCTGGCTTTGGTGTATTTGTTGCATTGACAATAATTATGTCCGTTGGTGTCGGGGTTTTACTTGGTGTGACATTAGGTGGAAGCGTAGGACTCGGTCCTGAGGTTGGTGTTAATGTTACCGTCGGCATTAATGTAGGAGTAAGAGCTCCTGTTGGAGTTACTGATGGCGTCACGGTAAGAGTAGGTGTTGGGC
>CAZTOA010000007.1:18515-23153 GCA_964614975.1 uncultured Gammaproteobacteria bacterium | reverse complement strand
GTTGGTTGTGGGGAAGAAGAACATGATGCTGATTTTTCATCGCTTGTTGTACCGCAGTCATTGCTTGCAACAACAGCACAAGTATATGTTTTTCCAGATTGGGGAGTATGAGTTACGGTTATCTTATCTGTGCCTGAACTAGCGGGAATGTCGCCTTCTTTTACAATTGTTCCATCACCTTCTTTAATGCTGTAATGATATCCAACTCCCGGTTCACGGGTCCACTTACAAGTAAAACCATTTGCTGGACAATTCGGACCAGAAAGAGGAACCCCTTCGCCTTCATCTGCACGTTTCGCGGGATTTTGTACTTGATTTACAAGAAAATAACCGACAATCATAGCCACTAGCGTAAAAGCAAGAATGGCAAGAATTGCTCCTGTTTTTTTATTGAGACCTGTACTGGATTCTATTGTATGTGCTGCTTTCATTGTGTTGTTGCTTCTCCATCACATTGGAGACATTGGACTTCTATATCAAGTTTTGGTTTTACACAAGCTGCTGGAGTTGGTGATGGCGTAACGGTTACAGTTACGCCTGGCTTTGGCTTACAACAATATAAGTTGTTTGCACATTTTCCACCAGGATTAGCTGCAACCGGTGGTATTGCACAATCATTTAAGGGGAGACATTGATTTGGATTTGCGCATACATTAATTGGTGCGATTGTAGGTGTCGGTGACGGAGCTTCAGAACAGGATATCCATTGGCCATCAACATAACGAATCATGCGAAGTCCTTCGGTTCGGAATCTACATTCCCAGCACGTTCCATCGCTACAGGGGTTGCCTTTTGGTTTACATTGATCGTCACCAGGAGCTCTACATTGTGTATTAGGATCATCGTCACAACAGCCCGGAGCACATGTCATACCAATCTGTGTAAGACGAGCTTCGTATTTTGACCAATCACGACAAAATTCTTGTGTGGTTACATCATCAGAAAACGTGCTGACTTCATCAGACGAATCGCTCGGTAAAGGACTCGGTTGACTTACTGAAGAACTAGGAGTCATAGATGTATCAGCCGGAGCAGGTTGAGCAGACGAGTTATTAAGGTAATAAAGTACACCTAAGATTATCGCGACTAAAACAAGTAGCCCAAGAATAATAAACGCAACTTTATTTTTTGCAGTAGAAGATCCTTCCTTTTTCGGAATTACATCATTAGGTAGCGGTGTAAAGTGGATTGGATCATCGGCCATATCGATATACTATTGTGCTGAAATTTTTATCGTATTGCAAGTTTACATAAAAAGCCTTTTCTGTTTTACGTAGAGTGTAATAAGATTCGCTGTAAGTATTGTTGTGATAAAAGGCTCTGCAACAAAGCGAAGTAATATTGTTGAATATGCAAATAAGACGCCTCCTGACAGAAGTCCGATAACTATATGCTGCGTCGGAAGGGCTGGGGAAGTTTTTGGCTCTGGAATCATAACCAATGCGAGGAAAGCTACTGAATTAAAGAAGGCCATTGTGACAACTTGGATTGTTTCGGCAGGCTGTTGTGTGACGACAATATTGTAAACAAAAAAGCAGAAAATATATGTCAAGAAAAAGGTTGCAGCATAATTAAATTTCTTAAAGGACTGCGTAAAATAAAGACAACCTAATAATAAGATTGATGCAACGACGATATTCAGAATCGGCAGGTGCGAAAGAAATTGTTGTTGCATATCGGCGCCCCACCAAGAGATAAGAAGAGAATCGGGCGCAAGCTTTAAAGCAAGCAATACCTTACTTAGATAGAGTGCAAAAAAAAGTCCAAATGCTGTTGGGTTAAATATTGGCATGTTTTGGTACTTAAAAAAATATTTACCTATGAAAATACCGACAAAGGCGAGGATAAACATAAGCGGTGGATTTGTCGGATGAATGAGAAGGTATGCCAACATAGAGCTTATTGCAATATTAAAAGGGTTTACAGTTTGGACCTTTAATACGTAGCGTGAAACATAGTAAGAAAGAAAGCCTAAGCCACCGCATAAAGCGATATTCACAAAAATAGTGGTTTTTTCTTGAGCTTTTTGAGCTCCGGCTAAGAGATCCCATGTTGAAATTGCTGAGAATACTACGAGGAAAAGAAAAAATTGGAACAGAGGATTCTTAAAATTAATAAACTTCTTTATCTCCGACAACATATAGTTTTGTGTATAATAACCTTACTTACAATTTTACACTTATATTCTCATGAATAGTAAAAATCTCGCAATGGGCCTTATAGTTCTCGCCGTTATAGCTTTAGCAGTATTCACCTTAGGAAGTAAGCCGGCGCAAAAAGCCCAAGCTCCAACGCCTACAACCGCTGAAGTACAGGTCGATGCGACGCAGCCATCTGAAGCAGTGGCAAAAAAAAGCGAATATAAAGATGGAACATATGAGGCAACTGGAAACTATACATCTCCAGCACAAAAAGAAGAAATTAATGTTTCATTAACGTTGAAAGATGGCATAGTAACAGCAGCAACGTTCGAAGGTAAAGGCGTTAATGAAGTAACAAAAAAGATGCAAGGAAAATTCAAAGAAGGATTTTCAGAAGAAGTCGTAGGAAAATCACTTGATGAAATTGCACTCACTGTTGTAAATGGATCTTCTCTCACTCCAAAAGGATTCATGGATGCAGTAGAAAAAGTAAAGGTAGAAGCCCAGCAGTCATAATATGACGGTTTTAGAATGTGCGTTTGAGTCGATGGGTACATCATGGCATATTTCTGTGTGGGATGATATTCCCGAACCAACATTCAGAGCTTTAGAGCAGACTATTCGAGCATACTGTTCAATATTTGATCATACGTATTCTCGTTTTATCGAAAATTCATTTATTACCGAACTCTCCAAAAAAACGGGTATTCAAGAAGTTCCACCAGACTTCATTAAAATACTAAATTTATATAAAGATCTTTTTGTTGTCTCGGGTCAAAAGTTTACGCCCCTTGTCGGCGATACATTAAGTGACTTGGGTTATGATGCAACCTATTCTTTAAAGCGAAAGAAAACAATTCGTCCAGTTCCAGATTTCTTGAAGACCATAAAAATTATTGATGAACGCCACATCGATCTGTCAGAAGAAGTAACAATCGATATTGGCGCGATAGGAAAGGGATTTGCAGTAGATGCGCTTGCAGAAATTTTGGAGCAAAGGGGTGTTACTCATTATTTAGTCGATGGAAGCGGAGATATTCGTTATAAAGGTCCGACCACAATTAAAGTAGGACTTGAGCATCCACTCGACACAAAAAAAGTAATAGGAAGCATTGATTTTTCTTCTGGAGCAATGTGTAGTTCTGCAACAAACAGACGTTCTTGGCAAGGACAACATCATATTATTGACCCCCATACAAATGCATCAACAACAGACATTATCGCATCGTGGGTTATTGCTGATACAGCAGCCCTTGCCGACGGTCTTTCGACCGCATTATTCCTTTGTGCCCCAGAACAATGTAAAAAAGATTTTTCTTTTGAATATCTTTTATTGAATAAGGACCTAAAAGTAAAAAGATCTGCGGGTTTTAATGCTGAGCTCTATTAAAACTTGTATAATCTTTGTATGCGATTTATATCGTTCGTTATTATCGTACTTTTAGTACTTTCTGCAGTGATGTATTACCTTTCATACGGGAGACTTCATAATAAAGTTGAACCACGACTTAATATTACTTATCAAGATAGACCAACTCCAGGGATCGAGGAAAACATAATTAATGAGCCTACGAGCGAGCCAGAAACAATGACTGGCGGTACATGTAAAAATTTACCTAAAAAACAAGACGTGCACGCTCTCTATATAAAGAGTACAGCAAAAGATTGCGGGTCTTTAAATGATAATGAGGCTGTAATGGATGAAGCGGAGTCAAAAAATGTCATGAGATGTTTGGAAAATAGTCTAGTTGCCGACCAGTGTACGCAGAATAAGGCATTTTTAACACTGCATGGATTTGAAGGGACAACAGAAATGTTTTTGGAAACGAAAGATTGTACGCTTAGTGTAAAGCAATGGTCCACAACTTCGCCTTCTTGTGGATATTCTGAGGATTCCTGTGAATCTATGTCGAAAAGATTTCCGTTTACTGTGTGTGATAAATAATTATGGGAGGAAAAACGAGCCTATATATAAAAATCATTGTTGCCCAAATTCTTGGGTATATGATGTCTGTATTTTTGGTGCAAAAAGTATTTTTGGGGCCTGTCCCAACGGTGCGCGCCGAATTTATACATGAAGTGCAAGAACTTCCGTCGACGGCGCGCGAATATGTAATGGCTATGCCAACAAAAATTAAGGAATTTGCATCGCGAATAAAGGCGAAAAAAGAATTTGCGTCGAAGACGCCACCGCCCTGGGTTTTTGAACCATTGCCTGGCGAAGTCATTCCAACAACTTCAGGTCGATATACGGGCCCGACGAGAACTCCGAGAGAATCACCAAATTATCCATTGCCAACATCTCGACCTGGTGAAGTACAGCCGACTTCGCAACCAGGGCAACCGCGCCCGACAGATCAACCAGAACAAATTCAGCCTACGCGGGCGCCGTTACCAACGCGGTCGCCGGCGCAGCCTACGTCTGCACCGGCTGATCCCTCAATTTTAGAACAAGATATGCTGGTTATTATTAATCAGCGACGAAAGGCGGCCGGTT
>CAZTOA010000007.1:18240-18505 GCA_964614975.1 uncultured Gammaproteobacteria bacterium | reverse complement strand
GCCGGTTTACAATAAATGTCCTTTGATGGACATTTAACAAACGCTGCCCGCGGCCACAGCCAATATATGTCAGGAGGCAGCGGGCGCTGCGGACACGTTGGCGCGAGCGGATCATCGCCATTTGATCGCGCAAAAACAGCAGGATACAACGGCCAAGTTATTGGCGAAACTGTAGCGTGTGGCTATAGGACTGCCCAAGCAGCGGTTGATGGATGGTGGTCAAGTCCACCGCACAAAGCTATTCTTATGAGCCAAAACGGCCGAC
>CAZTOA010000007.1:12003-18230 GCA_964614975.1 uncultured Gammaproteobacteria bacterium | reverse complement strand
ATTGGGGTGGTCGAATAATTACCAAACAGCACTCGTCGCACGATAACCAACGAACTTAGGACTCTAATTTAGTACTATATAGTATGCAAAATATTGAACACTTGACCGCAATAACCAAACGTCTCCGTGTACACATTTTAGAATCGACCACAAAGGCAGGTTCTGGCCATCTGACCTCCTCTTTATCCGCCGTAGAATTAATGACTATCTTAATGTTCGGTGGCTACTTCCGTTATTTTATTGATAATCCAAAACACTCAAACAATGATCGTCTTATCTTTTCAAAAGGCCATGCATCGCCACTTTTTTATAGTTTGTGGGCAACAACCGGAGCTTTCCCAGCGGAAGAATTATTAACACTTCGTGAATTTGGAAGTCGACTTGAAGGTCACCCAACGACCGCCTTCCCCTACACCGAAGTGCCAACGGGATCGCTTGGACAGGGTCTTTCAATAGGGCTTGGTATGGCTCTAAATGCCCAATATCTAGATAAGCTTCCTTATAAAACATATGTGCTTCTTGGCGATAGCGAACTTGCAGAAGGCTCTAATTGGGAGGCTATGGAAGTTGCGGCCTATTACAAAGCCAAAAGCTTGGTAGGTGTGCTTGATGTAAACCGTTTTGGGCAGCGCGGTACAACAATGCTTGGTCATGATGTTGAAAACTACAAGCAAAAAATTGAAGCTTTTGGATGGGAAACAGAAGTTGTTGATGGTCATGATTTAGAGCAAATTGATAAGGCTTTTAGAAACGCGCAAGAGGCAACTAAGCCCTTCATGATTATTGCGCGAACATTAAAAGGCAAAGGCTTTTCGATGGTTGAAGATAAAGATGGATGGCACGGAAAAGCCATGAGTAAAGAAGACGCAGAAAAAGCATTAAAAGAATTTGGGAAGGTTGATATGACGGTTATCGGTAAAGTGGTACAACCTGAAAATCTAGAGCCACATAAGGCAATGGAAGGCAAAGCAATTGAAACTGATTCGTCTTATGATACGCCACTTTCAACAAGAAAAGCATATGGCCATGCACTTGTCGAGATGTATCCAGAACACCCAGATATGGTTGTTCTTGACGCGGAAACAGGAAATTCGACGTTTTCCGAAATGTTTATGAAAGTGCATCCTGATCGTTTCTTCGAAATGTTTATAGCCGAGCAAAATATGGTAGGTGTGGCGCTTGGTCTTGCACTTCGCGGAAAGATACCGTTTATCTCAACATTTGCGGCGTTTTTATCGCGCGCCTTCGATCAGTTGCGTACCGCACAATATTCTGGCGCGCATATTAATGTAGCTGGGTCGCACTGTGGTGTATCGATAGGTGAAGATGGCGCGACACAAATGGGACTCGAGGATATTGCAATGTTCCGTACCTTCTTAAATAGCACTGTGCTATACCCTGCGGATCATATTGCTACGGAAAAACTAACAAGTGCTATGGCTTCGTGTGAGGGAATTGCATATATTCGCACGACACGTGGGAATACAGAAACGCTTTATAAACCAGACGATACCTTCCCTATTGGTGGGAGTAAGACGTTGCGCCAATCAAAAGAAGATAAAGTAACGCTGGTAGCAGCTGGAATTACTCTCTATGAAGCGCTACAAGCATATGAGGATTTGCTCGGTGAAGACATTAACGTACGTGTAATCGATCTATATAGTATTAAGCCGATCGATACAGAAACGCTAAAAAAAGCCGCAAAAGAAACTGGAGCGATCGTGACAATTGAAGATCATTATGCTGCTGGAGGCATTGGAGAGGCAGTCACAACAGCGCTTTCTGAAACAGATGCAAAAGTATATTCGCTTGCTGTGCGGAAAATGCCGCGAAGTGGAAAGCCACACGAATTATTAGAATACGAAGATATATCTGCAACCGCCATAATTACAAAAGTTAAAGAAATTCTGCATGGAAAATAAGCTCTTTTTAAATCATGGAGATAAGGTACAGGGTAAAAATGTGCTTAAAAATGTCACGTTTTTCGGGTATGCTGAGTCACATACTGATGATGCTGAATATATTGGTGCGTATAAATCAGCTCAGCAAGTCGCGAAAAGTGGCCGCACCGTTATAAACGGCGGCGGACCTGGGGTTATGTACGCGGCGTCAAAAGGAGCTAAAGATGCAGGTGGCCGCGTAGAAGTTGTATATTATGTGCCGGCTAATGCGACGCATTTTGAGGGGCGGCACGAACCAACAATCCAATTCGCCGATAAAGAATATCAAGAAGCCAATTATATTGAAAGAACGCGAAAGCTTATAGAATTAGGCGATGCGTATGTTGTCTTCAATGGTGGAACAGGTACCGTATCCGAATTCGCAATGGCTTGGTGTATTGCGCGCCTTTATTTTGGTCATCACAAACCTTTAATTTTCTACGGAGCCTTCTGGAAGAACATTCTTGACGCATTTTGGAACAATATGCGCGTACGCGAAGAAGAATATCGTGTCTTTAAGTACGCAGTAACACCAGAACAAGTTGTGCAGCATTTAGATGAATTTGAAAAGCTTTTTAATAATCACAAAGATCACAAAGAGAACAAAGATTGTGTCGGCAACGAATGCAATCTTTTCCTAGATCACAGAGACCACATCGACGCTGTTTGACTTTCTTGAAAAATTTGTATAATAGAGCTATATGAGAAACAAACTAATCATCCTTCCACTCTTGCTTACTGCTCTTTGTCTTGCTGCTCCTCAATATGCTGACGCAAAACTTGGTGAGAGAATGGAGGCTGTAAAAGAGAAAGTTCAAGAAAGAAAAGAAACTCTCGAAGAGAATCGCGAAGAGAATAAAGACAAAAGATGTGCAGCTTTGGAAGAAAACATCGACAAACGAATAACGAATTTTGATAACACTCATAAAGCACATCTGCGTCAATATGAACTCATGAAAGAGAAAATTGCAAAGGTAATCTTAGAAAAAGCTGCTGCAGGAAAAGATGTCACAAAGCTCCGAGCAGATCTTGCAACGCTGAACGAAAAAATTGAAAAATTTAATACCGACCGCGTCGCATTCATAGATGCATTAAAGAAAACTCATGAATTTGCTTGTGGTGATTCGCAAGGCGCCTTTAAAGATGCGCTAACAAATGCTCAAGCAAAGCATAAGGTGCTTTTAGCTGACTCTAAAGATATTAGAAATTTTTATCAAACAACAATTCGCGCTGATTTAAAAGCGCTTCGCGACTAATATGGCAAAGAAAAAAACCACCTCATCAACCTATTGGTTAGTTCCTGCAGTTCTTACTGTAATCGTTGGTTGTGTAGTAATGTGGTATTGGTCGACAATGGATATGAAGGAGGTCGAAATTGAAGAACAATCAGTAATCGCTGCCCCGACAGCAGTTCCAAGTGTTCAAGGTGCTTCAACGAGTCAAGAAATTGATGCGATGTTCAAGAAGATTGAACAAACTACTCCAGACGATGATCTCTCCGATCTGGAGCAATAAACGGTATAATATTCTCACCTTTTTATCTTACTTTTTTCTATTTGCGGGATAGATTAATGGTAGATCGCCTGTCTCTGAAACAGGTAGTCTTGGTTCGAATCCAAGTCCCGCAGCCATATGACGCTCAAGTAAATGCTTTGGTTTGTTAAAATAAAACTATGATTAACAAAATATCAGTCGAAACAATCGTGAACGCCCCTATGGAAAAAGTGTGGGACTACTGGACAAATCCAAAGCATATTGTAGGATGGGCTTTTGCCTCTGATGATTGGGAAGCAACCGAGGCAGAAAATGATCTTCGCGTCGGAGGCAGATTCAGAACATATATGGGAGCTAAAGATAAAAGTGCCGGCTTCGATTTTGGTGGTACATATACAGATGTAAAAGAACACGAGTTAATTGAATATGATATGGATGAAACACGACATGTAAAAGTTGATTTTAGAGAAACGCCAGAAGGTGTAAAAGTTGTTGTGACCTTCGATCCAGAAACAGAAAATTCAGAAGAAATGCAGCGAAATGGTTGGCAAGGAATTTCTGATAATTTCAAAAAATACGTAGAAAATAATTGACAAAGATGTCCACGTTTAGTAGTATATCTTTACTAAACCGCCCTGTGAGGTCGCAAGACATTTGCAGGGCTTTTTTAATTCTGATTTAATTTTGCTTTGGTATTATGAGCAATTATGAATCAGAAATGCTTGGTTATAATTGATGGAAGCAATTTCTTTTTTAAACTTCGAGAATTAAATTTAGCCAATCTTCTTCTTTTCAACTTCAGTAAATTCATTGCTAATCTTGTAAGTGGTCACAAACTTCAAAGGGCAACATACTACGTAGGTCGTATTAGACAAGATAATACATTAAAGAATAAGAAGCTTTTTGATGGACATCAAAAGCTTATCGGTGCTCTTAAGAAACACAACGTAAAATATAACTTCGGATATTTATTGAAATCGGATGGTGTCTATCATGAGAAAGGTGTTGATGTACAAATTGCAGTTGATATGATTGTGTCCTGTTATGAAGAGAAAATTGATCGCATTATTTTAATTTCTTCAGATACTGATTTAACACCAGCAATTAATAAAGTTTGTCAAAAAGGAGTATTTGTTGAGTATGTAGGTTTCACACATAATCCTAGTAAAGCAATGATTGGTTTTTGTACACAATCTCGTTTGTTGACGAAAGAAGATATGGCTCAGTTCATTCTGCAAAGTCCAAAAGTATTATAATACGAGCATGGAAGCATTTATCCCATATTTCCAAATAGAGAATATTAGAGTATATGGAAAAAAAGGGGCAGTACTTTCACCCAATGCAATTGAAACTATTCAACCAACTATCTCATCGCAACTTCATATGGTCAGGCATTTCAAATCATTGCCAGAGGAATATATAAAAACTTTAAAACTAAGTGAAGAAGAAGCAAGTCGTCTACTCCAGACAAAAGGGTCAAATTTTTATTCTGAAATCGAAAGTGTTTCCAATCCTCTCGCAGTTATAGAAACAGTAAAGCAACATGCATTAGAGATGGCAAAGAATGGTGAGTTATTTTGGATAGAAAAAAAGAGTAGAAAGTTTTGTTTATTTTCAATTGATTTTGATAGGCCAGTAGGTGACTGCGGATTAATTAAAATTTCCGAATTATCTAAAGAACTTCAAGAAAATATCAAAGTTAAAAAAAGAGGCGATGCACATGGTGACAATTATGACATTAAAACTTTGAAACATCCGATGATGCCAACAAATCATGTCATTGTAGAATTATTTTTTACATATGACCAAGAAGTCGAAATTGGAACAGCATATCCAGGAATTATGGCACCAGAT
Source organism: uncultured Gammaproteobacteria bacterium (assembly GCA_964614975.1). Taxonomy (GTDB): domain Bacteria; phylum Patescibacteriota; class Microgenomatia; order UBA1406; family HO2-37-13b; genus OLB23. The sequence continues at coordinate 12,942 of CAZTOA010000007.1, read as the reverse complement.
CAACCAGACAAAACATCACAATCGAAAGAAGAGTACGAATACAATTGTAAGTTTTGGGAAGAGCACGTTTTTCTAGATCCAACATCCCTGTGATATAATTTTTGTATGAAAATGAAAAGTGTTGCCGGCATGGTCTTCTATGCGAAGGACATAGAGAAAACCGCTGCCTTTTACGATGCACTTGGCTTTACTTTCGTAAAACGCGACCCGGATCATATTTCAATTCGATTAAATTGGTTCTGGATGGATTTTCATTCACAGGATAAAGAAGACAAACCAGAATTTATTAAAGAGGCAACTGCAGAACATAAAGGAGCAGGAGAATATCTTTACATAAGTGTTGATGATGTTGACGAGTTTTATAAAGGACTCGTAGAAAAAGGACTAAAACCTTCGACCGAACCACGTGATTGGCCATGGGGAAATCGAGAATTTGTTATCCGGGACCCAGATGGCTATAAGCTGGTTATCTTCAAAAGAAAGTAATGATCAAAGCAATTTTGTTTGATGCTGATGGCGTTCTCATAAACGGGGAAATGTTTAGTGATGTTTTAGAAAGAGATCATGGAATCCCATCAGAAAAAACTTTACCTTTCTTTACTGGAATTTTTCGTGAAGCAGTCTCCGGGAAAGTAGACTTAAAAGAAATTATTGCACCCCATCTAAAAGAGTGGGGATGGAATACATCAGTCGATGCATTCTTAGAAACATGGTTTACCGCAGAACACAGCATCGACGAAGAACTTATTGCATACATTCAACAGTTAAGAAAAAGTGGCATTGTTTGTTGTCTTGCAACAAATCAAGAGAAATACAGAATTGCATATATGCTAGATCATATGGGATTTAAAGAAGCTTTTGATAAAGTCTATGCCTCTGCGCATTTAGGTTATCAAAAGCCAGATGTCAGATTTTTCGCAAAAGCTTTTGAGGATCTTG
>CAZTOA010000007.1:0-11993 GCA_964614975.1 uncultured Gammaproteobacteria bacterium | reverse complement strand
GTACTTTTCTGGGACGATTCTCCAAAGAAAGTTGATGGCGCAAAAGAATTTGGCATTCATGGAGAGGTGTACACGACGTTTGAGGATTTTAAGAAAAAGATGGAAGGGTATTATTAACCCATTTGATATACTGCATCTATGAATTGGATTATTGCAAGCTTGATAATGTTTTGTTCGTCAGTTACGCTATATCTCCTCGTTAGAAAATCTATCCTGCTAAAGAAACCAGCACAATATAATAACTTTGCAATGTTCGCAGTTCCTTTATTCATCTTTTTTGTTTTATCCATTATTACAAAACAGAATTTTATTCTACCGATTGATCAATTTGTTCAAATTTTCTTAATCGCTATTGCTTTTAGTTATTTTGGAAATGTATTTTCATTATTAAGTATTGAGCATGCATCTAATCCCGGATATCCGCTGGTAATCTCTAAAAGTTATGTAGTGTTCACTACAATTTTTTCGATACTCTTTCTTCGTGGAGAATTCTCTATTAGAAAGACCTTAGGTATTATTGTGATTGTTATATTTTCTGCATTAATAATGTTGTCAACAAAATCTTCTACTAAAAGAAATGATAAAAAGTGGTTACCATATGCATTCGGAGCTTTTTTCTGCTGGGGTTTTTTATCTTTAAGTTCTCGATACATGTTTGATCAAGGAGTCAACTTATATATCTATCTTTTTTACATCTATCTTGTAGTTACCTCTTGCATCGTTTTTAACATTTATAGGAAAAAAGTTAACATGCAATCGATGTGGCATAATCCGCTGCTATATCTAGCTATTGGATTACTTTCATTTAGTTTTAACTATTTCCAATTCGAAGCAATAAAAACTGCACCTAATATTGGATATGTAAACGCGATCAATGCATCCTCCATCTCTGCAGTCACACTTTTAGCTGCACTTTTGTTTCGCGATGAGTTAACTATCAAAAAATTGGTTGGCGTTGTAGGGGTAACCTGTGGTTTGTTAATTATATTGCTATAATATCTGCAATGAAACTTGGCTTTATAGGTCTTGGAAACATGGGGTACGGGATGGTTACGAACCTTGTACGAGCAGGACACGAAATTTCTGTATTTGATATTGACCAAGAAAAAGTACAAGCAGTTACCAGTAATGGAGCAACACCAACAAAAAGTATTGAAGAGATTTCCTCGTCTGTCGAAACCGTTATTCTTTGTCTTCCACATCCGAATATTTCAAAAGAAATAATTTTCGAAAAGCTTACTGCCACTGGAAGCACTGTCAAAACAATTATTGATACAAGTACTCTTACACTTGATGCGACACAACATTTCTTTAATGAATTAAAGGAACAAAACATAAATTTCTTATGCGCGCCAATGCTCGGTGGAAAAAACGCTGCACTAAATAAAGAAATACATTTTCTTGTTGAAGGTGATGAAGAAGTTTTCAATATAAACAAAAATATTTTTTCTGATATGGGGAAAAGAGTTGACTACATGGGAGATGTTCCAAAGGCAACACTTACAAAACTTGCTTACAATATTTGTCGCTACAGTAATCTTGCGACAGCAGCAGAAGTTTCGCGATTACTTAGATCATATACAGACAATACGACATCAATGTACGAGATTCTTGCAGAGGGTTCGCTAGATAATTTTGGACAAGTTTGGAGAGAAGATATTAAGGATATGGTACTTACTGGTGAAGCATATCAACCTGGACATATTCCCGAGAAAGATTTAATGTTAATTTCGGACACCGCTAAGAAACAAAATCTTTCTGACACTTTATATGCGGCAATTCTCGGAGTATATAAAACGCTACGAAAATAAGATGGCTACAATTTTTATTATCTTCTTTCTTTATCACATCTTTCGAGCATCCTTTATTGGTTTTACAACCATTCCAATTGAAGGAGATAGTCTCGCATATCATATACCGATTGCACAGGAAATGTGGCAAGGTGGATTGCTCCATCCAAAAGATATTCTTCATTTTTATCCCAGTATAGGAGAAGCAATACTCTCGCTGTTTAATTTTTTAGGTTTTCCTCTCAATTTATTTAATGTAATCGCAACGATATTATTATTTTATGCATTAAGAATTTTAGGAAAACAATCAGGACTTAAAAATGGAACTGCCACAATATTTGCTGTATCGATATGTTTACTTCACATAACATTGCGATGGATTAATACCCAAGTGATCGATGTTTGGCTGGCAGTGTTTTTTACTTGGAGTTTAATACTACTTCAAAAACCAATAAAAACGTTTCCACAATATCTTTTGTTAGGTGCTTCACTTGGTCTTCTTATTGGAACGAAAAATTCAGGACCAATGTTTGCTCTGATTCTCATATTTACTTATCGGGAAAACTTTATGAGAAACATAACTTCAAAGAATATACTCAATTTCATTGTCCCAATAAGTCTATTTGGTATGTTTTGGTATGTGCGGAATTTTTTCTTAGTAGGTAATCCATTATATCCTCAATCAATTTTAGGACTACAAGGCGCACCAAATTGGGACATACTTAAATGGCATGTAGGAGAAATTGCACTTCGATATCCTGGAAAAATGCTTGATGCAATAATTAGTGAATACATGGTTTGGGCTATTGCGTTTGTTGTTCCTTTAATTCTTTGGAAAAAAATATGGGAGAACGATGTGCATAAAAAGTTATTTGTTGTGGGCTATGCGAATCTATTGTTCTTTTTATTCTTACCCACTTCTCCAGAATATAGCATCATTGTTTCTAGTTTTCGTTATGCCTATCCTGTGATTATTCCGCTTATCTTAATTACGCTTTTATATTTACAGAGAATGAAAAAAGAAAAAATAATTGTTCTAATTTCGTTGGCAAATATACTTTTTCTTCCCGGTTATGAATATAAACCAAAGCTACTTTTTATTTTCTTAACTTGTGTTTTGGTATACTTTCACAAACATGACAAGAGTCCCTAAAACAATTTCTTCTAAATCAATCTATAAAAATAAATTTGTTGAGATAAAAGTTGATGAGGTATCTTTAGACGGCAACAATTGGGAACATGCTTATTACATAAAACCTCACAAAAATGCTGCAGGAGTTATTCCGATTGATGAAACAGGCATGTACTTAGTACAACAGTTCAGATATCCATCACAAGGTTACTTTTGGCAAATACCTATGGGAATGATGGAAGATGAAGCAGAACCAATCGAAACTGCGCGTAGGGAACTCCTCGAAGAGACTGGAATATCTGCGCAAAAATTAAGTCCTATCGGCTCTTTATATGGAGAACCCGGAATGAGTAGTCAAGAGGTTTTTATATATGTTGGAGAACATTTGTCTTTTGGCGAGAAACATACGGACATCAATGAAATCGGCATGCATCTAAAACATTTTACGTTTGCCGAAATTGATGAAGGTATAAAAAATGGGATGATAAAATGCGGTTTTACTTTAAGTGCAATTTTACTCTTTAAGAACAATTTTCACCTTCAATAAATCCTTATACAATTCTTACCGTACTGTAATTACAGTTTAAGAGTCCACTTGATCAATGCCAATCTATGGGCGTAATGTTATGTTCAATGAGATACGCATTACATTTACTAAAATGATGATTATTATAAAAAAGTGAAACGGAATATGGTGAAGGATGGGCAGAAGAAAGAACAAGATTTTCTTCTCGATCAATAACTTCTCCTTTTTTTTGCGCATACCTTCCCCAAAGCATATATACGATATTTTTTCGGTTTTTATTTAATGCTTCGATAACTGCATCGGTAAAAACTTCCCAACCTGTTCCTGCATGGGAGGCGGGTTTGCTTGCAAGAACGGTTAAAACGCTGTTTAACATAAGAACGCCTTGACTTGCCCAGCGTGTTAGGTCGCCTGAAGGTAATGGATTAATATGTAAGTCGTTGCGAATTTCTTGATAGATGTTTTTAAGTGAAGGTGGAAGGGTAATGCCGTCATTGACGGAAAATGAGAGGCCGTTTGCTTGGCCTTTTCCGTGGTATGGATCCTGACCGACAATAACTACTTTGACTTTATCAAAAGGGCAAAGGTCGAATGCGCGAAAAACATTTTTGGATGGTGGATAAACTGTTTCAGAAAGATATTGTGAGCGAATGGTGCCGGTAAGGGTATGCCAATAGGGTTTTTCGAATTCTTCTGAAAGGGCTTCTTTCCAGGTTGGATCAATTTTTACATCCATAAGTTTTGTAAGAATGATTTTATCATCATTTTATGAAGAAAAGAGCGGGCCCCCTCCGACACTTGGTCGAAGGGGGCCTCGCATTGTGCAGCGAGCCGAGTTGGCTCAGTTGCTGTCCGTGTCGGGTGCGAGATGGATGTGGGCATCACTCTCCGGGACGAGGCGTCCAGCATAGACGCCTTGTCCACCATCCCACGTGGCGTAGACGAGTTGGTGGGTGACACCATCCGCTTCGGCCTGGAAGACCACCCAGTAGCTCACGCTTAGAGGGCGATACTGGTTTCCGGCACCGATGAGGAATCCGCGACCACCTCCGTCACCCTCGAATTGGTACAACAGGCCGTTGTATTCGAGGCTTCTAGGGATCGAGTCGCCCAACATCGGAGCCGATTCCGGTTCGATCTCTCGCATCAGACGAACTTCGGTAAGGCTGGAAGACCCATCCTCCTCGGGTGCAAAGCCGAGTTCCAGAAGATTCCAGCCTTCAGGGTTGGGCATGAGGCGGTACAGGCGCTCAGTCATATACCAGTCATCATCGAAGAACATCTCGACAGCAGCGATGACCGCGTCTTCGAGCAGTCCCTTGACGCCTGCAAGCATAAGGACATACGCCTCTCTGAGGGGCACAGTAAAGGTGTGATCCATCTTGACTTACTCTCCAGTCTGTGTAGGTGCGCCGAACGAAGCATATATTATACCAAACTATAGGTTATTCTTCTAGCCTGAGCGCGCAAATTAGTATAATAGTCACATGAATCTTGCAGATTTTGATTACAACCTACCACAGAGCCATATAGCAAATCAGCCGGCGTTTCCACGTGATACCTCAAAGCTCATGGTTATTAATAGAGAAACAAATGAGATTGCACATCATGTATTTAATGAGTTGCCAAAACTTTTGGACAAAGATACTCTCATCGTTCTTAACGATACCCGAGTATATCCCGCGCGCATTTATGGAAAAAAATCTACCGGAGGTAAAGTTGAAATGTTGCTTGTAAAAAAACTGGAAAATAATATCTGGGAAGCTTTAACAAAACCCGGTCTAAACCAGGGGACAGTTGTGGATTTCGGTGAATTCAAAATTGAAGTACTCGAAAAGCGAGAACGAACGGCGTTAATAAAACCCAATATTCCAGAAGATGAATTTTACAAAATTCTAGAAAAAACAGGATCAATACCCATTCCTCCTTATATACATTCCTCACTTTCGCGAAGTGAATTAAAAGAAAAATATCAAACAGTGTATGCAAAAGAAACCGGATCAGCAGCAGCTCCGACAGCAGGGTTGCATTTCACTCCAGAAGTGTTTGGAGCATTACATAAGAAAGGTATTGAGGTGGTTGCGCTTACATTGCACGTTGGTCTCGGAACATTTGCACCAATTGATGATGAACGCATAAAAGAGGGGACGTTGCATGCTGAATATTTTGAAATCACAAAAGAAGAAGCGGAAAAGATTAACGCAGCAAAAAAATCAGGAAAGAAAATTATTTCTGTTGGCACGACAACATTGCGCGCATTAGAATCAGCAACTGACAACAACGGTATTTTGCAACCATTCATGGGCGAAACGACAATATTTATTAAACCTGGCTATCCGTTTCGCATTGTCGATGGATTAATTACAAATTTCCATCTTCCAAAATCATCGTTACTTATGTTAGTTTCGGCATTTTGTAGTTTTCCAAATACAGAAACAACATTTACTGATTTCTCACACAATATTCTTGGAAAGGCATATAAAGAAGCGATTGAAAATAACTATCGCTTTTTTTCGTTCGGCGATGCAACATTAGTACTATGAAGAAACATTGGCATTGGATACTTCTCTCGATTTCAATTCTTAGCTATGTGGTAGTTTTAGCTACACTTTCAATCCTTCGCCATAAGGCATTTGCCTCAGGTTTAGATCTCGGAAACATGGACCAAACAGTATGGAATGGATTGCACGGACGGCCCTTTTCATTAACCTACGAAGGATTTAATCAACTGCGATTTGCTGCTCATGCAGACTTTTTTCTTGTACTTTTAAGTCCTCTATATGTATTGTGGAATAGTCCCCACATGCTGAATATTTTTGAGTCATTGTATTTAGGGCTAGGTGCTATTCCAGTTTTTCTCATTGCGCGGCATCTATTAAAAGATATAAAAATCGCCCTAATATTTTCAGCCATCTATTTATTAAGTCCTGTTACGCAATGGATAGATATCTTTGATTTTCATTCTGTTTCATTCGCAGTGCCAGCATTGTTATCTGCATATTATTTTGTTCTAAGTAAGAAGTGGGGATTGTATGGCATTTCTATTTTTCTTGCACTTCTCACAAAAGAGCATATTGGGTTGCAAGTCGCTGTTTTAGGACTCATCATTGCATTCATTCACAAAGAAAAAAAGATGGGAATTGTAACATTTCTCGCAGGAAGTCTCTGGTTTCTTGTCATGGTTTTTGTACTACTTCCACAATTTAGCCCATCCGGTGAACACTGGGCGTTCGCCTGGTACGACTTTGGTGCGAATATAATTAATCGTTTATTCTTTGATCAAGAAATTCGCACATATTATTCTTTGCTTCTGAAGTCGTTCGGTTTTCTTCCATTGCTCGGTCTTCCTTGGCTTGTTCTGACAGCTCCTGATCTTGCAATAAATGTTTTAAGTTCTCATGCAGAAATGCATTCGATTAAATATCACTACACAAGCGGACTCGTTCCTGGTCTTATGATCGCCGCGATTTACGGCATAGTTTATGTAAAAAAATTCGTAAAATTTCCAGCAGTACCGTATGCAATCATGCTGGGTGCTTTGCTTATTGTTTTGCGAGTAAATTATCATTTCAGTCCTCTTCCGACGACCGAGTCATGTTGGTGTCAGAGCTATGAAGTGTCGCAAGACGACATTGAATTTGAAAAAATTCTCCAAAGCATTCCGGAATCAGCATCGGTTACGTCTTCGACAGAATTACATGCGCATGTAACACATCGCGAATTTGCCTATATGTTGCCACATGCGACGGAATCGGCAGATTTTATTGCTCTTATTGATCAGCACAGAGTTATCGATAATTATGGTCCAAAACAATATGAAATGGATTTGGTAAAAAAACTTGATGAAGAAAAAAAGTATATCTTAGAAAAACACATCGGCCATTTCTACTTATATAAAAGATTGCAGTGATATAATAAATCATGGAAACAAAAATACTCGCTGATATCATTGGCTACATCGCAGCACTAATCGGATCTCTCATGTTTATGCCGCAGGCGTATCAAATCTGGAAAACAAAAGATACCTCAGGAGTATCCCTCATGTCATATTTCTTACTATTAGTTGTCTCGATTCTTTGGGTAATATACGGTTCGCTTATGCAAGCCACTCCAGTAATAATAGTTAATTCGATTATTACAGTACTTAGTCTTTATATAGTCTTCATGAAAGTCCGTAATAAATAGTTATGAAGCCTGGCATCTATCAACACTTCAAAGGAATGAGATATAAAGTTCACGGTCTTGTAAAGCATTCAGAAACACTTGAGGATTTAGTTCTTTACGAAGCGCTCTATGAAAATTCATTAGGAAAAATGTGGGTTAGACCAAAAGAAATGTTTTTAGAAGAAGTGGAAGTTGGAGGAAAAATGGTTCCACGATTTGAATTTGTGAGTGAAGATTAATATTGCTTTGGGTCTCCTAAAATCTTTAAAATTTTCTCTACAGCAAGCTCAGCCTGTTGTAGTAGTGATTTGGCACGTGATGATATTGATTCCGTTGTACTTTAGGAAAGCAAAAAATTGATCAATGGTATAATGCCCATATGTCAAAGACGATTCATGAAGAAGATCTCGATTCTTTTCGCAAGTTTGACCTCCAAGAAGGTGCAAAGATTTACCGTGAATTACGTGATGAAATAAGTAAAGCAGGACTTCTTAATCGTTCATACGGATATTATCTTGTGCTCACAGCATTTACCTATATCGGATTTTTTTCTTCACTTGTTGCTATCTATCTAAGCCATAATCCAATAGTCATCACGATTCTTTCAATAATGTTCGCCGTTTTTTCTGTCCAAATTTCTGGACTTATTCACGATGCAGCACATCGAGCGATCTTTAAATCACCAAAACTTAATGATATGTTTGGTCATTTTTTGGCCGCAACTGTTGCAACAGGCTATAGCAATTGGAGAGTTGCGCACGACAGACATCATGCAAAGCCAAATCAAGATGGGTTTGATCCAGATGTTGAGGTGCCTTTTAGTTTTACGCCCGAGCGCTTTAAAAATAGTAAAGGATTAGCCCGTCAGATAGGGAAATATCAAGCATATCTTTACTATCCGTTAGGAACATTAACGTCACTCTCTGTTCGTTTTAAGAAAATGGTGTATTTTCAAGAAAACTGGCGCTGGGAAATTTGGGGAGAAGTTCTTATGTTTATCATCGCGATTGTCTTACACTTCTCGATTCCAATTTTCTTTTTCGGCATTGTAAAAGGCTTAGGTTTTCTTACCATCGTTACGATGACGGAAGGATTTTACTTATTCAATGTCTTCGCGCCGAACCATAAAGGCATGCCAGAATTAGGGAACGACGTAACGTTCTCATTTTTTGAGCAACAGGTTGTAACGGCGCGCAACGTCTCATCAAGTTCAGTCGTCGACTATATCTTTCTCGGCCTGAACTTCCAAATCGAGCACCATCTTTTCCCAACAGCACCTAGAAATAAACTTCCAAAAATAGTCCCCTATGTAGAAAAAATCTGCAAGAAACATGGGCTAGAACATTCTGAAATGGGCGCAATAGGCTCAGCAAAATTAATCTTCAATGAAATGAAAGAGATGTCGCAGAGCTATGTCTAACTTTACGGATTTCTTCGTGAAGGTTGTCTGATCGCAGTAAACACTTTTTTTCCACTAGAAAATCCCTTCATCTTCTGGTGTTTTCCAGGAATAGATTCCCTCATAAACGAATGAATTGGATTATTTTTGTCTTTTGCCATGTAGAGTATTATAATACATTCTATGGACAGAAGAAAAATTGAAAATATTACTGCATCTCTTGCCATCCTTTTACTCTTCCTTATGACTTTTATCGGCATTCTCCTCATGGGAGATCTTTTCTTTAATTGGGACATTTTTTCTCCAGAAGTCGAAAAGCTTATTGGATTCGCTATGGCTTCTTGTAGCGTCATAATATTCTCATCGGTTTTGGTAAATGTCATGTTAAATTTAAGTATTATTGCCATAAATTCGGACGATTTCTTAGAGATGTATGAGAGAAACCAGCGCAAAAAATAAGCAGCTAAACTTCAAAGGTATTATTTCGACAATTTTTCTTCTTGCTGTCTTTATCTTTTTTGCAACAATGCTGTTTGATGGACTCAATAAATATAGAGCCGCACAGCTCTATAAAGAATATGCAACGGAATCGCAGGAATACATGGAAAAAAATAAAAGCGGGCTTACTCAGATCTTTGTAGATATGCAAAACACAACATGCGCATTTACTCCTTGTGGAACATTTGATCACGATGAATTGATGAATTTAATAAGCCATGATTTGAAAGATTTTAGTTCGACGGCGTTTATTGCAACAAACAAAAGTGGCGTTATGATGTTAATGAATCTTTCTGGAGAGCGAGAACTTTTATTCGGTACGGATCCTATGTGGCAAAAATTAAAGGAATTACTTGCAGGAACAAGAACTGAGCTTCCGTGGGATGATTATACGTATGTTTTTGAAGGAAAAGAAGTTATCGTACCATTCAAAAATGCTGATGGAAAAGTAATTGGTCTTTTAATGCGCGCTGCGGTTGCTAAATAACTTTCTTAAGCCTAAACGCAAAAAACCCCGATGATAAGTCGGGGCTCCTTGCAAAATTCTAATGAGTTTTACTCACCAAAACCTCGGTCATTGTCCATGGAATTTCCCATGTCGTTTCCTCCCATATCGCCACCGAAGTCGCGATTGTTGTCATCACGGTTTCCACCGCGATTTCCTCCACCTCCGAAACGATTTTCACGAGGTTGTTGTGGTCGCGCATCACTTACTGTGATTGGGCGTCCATCAAATTCTTGTCCATTAAATTGGTCTTTAGCTTGTTGTGCTTCTTCTTCTGAAGACATTTCAACGAAACCAAATCCTTTTGATTTTCCTGTGTATTTATCGGTTATGACTGTTGCTGAGACGACTGTACCTACTTGTGCAAAATGATTTCTCAATGCATCTTCAGTTGTGCCCCATGAAAGTCCCCCGACGAATAATTTACTTGCCATTAATCTTTCACCTCTCTTTCTGAAAAACGTGTGTATTTCTGTCGATCAATGCAATATTCATTTGTGGGGAATTATGATTGTCTTTTAACAGAAGAAAATATTTAACACGTATGTATATATTATATCTGGGAAATGGGTAGTGTCAAGAGAAGAGAAGGGGTCTATTTTTAGAGTGAGATCGCACCCCGGGGTGTTACCCCGGGGTGCGGTGATCTCGCACCGAACTGGTGGGACGGCCGTCAGGCCGCCGGATCGGAGGGCATGGTGACCGGGAAGAAGTCCGGCGAATCCGAAGTCATACCCTTCATCACGTCCATGGACATGCCGCGGATCACCGCGGCGATCATGTCGGCGATGGTGTAATCGAAGTGGCCCTGCACTCCGCTGACACCGACGACGAGGCCGTTGCGGTAGACGCTCCCGGCATGTCGGGTGTCACCCTCGCTGTAGACGAAGGGCGCGAGCATCTGGGCCATGTGCCCGTCCAGCTTGGTCCGCCACGACAAGTGCGACTTCGACTTCGCGTACTCGTCGTAGGGCCACAGCCAGTCGTCCGTGTTGCCCAGGGTGTACTCCGTGACGAAGGCCGCATCCCAGGAGCCCTGATCGGAGCCCCATGGTTGCGTGCCATCCAGCACGAAGATCTTCAGGTGGGCCTTGTTCGTGACGCCTGCCTCCGCCATCGCCAGGATGGAAGGGAGGACCATCTCGATTGCCCGATCGGCCAGCTGCTTGGTCAAGATTGCGGGTCGCATGGTCTTGGTTGGTCCTTTCGTGACCGTGACTAGTTGAAAAAGGTGCGAGAAACAAGCCACAATTATACCTCAAAAACACTCAGAAGTCAATATTATAGGACATAATTAAGCTCAATAGTAACTGTTTGGAAGTGGTGGAGCAGATGCTGCATGTTTTATACCCATAATGGGCCATATAGTGGGTCAATTTTTATCATTAGTCCGAGAAGATGGTTAGGGAATTATTGAGAATTGAAGTGAGCCGCGGCGGCATGCCGCCACGGCTCACTGTTGACCTCATATAGTCGTGCTCACATAAGGTCAGGGTCGCATTTGAGGCCGCGACCGGCCTCGACTTCGGAGCCAGGAGCGTCAAGTCCGGTCTGGACCTTGACCTTCTCGACGGCATCGTCGAGCACATCGTCAGGGTCCGTCACCGGTTCATCTCCAGCTGCGGAGACTGCAGCAAAGAGTTCGTCGATCTCTGCTACGATAAGGCGTCTTCTTCGTCCGGGCATGTCGCTCTACTTTCTACTGAAACGACCGAATATCAGATTGCTATTATAACATTGAAGACTTTGTAGAAAGAAATCCTAATTAGAAACTACAAAATTGAATTGTCGCAGCATTTCCCGGATCGCATCGTGGTAATTTAGCAGGTTCAGGTGAATCTATACCAGGCTTACAACAATGATGTCCCATTCCACACGCAAGTCCTGTTTGACGCTCTGTAGGACACTCTGCCCCACATACAAAATTCGTGATGCCAACTGATTGTAATGAGTCGCAATATTGCTCATCTCCCTCTGGC
>CAZTOA010000006.1:22217-30093 GCA_964614975.1 uncultured Gammaproteobacteria bacterium | reverse complement strand
AGCCATGCCTATCCAGAAAAGTGATTGAATGAGTGCAGATTTTGGTTCTATTTTATGTGCTTTCTTATTAAAGAATCCGAGATCTGCGATAAGAAAAGCACCGATCACAACGGTAAATAGAATCATTAAACTGTTTTGAACATCCATAAGAAATGATTATAGCAGGAATTTAATGGCGGAGAGGGTGGGATTCGAACCCACGGTGACTTGCGCCACAAAGGTTTTCAAGACCTTCGCACTAGACCGCTATGCGACCCCTCCAATGTGAACTATATTGTAGCCTATGGCGCGCTATATTCCAAATTAACGAAACATTAACTATAATAGGGTCATGAGTTTGTTTGAATATGTTGGAAAGCGCAAAGATGAAATAGGAGCGTATCTAGATGTCGCCTTAAAGGAAAAGGCAGAAACCACAGATAAAAACTATGCTCACCTTTACGAATCTCTTCGAGAATTTTCTATAAAAGGAAAGCATCTCCGCGGTTGTTTTTTTCTTCTCTCGTATGAAATGGCAGGCGGAAAAGATGTCTCCTTTGTTATTCCAGCAGCGGCAGCAATAGAAATAAATGGATCCGCACTTCTTATTCATGATGACATTATGGATAAAGATATGCTCCGACGAGGTGGGCTTTCTATGTTTGCAAAATACATTGAAGAAGGAAAGAAGATTCAGGCGTTTAATCCTCATGAGTATGGTGTCGGGTCTGGAATTTTGATTGGAGATATCGGTATAATCCTTGGCTTTGAACTTTTAGATAGAGCAAAAATCGAGAAGGATTTTCGACAAAAAGTATTTATTCAATATGCACAAGACATGCAAATCACTGCCGTTGGGCAGATGATGGATTATGATTTTAGTAGCACGTCAAGAGAGCCAAATGAAGAAGAGATTCTAGAAATGTATCGAATGAAGACTGCGCGATATTCGCTTATTAATCCATTTTTAATGGGCGCGCAAGCAGCGGGAGCAAGTGAAGAATACTGTGCGAAATTGTTAAGGATTGCTGAAACGCTTGGTATTTTGTTTCAGATTAGAGATGACGTCATGGGTCTTCTTGGTGATGAAAAAGAAACAGGAAAAGCTGCGCGATCTGATGTTCGTGAAAATAAAAAAACACTGATTAGAAAATATCTTTTCGAAAGTGCTGAGGGCGATAAGAAAGATTTGTTACATAAGGTTTTTGGAAGCGATACTATTTCTGATAATGATTTTGCGAAACTTCTCAATTTTGTAAATACTAGTGGCGTTGAAGAAAGAATTAGTAAGAAGCTCCACAACATGGCAGAAGAAGTACGCAAAGAAGTAGAACAACTTTCCATAGAACCGTCTTTCCGGGAACTTATGGAAGAACTGATCCAGTATAGTCTTACGCGAACAAAGTAATATGAATCTTCAAGAATTTTCAGATCTTGTCATAAAAGAAGGTGCTTTTCACTATCGCAAAATGCCATGGAGAAATACTCATGATCCTTTTCACATTCTTCTTTCTGAAATAATGCTTCAACAAACACAGGTCGATCGAGTTGTCGGACATTATGAAAAGTTTATTAAACGATTTCCTCGTGTTGAAGATTTGGCAAAGGCATCCTTTTCTGAGGTTCTAAGTATGTGGAGTGGTCTTGGCTATAATCGTCGAGGTAAATGGCTTCAGGAAGCTGCTCAAAAAATTACTGAGGAATATAAAGGGGAAGTTCCCAATTCTGTCGATCTGTTGATAAATCTTCCTGGAATAGGACGCAATACAGCTGCGGCAATTTGTGTATATGCTTTCGACAAACCTGAAGTTTTTATAGAAACAAATATTCGCACAGTGTATATCTATCATTTTTTTAAAGATCGGGAAGAATCGGTAAAGGATGCAGAAATTCTAAAAATGCAGAAAGAAATTTTAGAAATAGGTATTGATCCGAGAACCTGGTATTTATCTTTGATGGATTATGGAACGTTTTTGAAAAAAGAATATGGAAATCTTTCACAAAAAAGTTCGGCATACCGAAAACAAAGTACCTTTAAAGGTTCGGTGCGACAAGTAAGAGGAGCGTTGTTAAAATTATTTATACAATCTGAAAATTTAGACTCAAAAACAATCGAAAAAAATCTTGAACAATATGATGCTGGGCATCGTAAAGAAGCCCTTTCTCAACTTATTAATGAAGGCTTTATTGTCAAAGATGCGAAAAATCAGTACGGTCTTAAGAAGTGATTGTTTGGTATTGGAACATCGTCGTGTGATTTCTTTCTTTGCGATAAAGGCTGGAACCAAAAGTAATTCTTCTTTCATCTACAAGCGAGTAGAATTTTTTTAATTTATCTTCAGTTTCTTTATAAGGCGAAAAAAGAGTTTCCTGAAACATTTCTGCTTTTTCTAAGTCGTAGACAGTGCAACCGCTTGCGCGATATAAAGTTTTTGGATTAAAGATGCGATCGAAAGCCACGTGAATTAAGGGGCGGATAAGAAATGGGTACATTACTTTTTCAGGAAGCTTAATAGTGGTTGTTTTATAAGTAAATTTTTGAGTCTTGAGAAAAATTTGGATTGAGCCGACACGATAATCGTGGCGGCGTGCTTTAATAAATGCTTTTTCGATATGATCGAGAAGGCGTGCTAAAAGCACATCTTTATTATTAGTTGCTGGGGTGTATGTTTGCGTTTTTTGAATAGATGCATATGTTGTTTTCACTTCAGTATTTAGTGAATATATGCGCTGTCCTTGTAGTTCATACCAAATCTCCAGAACACTCTTATTAAAATACCTGCCAATTGTGTGTTCTGGTTGTTTGACAAAATCGAGCGCTGTGTTTATTCCTAATGATTCCATGCGCTTTGTTAGGCGCCACCCAATTCCCCATATGTCGCCGATATGTGTTTTTGCTAAAAAATCTTCTCTTTTTTCTGGTGAAATTACAACATATCCAGATGGCTTATTAAAATTTGAACCAATCTTTGCAAGACACTTTGTTTCTGCTATCCCAACGGACACAGTAATATCTAATGATCGTTCAATCTCTTCTTTCATCTGTAGCGCGGCCTCTGGATTGTCCATTTCTGCAAAAACCTCATCAATAGAATATCGTTCTACTGTAGGACTGTATCGATCGACAATCGCAATCATTTTTCGACAAAATGTTTCGTAGATATAATAATTTGAAGAAGCAATAATGCATTCAGGACAGATTCTTTTTACTTCGCTTACCAGCATCCCACGCTTCACGCCGCGCGCCTTGGCTTCATAAGATACGGCGGTAACAATGGCGCGCTCTTTTCCAACAGCAACGGGCTTTCCTTTGGTTTCTGGGTGTGTTGCTTGATACACAGAAGCAAAAAATGCGTCACCATCTACATGTATAATCATGCGATTATTGTAGTGAACAATCGTTTACTTTGCAAGAGAAGACCGTAACCTGTTCAGGTTCGTGTCCGAAGATATATAGGGCTGGCGGGTGTTCCGCCAGCCCGTTTTTGCACCGTACCGGGTTGTTACCGGCCGGTCACCTCGATCTCACAGTCATCGGCGTCTTCGACGTCGACATCGAAGCCCTCATGGATGAGGGCTTGAGCTTCGGCGTAGACCTCGTCTGGATTTGCGGCGTCAGTGATCTTGAACATCGCCGTCTCTCCTCGCTTGAGAGCTTTGGCAGCATCCATGAGTCCCTTGAGTGTGACCTCAGTCATCCTTTTCACCTGTTTCTTGGTTACTCCGGTACAAGATATATATTATACCAAAGCTTATAGTGTGAGAAGTTTTCTTACAGTAAGAATATCCTTTGCAATTTGATCTTTCATATCATCCAAAGATTCAAAGTCCATAATTGGTCGTACAAATTTTTTAATCTGGAAGCTCACCGTGTCGCCATAAACTTCTTTATCAAAATCCAAAATATGAATTTCCAATACGTCATGTGTCTCGTCTTTAACTACCCGCGGGCCATAATAAAGAGCGCCCTTAAACATTTCATTATTAATTCTCACCCACGCAGCATGCACGCCTTTTTCAAGAGTACTAATGCGATCATCAAGAATTGCAGGAAGTAAATTTATTGTAGGAAAGCCAATAGTGCGTCCAGTTTGATCACCTTTTAAAACACGTCCCTCAAGCCACATATTATTTTTGAAATCGAGCTACTTTTGACATAGCAAAGATAAGAACAATTGCACCTAAGATTTGCGTTACCGATAAGCCATTTTTGAAATGGACATAATCGATCACGACTGCACTGACAGGCCAAGTTAGTTCAGCAATAGCACTTACGCGGGCTGGAGTCTGTTTAAGACCAATATAATAGATGAGAAGTGCAACTCCACCAGTTGAAAAAGTTATTGCTAGCAAGTTCATCCACTGATCAGACGTGACTGCCCAAATGGTATTTTGCTGACCAAGTGCAAAGATAAAAATAAGAGCAAAAAAAGGAGCGAGGGCATAGCGAAGGAATGTTGAGGTCCAAAAAGAAGTTTTCTTTAATACGATTTTTGAGAAAGAAGTAGAAACTGCCCAAACGACACCTGCGGACAATGCGAAGAATGCGGCGATTATCGTTCCTGATCCTGTTTCGAGATTAACTGTCATATTCTTAAAGGTTACAAAGTATGATGCGATAATCGCTAGAGCTGCCCACATAATAAATTGTTTGTTAAGTTTTTCTTTAAGTAAAATTGCGGCAGTTGTAATTCCCCAAAGCGGTTGGAGCAGTTGTAAAAGCGGGACAACAGAAAATTGAATGTAATTAACTTTTCCTAACGCTGCAGTGTAGAGCGTGGTTCCAAGTGCTCCAGAAAAAAGACTGACGATAATGATTGCAATCCATTCTTTTTTTGTGAGTTCAAGAATTTCTTTTTGTCGTTTGAAAATAAATGGTGCTATGAAAAATGCTGCTAAAACGTGTTCCCAGAATACGATTGTGGCGGGCGGGAGGGAATATAAGTTTGTGCGAAGTAATGCATCTAGACTCCAAAGAAATGCTGCAAATGCAATGAGCCATGGACCGTAGTTTTTTATTTTCATTCGGCAAGTATAGCGTGAAGAAATTCGTTAGGCAAGGAGAAATATGAATATGTGACCGCCGGGTACGACCGGCGGTCACGGTACATCTTCACAGGCCGTGGCGGCACTTACAATCTGTGCACCACGACCTTGTGTTGAGCATTTGTGTTGACGGAGTACTGGCCTCCCAGCTCCTCGCGGAGTTGAGTAGCCAAATCCTCTGCACTGACTTCGTGCTTGGCAGGATCGTACTCCTGCCAGGTGTTCGGGTTTGCCCGAACTGCCTCGGCTACCGTGGTGGCAGCCTTGCGGACTGGTGTCGCGACCATGTTGACCTCCTAGGTCCAGTTACGCTAGTCCTCTTTCTCTGCTGTCCGCCTGACCTTGATGGCTCCTCCGGGACTGTCCTGGCTGGACATGAATCCTTCCATTGCCAGGACGTCGGCGAAGAGGAATGCGTCGTTGGGGTTGGCGAGCACGTAACTTCGCGATTCCCCGGGTCCAAGCGTCCTGGCATCAGCCAGAACTTCTTCCTCAGTCATCCGTTGCTCCTTTCGGTGATTGCGGATGGCAATTAACTGTGTATTATACCAAAAGAGCCTATAGAGTTATAAATCGAAGTAGAAATGGAGTAGTTTGTGACCGCCCCGACGATTGCCGGGGCGGTCACTTGGTGCGGGTTAGCCGCGTTCGGTCATTCTTCGACCTCACCATCTTCCGGCGTGAGCACGATAATGCGCTCCACCTTGATCTGATGCCCAATGACGCTCGCACTCCAGCTGTCACCGACGAGTGCTTGTACTGCACTAGCCAGTGCACGTGGTTCTCGGCCGTCTGGGTCGAAGAACCGAATGGTGTCTTCCTCCTCGAGATCGAGAATCTTCACTGCGATGTATTCTGCATCTCTTTGGACCTTCTCCTGTTCCGACAGCGCCATCTCATGGACCTTTCTGTGAAAAATGGATGTAAATATTATACCAAGGAAGCCTATAGGTTCATAAGAATGGGGCGGATAAGATAGAGATGAGTAGCCCCGGCGCATGCGCCGGGGCTATATTTCATCGCGTCCGTTTTAGTCTGAGGCGAGGCGCTTTTTTGGGCCTTCTATGGCGAGTTATGTAGACCTTGCGTTGATCCCACAAGCTCATTCCAATTGAGCAGTACCCTCCGAATGCCAAGACCTTGAGGTAGGTCAAGGTCCTACGCCCCCTTGACGTTTCCAGGTCGAGTTCAATAATACATAGCTCGCCTGTCTCGAGACGAGCAATTTTATTTGCTGCGTCCTTAGGACTACAAATGGTAGGCCTCCCTTGTTTGCGGCGGATGAAGCATATATTATACCAAAAGAGCCTATAGGAAGGATGTATATTGTGGGAGTTGAAAAAGCGGTGGCCGGGCTGTGCCCGGCCACCTGCTCTTGCTCGCCAGCTCAAGGTTCAGTCGAGACCAATGCTGACGACGGTGATCGTGTCGTCGTTGTGTTGATACCTTGGCCTGTACACAGTGATCTCGTCCCCACGCGGTGCGAACGCGATCAGGCCATGTTGATCGGCGAGATGTGAGATCTTATCTGCAACCTCCTCGCCACCATCGGCGAGGCCGGTGACAGTGAAGATCTTCTCCGACCCAGGCTTCATACTCAGACCCAAACCTGGGATCTTACCAACGAATTCCTCAAGACTTATCGGCTGGTTCATGATTTCCCTTCTTGTGGGCTAGTAACGAGCAAGGTTTGAGCACATTATACCAAACCCAGCCTATAGTTGGGCTTACCTAGAGAATTTGTGAAGCGAAGTATCAAAATCAACATTTCCATTTGAAAGGAAACTCACACCTTCTTTTTCTAACTTTTTTCTTTGCTCCATCGGTCCACCCATCGCATATCCCGAAGCAATCTTTCCGTCAGATCGGACGACACGATGGCAAGGATATAGTTTTCCATCCTCATTTTTGTGCAAAATGTTTCCAACTACTCGTGGATTCTTTAATCCCACCTGTATTGTCAATAATTTATAGGTAGTTACTTTTCCTTTAGGAATGAGCTGGAGAGCTTTGTAGACTTTTTCTGCTTGCAACATATTGGAGCGGGTGAAGGGAATCGAACCCTCGGCCTCTTCCTTGGCAAGGAAGCGTTGTACCATTCAACTACACCCGCAGTAATTTACCATATTATAGCAGTCTATACTCAGAGATTCCACCTCATAACCACATTTTTTACTTCGTTTTTTGCCTTATCAATGATATCTACTCTCTTGTCACTGTCACGATTTACCCCTTCAGCAACAACAGCTACAAAGTCATCGATTCCAAGAAAAGCAAATTCAGTTTTAGCCAAACTAATTGAGTGTTCTCGATTAGTCCCAATGTTATATCCACCGCTGACTGTTAAGACGAGTGCTTTTTTACCTAGTAAAAGACCCATATGTTTACCATCTACTTTTTTCCATGTAATGTTTCGAAACATAATTGCATCAAAGTAGGCTTTAACAATTGCGGGGAACGAATAGTTGTACATTGGATAAGCCAAAACGATAACATCATAATGTAGTATTTGCTTAGCTAATTTTTCCATAGCCAGTAGTCGCCCTGATTCCTCTTCTGTTAGCGGAAGATTGTCATACTCTCTCTTCCAATATGCTTGCAATCTCTCTCTGGTAAAAAGGTCTGGAATATTATCTAGTAAGTCTAATTTTTCAATATTAGAATTTTTTACTGAGTTAATAAATTGATCCACCAGTTTCTGAGTAAGTGAACCAGCTTCTCGAGGCATATAGGTTATAAGTAAAAGTTTCTTTTTCATGTATGTATATTATACTAGAAGCCTTATTAAAAAAAGCTATAAGCTTTTATTACAAGCTGGAAAAGCATATTACTTGTATATTTATGAGACTTA
>CAZTOA010000006.1:0-22207 GCA_964614975.1 uncultured Gammaproteobacteria bacterium | reverse complement strand
GAGACTTATAGTATAATATACCCTTACAAATTTTATGTACAGAGATCTTAGTTTTACTCCAGAAGAAGTTGCTCAGCTTTACGATCAAGACGTGGTATTAGCCACAGGGCCTCGCACTGGCTCTATTGGTAGATTAGAACAAGGTCTTGCTGCGCTTAAGAGCGGTGAAGTTTCTGCGACTGAACTTCCTCCAATTATATCTTACGTAAGAGCCTTAAACGAATTAAGAGCCAGATCGGGTGGAATTTCTTCATATGCTGATGAAATGGCAATGATGCGAGAGTTTGGTGATTCTCTTAATGAAGTTGCTGAAACTTTGGGTCTGCCTAGAGGTCATTATTCTATTGATACTTCAGGCGAACCTATTATTGTTCAAGAGGGAAATGGAGAGCACGTTATCTTACCGACACATATGGAGAAAGGTGCATACTTTAATGATCCTCACGCAGACCATCAGTTAGACTATTCAGCTGATCAGTTACCCCAAATACATGTTGGTAGATACACACGTATAGGCAACAACGTCGGTATAAATGCAGGTGGTAATGTTAATATCGGCTCAGGAGTTTGGCTTGCGCCAAAATCTTATTTGTTACTGCAAGATCATAGTGGTTATGGAAGACCTGCGGTTGGTGCTCGATCTGAAGCAATGACAGAATTGCCTGGTATTACAATCGGTGATAATGCATGGGTTGGAAAAGAAAGCGTAGTCGGCTGGGATACAGATTATGTTGGAACAGGTGCGGTTGTTGCTACAAGAAGTTTTGTTAACGGTCTAGTAGGTGACTATAGTCTTACTGGAGATCGAGGTAGAATTGTGCAATATTTCCCATGGAAAGCTGCAGCATATGAAAATATGGGCATATCGTTTGAGGATGGTCTTAGAATATCCGACTGGGAAGCTGTTCAGCGCAAGTGGCTGGAAGGCTATCGAGCTTACATGAGAGAGCAAGAATGTAGAGAACCTCTTACTTCTGTGCGTACAGCGATTGAATCACTTCAAGGAAGAAAAAGAGTAGCCGTTCTGGATATGCACCCTGGTATTGGAAACAACGTAGTAGCTGCATCTGCTAACGGACTCGCCGTCGATGCGGTGGCGCCTTCGAGAGCGTTGTTTGGTGTCATCTTGCAAAGAGTTACAGATCAAGGCAAACCTACCGTTCGCCTTCGAGGTGATGTCCCGAGTAGTACCCTGCCGTTTAAGGATGCTCGACTGGATCGTTTGAAAGGAAAATCAACAGGATATGATTTAGTTTTAGACACAGGTCTTCCGGCGGGTATGGATCCAGAAGTGCTTGCTGATAGATTACGTGAGGCAGCTCGTGTTACAACCACTGGTGGTGAGATTTTGGTAAGCTCGTGTGGTGATATTGATGATAAAAGATTAATCGAAGCTGGAAGAGAGTGTGATCTTACTTTTGTAAGAGCGCATGATGAAAAAGACCAAGCCTCTGAAGAAGCCAATACTCTTCATTTTAGAAAAGGATAAAACTGTGTTGTGGTGAGAGTCAGAGTCGAACTGACATCTGAGGTTTTTCAGACCCCCGCCGTGACCACCTTGGCTATCTCACCTATATTTAATCGAACTGTGGGCGTGGATGGATTCGAACCATCGACCCCTACTTTATAAGAGTAGTGCTACTACCACTGAGCTACACGCCCAATCAACGTATGTATTATACAAGATAAAGCAGAGCTACAGAAACAGGAAAAATCCAAGTGCGAGCATAATACGGTAGATTCCAAATACAATCAGATTATTCTTCTCAAGATAAGAAGTAAACCACTTCACAATAAATAGGGCAGAAATAAACGCCGTTACAAAGCCAACGCCAAAATAAAGAAGCCGCGTTGACGTAAATACTCCTTCAAATTTAATTAGATCTAATGTCGTAGCAGCAAGAATTGTAGGGATCGCAAGAATGAACGAATATTCAGCAGCAAATTTTCGTTTATATCGAAGTAGCATCATACAAATTATCACAGCTCCTGCTCGAGAAACTCCGGGAACTACTGCAAAGCTCTGAAATAATCCAATTAAAAGCGCATCTCGTATCATTAATGAAGTCTCGTCTTTTGAGAGATCTATTCTATTTTTACTGAAATAGGTTTCTAGTCCAATGAAAAGTAACCCAATAAGTCCAATCATACTCACAATCAAAATTTCTGATTGAAAGAAGACTGTTTTTATAACATCATGCAGAAAGAATCCAATTACCGCGGTTGGAATAAAGGAAACGAGAACCATTCTCAATAAATTTGTATTTTCCAAAAGCTTTTTTCCATAAATAAAGATAACCGCTAAAATCGCTCCTGATTGGATCACAACTTCGAAAGTAGAAATAAATGAATTTTGCGTTAAACCAAGGAACTTGCTCATGAGTATTAAATGTGCCGTAGAAGATACGGGGAGAAATTCTGTAATGCCTTCGACCAGTCCGAGAATGATAGTGTGAAGTATATTCATAGGATTCATTATATACGGTAATAGTTTTGTATAATCAGCATATGAGGATAGCCATTGTACACGATCATTTTTTAGAATTCGGTGGCGCAGAACGAGTCGCAGTCGCAATAAAAAAGATATTTCCAGAAGCACATGTTCACACAGCTGCTTACAATAAAGACATTTTAACAAGGCGTGTTCCTGGATCTTCATCCTGGAACATTCGTACTTCTTGGGCAATGCGCATTCCCTTTTTTAAAAAACTATATTCTCCACTTCGTTTCTTAGCCCCTTGGATTTGGGAGTCATTCGATTTTTCAGAATATGATGTTGTCATTTCTTCATCGGGGTGGTTTATGTCAAAAGGGATAATAACAAAAGATGGTACGCAACATATTTCATACATTCATCATCAGCCACGGTATCTTTACTATTATGAGACCGCAGTTGAATGGCAAAAACATCTACCGATTAAAATTTACGCCCATTTTATTAATCATTTTTTAAGAACCTGGGATTACATTGGTAGTCAACGACCAGATATTCTTGTTGCAAATTCGGAAGAAACTAAGCGACGCATTAAAAAATTCTACCGAAGAGATTCTGTTGTAATCTATCCGCCAGTTTATATTCCAAGTGATGTTAATTTTGAATCTAGGAGTCCAGAGTATTATATAACTCTCTCTCGACTTACACGAGCTAAAAATATTGATCTTTTAATTCGCACGGCTAATAAGATGAAAATACCATTAAAAATTATAGGATCAGGACGAGATAAAGAATATTTGCAGTCGATCGCAGGTGAGACTGTCGAATTTGTTGGTCATATTGGAGATAAGGAATTTGTTGATTTTTATAGAGGCGCGAAAGCGTTTTTAAATGCGGCTGTTGACGAAGAATTTGGAATTGCGACTGTGGAAGCTATGGGGTATGGTGTGCCAATTGTTGCGTACGCGTCAGGGGGATTGAAAGAAACTGTGAAAGAGGGAGCTAATGGATTCCTTTTCGACGAGCTTAATGAAGAGTCTCTAGAAGATACAATAAGTAAGATTGAGAAACTTTCAAAAAAGGACTACTTAGAAATGTCGAAGACCGCACGCAGAGAATCACAAAAATACACATTTACAGAATTTGCGACAAAGCTTAAGCAGCTTGTAAAGATCTAGCCATTGTAATTACAGCCACTTCTCTTTCCCAGAACCAAAACAATCTCCTTTGTTCGATTAACATAAATTCCAATGACCAACCTTCTTTAGCCAATGTATTTAATGTTTCCTCAATCTTTAGCGGAGGTAATTTACCCGTACCAAAAAGTAGTGTACTAATACCACCTTCTTTTATTATAACTACTTTATATTCTTTCATAGATTTCTAATCAAGCTTACCACATTTTATCATTTCGTAATTTTTCTCTTCATCGTGAGATAGATTAGCCTGTTTCATCATCGCACAAAATACCTCATCATGAGGAACACCAACAAGCCATCTACCATCTTCTGTTTTTCCTATGACTGCAAAGGTGGATTTATAATTATCTTCAGCTCGCACGTTACCAATGCTCATATCTACTTTCGAAACACCGAGTGAAACAACATAAAGCGCTGATGTACCAAGCCGGCTTACACCATGCTTTTCAATACTAAATGCTTTTTCAAATCCAGAGCTCTTTATAATGGCCTCTTTTTTATCAGCAATCAGTTCTTCAATTGACGGTGGACTCTCATCCTTTTCCTCCTGAATATCTTTTATCGCCACATATAGTTCGTCAAAAACTCCAGCTCCTGGATGCACATATCGAACATTTCCAAACTTATCGACGATAAGAATAGAAGGATATGCACTATTAGTAAAGGTATCTGCATAATTTGAACCTGCATTATTTGCATCGATCACAACAGGGAACGTCACTTGATGATCGGATAAAGTTTGTTGGACTTGTGCGGTATCTGTGCTTTTTCCACCATCAAGATAATTACTATTAATCCCTACGACAACAGTATCTTTATCTCTCTCTTGAATGTAAATATCTTGGAGAATCGGAAAAGCTTTCTGTGTAAAACCCTGATAATGTACAAGAAAAGCAATAATGCCAACATTACCCCTAATGTTTGGCTGCATGTTATTTTTTAGGTTAAGCCAACCGCCAGCAGGGAGCCCTTTATATTTTCCATAATTTGGATATTCGTGAATAAATGTTGTTTTATCAATGCCAGTTTTTTTAGGAGGTTTGGTAGGTGATTCTTTATCTTTTGCTGTGTTCTGTTGGTCGACGATTTCTTTTACTTCTTGAATAGGGCGACTGATTTTCCATAACACTACACCCAGGAGAATAGTGAAAAATATGCCGGCAAGGAACGAATACAGTAATTTTTTTGGGACTTTTATTACTTCTTGATCAACTTCTTGGGGAATTGAATCCATGTATTAAGTATCTCACTCATATCTAATCGCTTCAATAGGAGAAAGGTTAGCTGCTTTTCTTGCTGGGAACACACCAAATCCAATACCGACAAGTGACGAGACACCAAATGCAATTAAAACTGATGTTAATGTGATTTGTGCAGGGAAGTATTTATAAATAAGTAAGGTTATTGCATAGGAGAATAGCACACCACTGAGTCCACCGAGAAGCGATAGTAAGACGGACTCGGTTAAAAACTGCAACAAAATATCCCTTTTCGTTGCCCCAATTGCGCGACGAATACCAATTTCTTTTGTTCGTTCAACAACTGATACATACATTATATTCATAATGCCAATACCACCAACGATAAGTGAAATTGCACCGATCATAACTAAAAGATTATTGAGCACCCCAAATATAGAAGTTACCGCATTTAGAATTTCTTTTTGTTCTACAACCGAAAAATCATCTTCTTCATAGCGTTTAAGAAAAGATTCCTCAACAAGTTTTTTGGCTTCTGGAATATCTTCTTCGTTATCAACCTTTATATAAAAGTATAAGAACTGCTTGTTAGGGTTAAAGGAAATTCCGGCAGTATAGGGAAGATAGATGTAAGAATCAAAGTCTGGTCCTCCCAGTCCTCCTCCACCTTTAGATTCCAGAACACCAACAACGCGATAAGTTTGCGTATCAATTTTTATATTCTTTCCAATTGCATCGTCTGGATTCTTGTAAAGTTTGTCAGATATCTTTTGACCAATAACTACCACCTTACTTCTTTTATCAACATCAGCTGCGCTAAATACCTTTCCTGCGGCAGGATTGAGATTTCTCAGTTTAAAAATATTTGCTGTTGTTGCAAAAATATCACCAACCTTTGATTCTGATCCATATGAAGCGCTAATTGTACGCGTGAATACTGGCGCGACATCGCTTAGAGCTTTAATTCTGCGGAGCGCACGAACATCTTTCTCATCAAAAAACTGGCCGAGGCCTGTTGCTTCACTGTTTCTAAAATTTCCGTCATCGCCAAAAACTTTTCCGGGAAAGATTATTATGAGGTTCGTTCCAAGACTTTCGAATTGACCTTTAATGTAGGTTTTTAAACCTACGCCTAAAGCCGATAGGAGTACCACAGAGGCAACACCAATTAGAATACCAAGAGAAGTAAGAGATGTTCTTACCTTATTTCGTTTAAAATCTTGCAGCGCTGATTTTACAATGAAAATAAATAGCTTCATTTTTTCTTTAAAGGTGCGGCTTTTTCTTTTCCAGAGACGACTAAGCCATCCTTAATAATAATTTGTCGTTTTGTTCTCGAAGCAACTTCTGCTTCATGAGTAACAATAATAACTGTCTTTTTATCTTTGCTATGTAGTTCATCAATAAGATCTAAAATAATTGCACCGTTCTTTGAATCAAGATTTCCTGTGGGTTCATCAGCAAGAATAAGTTGGGGGTCCAAAAGCAAAGCCCTTGCAATAGATACTCTTTGTTGCTCACCTCCTGAAATTTTATTCGGATTCGAGTGAGCTCTATGATCAATGCCGAATCTTTTCATTAGGTCCCACGCCTTTTCTTTTACATCGTATGGTAGGGGACCACTGTAATATACCGAAGGCAACATAATATTTTCAAGAACCGTGAGTTTATTTATGAGATTAAATTGTTGAAAGACAAATCCTATAAATGAGTTTCGTAATTTAGAAATTTCGTCATCGCTAAGTTGGCTAGTATCTTTATCATTGATAATATATTTTCCTGTACTTGGTGTATCGAGCATTCCCAAAATATACATCAATGTTGATTTTCCTGATCCTGAAGGTCCTAAAATAGAAACATATTCTTGAGTACCAATTTCCAAGGAGAGCTCCTTAAGAATCTCAATTGTATCTGTTCCTATTAAGAAGTTTTTTGTGACACTTTCAAGTTTAATCATAGACAACATCCCCTTCATTAAGCCCTTTTACAATCTCTGTCGATGTTTCAGTTTCCATTCCTTTAGTTACATAAAACTTTTCTTTTTTATCGTCACGCATAATAAACACATAATCACCACCGTCATCATTCTTAACAAATTCTGATGGAAGGTATAATGCAGAATTTTTCTCTTTGAGAACAAATTCAACATCCCCAGTCATTCCTAGGCGATAGCGAAAACTTTGATTACTACTATTATTAAATTGAAGCTCAACGCCATATACCGTACCTGACTCATTAGATTCTGGACTAAAGCCAATGTGAGTAATGGCTCCTGATATTTTTTCCTCATTGTATGCATCAAGTGCCAATTGTCCCACCATACCTTCCTTAATTTGGGTAACTTCTGTTTGGTCGGCTGTTACTTCGAAATAAAGAGAGTCAGGATTAACAACTTCAATAATAGAATCAGCTGCAGTTATATTCATTCCAGGTTGGAAGTTTCCCGTATTAACAACGAGTCCTTGAATTGGTGAGAAAAGATTTGCAAATTCAATTGAAATCGATTGTATTTCTACATCTAAAACAGAATTATCGAGCGTATGTTGAGATTGCTCAAGAGCACGTCGCATTACTGCGTTGACTGCCTGATCCTTTCCCTCAATGTCTGTATCGAAATCAAGTCGTACTGTTTTGTAATCATTGAGTTCTTTTGAAAGTCTTTTTTTTAGATCCCTTTGGTCAAGATATGCAACAAGTTGGCCTTTATTTACAACATCACCTTCATGTACTTTAATACCAGCTAATCGCCCACCAGTTTGAAAATGAAGAATAGTATTTTCTTTAGCTTTTATTTCGCCGGACAAGATCATTGTTTCCTTTAATTCTCCACGTTGAACCTTTGTGGTTTTTTCAAGTTTTGCTGCATCTGTTTTCTTTTTATCCTGATAATAGAAGTTTGCAGCAACAATAAGAATGACTAACCCGAGGATAATAAATTTTCGTTTTATGACAAATGATACAATGCTTTTCATCTCCTAATTTTAGCACAACTGTTGGTATAATTGAGAAATCTTGGCGCGTTGGTGAAGAGGAAACACGGCTGTCTGCAAAACAGCTATGCGCCGGTTCGATTCCGGCACGCGCCTCATTACTATAAAAAAGGAGCCCAGTTTATATTAGGCATAACATTCTCTCCCATCAGATTCCATGCATACATATAAATCGCTGGGATTAAAAGTAAGAGAAGTAATTGAAACCTTCTCGATGTAAAGAATTTCTCAAAGGTTATTAGTGCGAAAGGCAAGATAGGTAGTGAATATCGAGATACATCTTTATGGACTATCGATATAACTGCGAAGTAGAAAATTGCGACAAAACATGCAGCAACTGCATAGAATCTGTCTTGTTCTGAGGTAAAACCTTCAAGGCCAAAAGTTAATCTGAAGCGCTCTTTGGCTCGATGAATAAGTAGTGCGATGACATTCTTTGATCTATAAATATGCAGCCCAAGTCGTCGCAGGAGCTCAATAAGCGTATATCCATACAGTAAATAAATGTACAGTATATCCTCAAGCCATGCAGTTCCTACCCATGATGCTGATGAATCGAAGACTTGATAAGGTGGAAAAGCTAGATGCAAATTGTCTCCAGAATGAAAGTACGCGAAGAAATCGCCATATTGATAATAATATAGGGTAAATACCCCCAATAATCCGGCAGGGATGAGAAGAAGAAAGAATGCTGAAAGTGGGATTTTCTTATTTCGTACATACTCAACACAGAAAAAGGCAATATAGGCAAACCACAGAAGTATGCCTGGGGTTTTTGTGATGACGGCGAGGGCTCCTAATAATCCTGCGAAAAAATAGTTTCTCGCCACAAAAAAATACACGGAGAGTAATAACGCTAAAAGAAAAAGTGGTTCTGGAGATCCGATTGATCGTACCACAAAAAAGCGTGGAGTAAGAAACATAAAAACAAGGGTTAGCAAAAATGGCTTAGATGTTAGCCTTAGTTTTTTATTAACATAGTAGAAAGCACAAAAAAGGGCAATTGTAGTTAGAAGTGTTGAAAGAACAGTAGATTTTGGATATCCAACAAATGGAGCTAGAAAGCGCAATGTAATAGGATATCCAGGCAGATGTGCAGCAAAATACTCATCGGTAAGACCCAAGATATTTTGTTGTATAAGAGGATCGTTGATGTTGTAAAGGGTTTTTGCAGGTATGATATACAATGGGCCGTCCCAATGACGAATTACAGTATCAAAATTATTTGTAGCTATAAAAGGGGACCACAAAAGTAATGTGGTCAACAACGTTAATAGCGAAATGATAATATAGGGACGCAGTTTTGTAAGGTATAATATTTTCATGAATTGGTTTAGTCAGAAAAAAGTATATCAGATTTTACTTCTCGTGTTTCTCCTAGGCACACTTTTACGACTTTATCGTCTCGATGACTTTGCAATCTTCTTAGGTGACCAAGGAAGAGACGCAATAATCATGAGTAGGATTGTTCATTTTGAACATTTCCCCGCCGTAGGACCGTCTTCTTCAGTCGGGCAAGTATATCTAGGTCCGTTTTATTATTACTTTATGGCTCCCTGGCTTCCATTATTTAACATGCATCCTTTGGGTCCTGTGGTTGGAGTTGCCTTATTCTCTTCACTATTTATTGTTCTAGCATATTTTATGGTTGAAGATTTATTCAATGAAAAGATTGCACTTATTACAAGTGTTCTTATCGCCTTCTCGGCTACACTTGTAGACCTTTCACGATTTTCCTGGAATCCCAATATTCTACCTATGATTAGTTTTATTGCGATCTACTTTTTTACTAAGTCACTTTTAACGAAAGATCGCAGATTCTTTATTCTCACCGGGCTTTTTTCGGGTTTTGCATTCCAATTACATTATGTTACATTCTCACTTCTATTTGCTTTTATTGTCGTGACTGGATTTTATGCATTTAAAAATAAAAAAGGAATTAAAGAACTAGCGAAGAATACAATACTTGCATTGTGTGCATTTATTGCTGTTAACGCGCCTCTAATTTTCTTTGACTTACGCCATCAATTTCTAAATTCAAAAAACTTTATCACCTTGTTTAATAATCCTGGAAGTGCTGCATCAGCATCGATTAATTCAGTTGTTGAGGGGTTTGCATCTTTAACGACATTTTCATTTTCTTATAATTTAATCGCTCCGTTAAGTCTTCTACTTTTATTTGCTCTACTTTTCTCATTTAAAGCTTGGAAAGATACAACATATAGAATGGTCTTGGGTATCTTTATTCTTCTATTAATCGTAACGTCTTTTATGACAGCTAATAAATATCCACATTATTTCGGTATTTTGTACCCACTTTTTTATCTTCTTCTCGCTGTGGGTGCAGTTAAGTTGATTGATGCTATTAACAATAAGATCGCAATTCCGCTTTTAGTTTTGATGCTCGGACTTTTTATATATACACAAGGAACTAAATACCCCTTTTTGCATAGAGAACCAAATCGTCAGATTGAACATGCACAAAGAACTGCAAAACAAATATACCCACTCATTCACAAAGAAAAGTTTCGACTAACTGCAATTCCGGATTCATTTGGTTATAGCGCTTATGGTTATTTTCTAGAAATAAATGGAAAGAAACCCGTCGACAATCTTACTTTAGAACCTGCGGATGAAATGATTGTAATGTGCGAGCGAGGATGTAATCCTATCGGCAATCCACAGTGGGATGTCGCTTTTTTTCAAGCAAAAAGTATTGAGTCATCATTTACATCTGACCATGTGTATGTTTATAAACTAATTAAATAAACATGAAAGCATCACTAATAATTCCTTGCTACAACGAAGAAGTAAACATTCAAAAAGGAGTTTTAGATAGAGTTGGGAATTACATCAAAGATCATCCACATATCAAAGAAGTTATCATTGTCGATGACGGATCTGATGATGGAACAAAAGAAATTATTAAAGAAAAATATGTAACACTTTTTCCGCAATTTAGGCTTATTGAAAATCCACACCAAGGAAAAGCATTAGCCGTTATGACAGGTATTGAACAATCAACATATCCATTTGTTATGTTTTGTGATATAGATTTAGCTACACCATTAGAAGAATCCACAAAAATATTCAAAGGTCTGGAAGAAGGATACGATGTAGTTATTGGTTCGCGTGCTGAAAAAAGGCAAGGTGCTCCATTTACACGCAGATTGCAGTCTTCGGGATTTACATTTATTAGAAACATGATAATTGGTCTCCATGGTATTCAAGATACTCAGTGTGGCTTCAAGGGTTTTAAAAGAGAAGCGGCAATAAATGTTATTTCAAAACAAAAAGTTTTTGTAAAAAATCATCAAGTGAGTGGTTCTTCTGTATCTGCAGCATTTGATTTGGAATTTCTTTTTCTTGCAAGAAAACTGGGGTATACTATCTTAGAGGTTCCTGTTGTGTGGCGTCATGCAGAATCAAAGAATGTGAGTCTTATAAAGGATTCGCTTGAAACATTAAAAGATGTGTTCTCAATTAGATTGAACGATTTGCAGGGAAAATATTCATGAAAATACGTTATTTTATATTTGGTTTTATCGCATTAGGGCTACTTCTTCGGGTGTTTCATTTTCAAAATGCATTATTTAGTGATTGGGATGAGGGAATATACGCGGAAGTTGCGGCTGATATGACAGAACGAAATTCATATATTCTCCCAGACTTTAACGGACAACCATGGCTTGACAAGCCCCCAATGACAAGCATATTAACAGCTATTGCCTTTAAAGTTTTTCCAGAACATAAGGAGTTAGCTTCTAGATCAATGATGACTCTTGTAGCAATCGGTTTATTGGGGGTTGTCTATTTACTTTCTCGACGCACAATAAGCTTTTTCTTTTCAGCTGAGATTAATGGGTTGAGCGAATGGCAAAGGGAGCTCATCTTATTTACGCCAGTCTTCGTTACTTCCCTAACTCCAGTATTTCTAGATAGAGCGATACGACTGAATACTGACAGTATTCTAGCTCTTACCTGGCTTACATATTTTCTTGCCGGTCAATCTTTTAAAGGAAAATTAGCATCAATTGCTTTGGGAACATGGACAAAATCAGCTGCGGGATTTTATCCAATGATTTTTGATATTTTCTCATTCAGTTTTGCTAAAGAAAAGTTTAAACAAGCTAAATGGTATGTAGCAATTATCTTAACCGGATTAAGTTGGCTAATTCTTAATTATGTAGTGTATGGAAATGATTTTGTTAAAGGTCATATTCAGGATCAACTATTTAAAAGAGTTACTGTGCCAATAGAGCTTCATTTTGGCGGGCGTCTTTTTTATCCCGAATTTTTACTTAAAGAATTATCATTCGCTCTGGCAATTATTGTTATTGCATACCTTGTCATTGTCTATGACATTTTAAAGAAAATTAATCTTCAACCAGGTACAAATTTCTTTAAAAAAACATTGCAATATCTTCAGTCCTTAGAATGGACGCATTATCTACTTTTACTTTCACCGCTTCCATTTTTCGCACTGCTAACATTTGCGAAAAGTAAACTATGGTGGTACATGATATTGCTTATTCCATTTTTTGCTTTGACTATTCCATATGGATTAATGAAACTAAAGCAGAATGCTCTACGTATGATACTGGTGGGGGGTATATGCTTATTTTTCCTTTACAGATTTCTTCCTGCAACGTATCTATTAAAAGATGTTGAAGATACTCCGAACAAGTTGCGCGTTGCGCAGTGCCTTTCAGAATTAGACGCGGAGAATGTCGTCATTATGGTCAATGAACAAGAGAGAAAAAATAGAAATGTTGTAGAAGCCGCGCAGCTGCAAACCTTTTCATCATTTATGTACGGTGGATCACCATCGTTTGTTTATTACTCAGGTAAACCGGTGATCCATGCATATCGAGTTGATGAATTATTTAGTCGATTACTTGAAAAAGAAAAACACAATGATGTAATTGTCATTTCAAAAGATGACATTATTAAGGACGAATTTAAAGAAGTGAGAGATTTATTGCAAGGCTCAAATCGCGAAACACGATGTTATTTTGGTGAGTGGGAAGTGTATCATTTAAAGTAATAAAAGCTTATGTTAAACATTTTCGATCTTATAAAGAAATTTTTTAAACTATTTTCACGCACACAGTGGGTAATCCTACTGTCTATTATTGGTCTCTTTTTATTAACTCGGTTAATAAAGCTTGATGGGTTTCCAATCTTTTCTGATGAAGGAATTTACATAAGATGGGCTAAAGTAGCGTGGAAAGACGCGACCTGGAGATTTATTTCTTTAACTGATGGTCGTCAGCCATTACAAACATGGGCTACAATTCCTTTCTTAAAGATTTTTGAATCAAATGCACTGCTTGCTGGAAGATTATTTCCAGTAACTGCTGGATTCATATCGCTTGCTGGAGTTATTACCATTGGGCGATATTTGTTTGGCGCGCCTACGGCGCTCATTGCTGGATTTCTCTATGTAATTACCCCATATTTCCTTTTCTATGATCGCATTGCGCTCGTTGATTCAGCAGTAAATGCCTCGACATTGTGGATTTTCTTGCTCTCAATTGTATTAGCCCGTACTAGACGACTTGATGTTGCACTTATCTTAGGACTGGTGAGCGGACTTGCACTCTTAGCAAAATCCTCAATACGTTTATACGTGGGTCTTGGAGCATTCGCTGTTATTTTTATTCTATTTCCAGACCCAATCCATACAGTTTCTGCTTACTTTCAAAGTTTAAAAAAGCTTTTCTCAAGATCAGCTGAGAATGTTAGTAAATTTCAAGAGTCGGTAAGTTTTTATTTTCTATATATCATTGTCGTTGTATTAGCTGTTGTTATGTACAACGTACAAAGACTCTCGCCCTTTCTCCATTATGTAGAGGAAAAGAACAAAACATTTATTTTGACAAAGCAAGAGTTGCTTTCGGATCCGTTTAATTATTTTAGCCACAACATTGTTAATCTGCCATATTATATCTTCACTGAAACTGGGTATATTGTTGCTGCTCTTGGGGTTATTGGCCTATTCTTCATGTATAGAAAATATAAGACCGAAGCGCTATATTTTACTTTGTGGATTGGTACCGCGATGCTTTCAATTTCTCTTGTTGCAAGAGTCTTGTTCCCAAGATATGTCCTTTCGCTTGGAGGTTTGCTAATTATCCCAGCAGCATATTTAATCGCTCATATGCGCACCAACACGCATAGACTCATTACCCTTGCTTTGGTGCTTCTTTCTGTTGCTTATTTTAACTACACAATCATGTTTGATTATGCAAAGATTCCCTTTCCACAAGTCGATAGGGGCCAATATCTTGAAGGATGGCCTGCTGGATGGGGTGCGAAAGAAATAATGCTTTACTCTAGAGAAGTTTCTAAGTCAATACCTGTTGTAATCATCGCAGAAGGAAATTTTGGTATGAGCCACGACGTACTCGATACATTTATGCAACCAGGTGACAACATAAGCATTCAGCCATACTGGCCTCTTGATCTAGAACAACTTCTTCAGCATCAAAAGGAAATTCCAGATAAAGAAGTACTTGTAGTTTTTGCACACCGCAGAGAATTTCCTAATGATTGGCCGCTTGAGCTGATTCGTAAATATGATAAGCCAGGAGACGAATCAGAACTATATCTTTTTAGACTTCTGCCCAGTACCCAGTGAGAGATATAAGGCCGAGACAAGATACAACCAAGCGATAAATGAAGTTGCAGCTGCAACCTTTTGTATTGGGGTCTTCGTCAATTTAATTTCTACAATATGTCTGCCTTTCGGTATGTTGAGCTGAATTAACTTAAAGTCATTATTGTCGTGGATCGTCGCTTCTTTTCCATCAATGTAACCGGTCCATCCAGGAAAGTTATATGTATTTATTTGAAGAGTATATGGTGTGCTTGAATCTGATGAAAATCGCTTGTAATCAAATCGCTTTGACAAAATATCAACAGTCGGCGCCCCATTAATTACTTTATGTGTACGGTCAGCAATGTCTTTTTCTTCAATATCTAGAGTTGTCGTATTGTAAGTGGTTTTTTTTGTTCTAACGCCTTTTGGTACAAATTCAAATGACGTACTACTAATACGCCATGCAATTTCTTTAAAGTTAGTTCTCGCAGTGTCGCTTGTTTCAATAAATTGCTGTGGTTTAAAGTACTTCAATTGAACAACAAATACTACAAAGAAAATACCAGCAGCTATTCCAAACCTCATTCTGTCGGTGTCGAGCTTTGGAAGTCGTATTGTTTTTGTAAGAAGATAGATAAATGATGCAGAAAAAAATGATATAAACATTCCTACAAATGCCATAAATCGCCATGGGAATTGAAGATATTGTAAATATGCCACCATGTCCCATATGAATTTGCTGTATGGGAGCATTAAAAAAATGCTCAGTAAAAGCATCGTAAAGAAGTATCCGGTAATAAGGCGGATGTTTTTCTCGATACGTTTGGCTTTTTGTGTGCGATAAAACCAGATCCATAATAGTAATGTAAGTAAAGCCATACCAAGATATGGTTTATTGATTTGGAATGATAAACCATCACCAAGACCTTCTACAGAGCCGCCAAAGCCCCAAGGCGAGTACCATAGTTGCTGTGGCTGCACAAAGTGAATTGCGTACTTAGCTAGTTCATTAAGTAGAATGGTATCGACTAAGGTATAGCTGCGTTCAATCATTGAGGGGAGCCAAAAAAATGCGCTTAAGGCTAGTCCAAAGGCGCCAGAGATTATACTTTTCGTAAGAAAGAGCTGGCGCCCATTTTTCTCGGTCAAAAAGTAAAGCAGCCCCGCAAAAGAAACAATAACAAAGACACCGGGAATAGCGATAAATGGATGTGCGAGGACGAGGAGTGAAATGGTAAGCCCGGCTATAAGAGCATTCTTTTGTGATGGGGAACGGTAGAGGTTGTAGAGTGATAAAAGAATCCAAGGTACAAACGAAAGTGCTAAATATTCTGCAAATGCTCCTCGGACATACAAAGTGACTGCCCTATAGCTAAAAAAGGTAAAAAGCATCGTGCCGACTAATGCTGATAGTGACCCATAGATCCTTTTAAGAAAAGCGTATGTTCCTAGAGTTCCGATGAACGTCGCAACGAGTAACATAAGCTTAATTGATGTTATGTAGCTAATTGAGATAGATCGAAAAATTTCTGCAATGTAGTAGGTAAGTGGTGGGTAAAAATTAAAGAGTGGATATCCGAATCCAAAACCTAACTGGTCAACCCAACGAGGGTACAGCGTTCCTTGATTAATCGCCTGATCAAGTAAGTACAGCCTTGCAACGTGCTGGTCGTCATGCATTGTGAAATATGGATGAGAAAAGAGTGGAACTAGCGTTGCGACTGCTATAATGAATACGATGGCAAGTCCAAGAATAGATTTGTATTTGCTAATAAACTTTTCAAAAATTAACATAGTTGTGACCCAATTTTAATTATTACAGCGCCGAAAATCAATGGAGAAGCATAAAGATCTTGACGTAGTAAAATCGCGAAGTTTTGTGAGCGTTGCAAGTCTGCTTGCACAAGGGTCTTATACAGCCGTACTTGGCTTTGCAGCATTTTTTATTTTGACACTTAAATCGGGTGTATATCTTCTTGGTATTTATAATACTGTCCTCGCTGCATTAGCTTCATTTAACTATTTTACGAATTTAGGTCTAGCAGCTGCTCTTATGCAGAAGAAGGAAATTAAACAGATTGATCTTAATACAGCATTCTACATTCAATTTTTTCTTACATTAATTGCCGTTGTAATAGGATATTTAGCGACGCCGCTCGTTTTTAGTTATTATAAAGACATTCCAGCGAATGCGGTGAACTTGTATTGGGCAGTTCTTTTTTCATTTTTTATACTTTCGCTCAAAACCATTCCATCTGTTCTGCTTGAAAAAGACATAAAAATTTACAAAGTCGTTATTGTCCAGGCTTTAGAGGGAACTGTTTTCTATCTAGTTATTATTGCGATGGTTTTTCTTAATTTTGATATCGAAAGTCTTGTTGTTGCTGTCCTGGCTCGAGCAATTCTTGGAACAATCCTTATATATTACTTTAGCCCATGGCTACCGACACTGTCGTTTTCATGGGAATCAGGGAAAAAACTTCTCAAGTACGGCGTTCCTTTTCAAAGCAACTCATTTTTAGCATTTTTTAAGGATGATTTATTAATTCTATATTTGGGTGGTGCTATAGGATTAACAAACTTGGGCTATGTAACCTTTGCGAAAAAATATGCGGAGTTTTCAATTCGATTGATAATGGATAATATTAATCGCGTTGCCTTTCCACTTTTTGCTCGTTTTCAATCAGACAAGGAGTTATTAAAAAAATCATTAGAAAAGGTTTTGTATTATGAGACGATAGGGATTTTTGCTGTGGTAGTAGGAGCTATGTTAGTATTCGATGTATTATTAAAAGTAGTTCCAGGAAATTATTACGACAAGTGGCATTATAGTCTTCTTTCGTTCTATTTCTTCTCTCTTTCTGCTTTATTTGTAAGTCTTTACAGTCCTTTGATTAATTTATTCAATGCTGTTGGAAAGGTAAATAAAAGTTTAAAGTTTATGGTCTATTTCACTGTTCTAACATGGGTGCTTATTCCTCCAATGATTACATTATTTGGCTATATAGGTATTTCTTATGCATTCTTAATAATGTCTTTATCATTCTTTTTGGTGTTGAGAGAAGCGAAGCAAGTAGTCTCTTTCTCGATGCTGGCTATTCTTAAAGACGTATTGATTGCTCTATCAGCAATGACAGGCATGATAGTTGCGCTGCGTCTAATCCTTATAAACGCGCTCCATCTGGATGCACTGTTTTTAATAAGTGCGATCGTTCTGGGAGGTGGATGTTATGCTGGCATTTTATATAAACTGAAAGGCAGAGCGCTTTATGCAGAGGTGCTCGATTTATTTAAAAATCGCAAAGGTTAAATGAAAGGTCTTGCAATCATTACTGTTAACTATCAAAACTATTCTGACACAGAAGACTTTGTCGATAGTTTCTCGAAGCAAACAAACAAGAATTATCACCTGTATGTCGTTGATGTGAGTACCTATTTAGAGGCGTTCCCTGAATACAAAAACGTCACGCGCATTCATGCAGAAAACAAAGGATATGCCTTTGGTCTTAATACTGGACTAACTTTAGCTCAACAAGATGGCTACGATAAATTTGTGTTTATTAATAACGATACGCTCGTAACGAATGATTTTGTTGAACGGGCGCTGACGGCAGTCAGCGCACATCCAGGAAGCCTTATCGGAGGCAAAATATATTATGCAAAAGGCTACGAATATCATACGAATCGTTATGATAAAAATGAATTGGGTAAAGTTTTTTGGTATGCTGGCGGAATAATGGACTGGGCAAATGCATATACGGTTCATCGTGGAGTAGATGATGTGGATAAAGGGCAATACGATAAATTTGAAGAAACAGAGTTTGTGACAGGTTGTCTTATGTGTTTTGATAATGCGTTGGTTGAAAAGGTAGGACCGTTGGATGACAAATATTTTTTATACTATGAAGACGCGGATTGGTGTGCCCGTATAACTAAAGCAGGGCTTCATATGTACTACGATCCATCAATTGTAATTTACCATAAAAATTCTCAATCAACTGATGGGGCCGGCTCAAAGCTCCATGAACAATACCAAGAAAAGAACCGTATGACATTTGGACTAAAATATGCTCCATTACGAACAAAGCTTCATTTACTAAAAAATGCCCTTTTGCATTCCTAATTGTATATACTGTTAGGGTGGGAAAGATTCTTATCGCATACGGTACAAATTCAAACGGCACCTTCTTTGCTGCGCAAAAAGTCTCTGCAGTATTAGAATCAAAAAACCATTCTGTTGATCTACAAGAAGTACGTAATGTGAGTTTGGCTTCCTTAAAAGATTATGACCTAATTATTTTTGGTACGAACACATGGTTTTATAACAATGCCCAGGGCCAACCCCATATTTGGTTTTTCCCTTTTGAAGAAGAATTTCGAAAAGAATCACAAAATGATAAAAAATTTGCAATTTTTGCGCTGGGTGATTCATCATATATCGAGTTTTGTCAGTCGGCTGACTATCTCGAAAAAATGGTTAAAGACATGAAGGGAAATTTGATAAGTGGTTCGCTGCGGATTGATGGTTATTACTTCGATGAAAAAAAGAATAATGCACTTCTAGAAAATTGGGCTTCTCAGCTTTCTTCGTTCTGACTATCTAGGAATACTTTCTGTTGAAAGATCACGATAAGGTATAAGCTCGGCAACAATTGTAATAGTAATCTTGGAAATGAAGTTTGGAGTTGTACGACAAAAGGAAGAGGAGTAATTAGATATATATATGTATAGGCACATAACTGAAATAGAACAATTAACAGAGGCGCAAACATAATGTACTTGCGAAGTTTTATTATTCGAGGGGCTTGATAGCTCATTACAAGTAACAGTGGGATTGTTGTGAGGCTTTGTATACGGGTATCAAGAAAAACTTCAAGGTAGAAGAAAATTGATGTTTTAAGACGGTGAAGGTTTTCCATTAAAGGAATACTTGCAGATAAGTAAAAAGGAATTTTTTCTACATGCAAAAAATACTTCCATAAAAATATGGTTCCAAGAACGAACAAAATTGGGAGTATGTATCGCTTTACAAAGACAGATTTGCGGATAAATCCTAAGAATACTGCTGCAACAATTAGTGCAAATGTAAACGTTGATCCTTCGTTTTTAACGTGAATAGAAAACAGTATTAATAACAACATTAATCCAATCCAATTATTTTTTTCATGTGCAGATTTTTCATATATAGCATGCATGAAAGCTAAAAGCGCGGACATAAAAAAGAGACTAATTGAAATATCAACGTAGCCGCTGTGAGCATGATTTAAGAATATTGGAGACATGCATAAACCGATTGCAATTAATATGCGCGATAAAGCTGAAAGATTGACGTGTTCCTTCATAAATGCGTATAACAATATTGGGATTAGTAAGAAATACTGCAAAAAATAAAATTGAATAACCTGATCATCAAAGAAAGCAATCATTTTAAAGAAGCCAGCCATTATTAACGGAACACCAAATGGGTAGGCTTTATTTGAGAAGTCAAAATAACCAGTATTGCTGAAATATGAATTGTTATGAATGCCTTCATTCAAGAATAAAGCTTTAGCTTTTAAGAACCACATCGCAGTGGCGTCCCAATCAATTAAATATGCAGTAAGCGAATGTTGGATTAGATGTATAAAGAAAAGAGAAATAATAGCGATTGGAATAATTTTTACAATTTGTTTCTTAATGCGCAACGGATTTACAATCGACCAACCAGTTATAGCGCCTGAAATTATTCCAAAAAACAAACACACCCTTATCACATTGAGAGAACTAAACATTTCAAAATAGGCGAGATAGAAAAAGATCGTTCCTAACAATACGTTTCCAATAGTCCAGGAAAATCCCAGTTTATATCCAAATGAAAACTTTTTAAATATAGAAGTAAAGAAGACATACATGCTAGCCCATCCAATGATATAGATTAGTATGACGAAACTTATTACTGCGAAGATATGGTTTGTAAATAAAATCATTGATTAAGAACTTTGAATAAATAATATGAATTTGCTGGTCTACGATTAACACGAAGCGCATCGTTCTTCGGCAATTGTGGAAGTTTTTCAAGGCGTTGAGTATTCGTAATATGTGAAAGTTCGGGGACAGATAGATCTTTATCAGAAATTATTATTGTCTCATTCGACAGTTTCATGTCAGAAAATTGATTGATTGAATAAGTCGGAATATAGCTAGGGTAGAAATAGTACATTACGAAGAGTCCTAATTCCGATAAATGTACACTAGTTTGCTCCTCAGGTTTTTTCCCAATGTTTGAATAATATGTGGAGCTGTAATCAAGAGTATCATCCCCTCGGTCATCCTGTATATATATAACTAGCTCTTCTCGACCTTTATACTCCTGAGCAATTTTATATATTTCATAATAGTGCTGCTCAGACTGTATTCGTTCATAACGGTCTTCAATAGGTTTCGCATTAAGTTGTTGTATCGCGTTGACGTAGCTGTTGTCGTACCATTGATATAAGTGGTAATTAATTAAGAAAATGACAGCTAATACAGGCAACCATTTTTTCTCGATACTGTTAAGTTTCATTTTTTTGAAAAACTACTATTACCATAGTAACAATAAAAGACAAAATAATAACCAGATGTTTGATAAATAGATTAACTTCATTCCAATCTCCATATAAAATAAAT
Source organism: uncultured Gammaproteobacteria bacterium (assembly GCA_964614975.1). Lineage (GTDB taxonomy): Bacteria > Patescibacteriota > Microgenomatia > UBA1406 > HO2-37-13b > OLB23. The sequence continues at coordinate 1,133 of CAZTOA010000006.1, read as the reverse complement.
GGATAGTATGAAAGTAAGAGTCCAAAGGCAAAAATGTACGTATTTTTAATGTAGGAAAAAAGAAATGGTATAAGAATTAAGAAGTTAAGAAAATACCACTGCTGAATTTCACCTGTGTACGATATGTACAAAATCAAAGCCGTCAACAAAGCTCCAACAAGATACCCATATTCTTTTTGAGATTTTGTTTTAGTAAATAAGAGTAAGGCCGGGGCAGTAATAAACTTTATGCCGGCCGAAGATACGAAAGATAAAAATGAAAGTAGTTTATTTGATGCATAATACAAACCCATTATTGCAAACATAACAGCGATGAGGTCATTATGATTATTTACGAGTCCTTCCATGATTATTAAAGGACTTGTCGCAAAAAAAAGTCCATACGATCTTTTAATTTTTGTAAGCATATATACTGACCAAACATATACAGTCGCATACATTAACTTAAAAAATAAGAAACTTAAGATAAACTTACCACCAGCAAGAAATGAAGGAATAAGGGTTAGAGGTAAAAATGTTGGTCCATACGGGTAAGGTCGGTGCGTCCAATGCATAAAACGCAGCCATTGATCGCTAGGAAAATCCAAAGCCGCATGTAAGTATGGATTTGCATTATGAACTGTTAGGATCCTCGCATCAAACATGTAATTAAAGAGGTCGCGAGAAAGAAATGGATATGAGAAAAGCAGTATCCCAGCAGTAATAACAGCTAGTTTTACTGGATTTTCATCATAATCTTTGACAAGTCTAATATGTAAATAGGTCAAAAGTGCAGAAATAACTACAAATATAGCTGTCGAAGCCGGCCTATTGTAATAACCTAATTGCACCATTACGTTGCGGAATGATGTCCATAGCGGGTGATTGATAAAGGTAATGTTTGGGTCGACGAGTGCATAAGAATAAATAAGAAGTGAACCCAGCACCAAAAAGTATATTGACGTGAGTCTTGTACGTGTCATAGAACGTTTCGATTATTGTAATATATAATCAAGTGTGAAAACACCGCAATATGAAAATCTCAGTTGTAATTAGTGTCTATAATGGGGCTCCGATTATCGAAGATGCGATTAAAAGCGCATTTTTGCTTACTGACGACGTTCTTGTTGTTGATACGGAAAGCACTGACAATA
>CAZTOA010000005.1:23622-35358 GCA_964614975.1 uncultured Gammaproteobacteria bacterium | reverse complement strand
TTAATGATGCAACCGATTTCTTGAAATTAGTTTCTAAAGAGAAGCAAAAAAGGATTGTTGGAAAGCTCCAAGACAACTTACGTACCACTGTAGAGAATCTCCTGTCATTCGACCCTCAAACTGCTGCAGGACTTATGAATCTTGATTATATTATTGTCGAAAAAGGAGAAACGATTGCAGAAGTTTCAAAGAAATTTCGTATTCATGAAAAACGCACAGGACGATCTCCAGCAATTATTGTTTATCAAGACGGCAGGGTTGAAGGATATGTTCCTGGGCATCAGCTAGGATTTGGGAAAAAAAGTGAAGTTGTTAATAAGTACATAAAGCGCTTGCCAACGGTTAATCAATCAGCAACACACCACGAAGTTGTGGAGCTTTTTAAATCCCACCCGCATTCGAAAGTAGTGGTTTTAAATCATGAAGGTAGTGTTTTAGGAATAATTTATTCAGATGATATTTTGCGTTTGATGCATGAAGAAGAATCTTCCTCTCTGTATGATTTCGCAGGTATCAGCGATGAAGAAAGCATTATAGATTCGGGCTTTACTAAAGCACGTCTGCGTTACAAATGGCTCATTATTAATCTCGGAACGGCATTTTTAGCTTCATATGTTGTTGGGCGATTTGAAGGAACAATCTCGAGAAATGTATTACTTGCGGTGTATATGCCGATCGTCGCAGGTATGGGAGGAAACTCAGCGACGCAAACGCTTGCGGTGCTTGTACGGGGTATTTCGTTACGACAGATAGAGCTTTCGACTGCGTTACCAACATTAAAAAACGAACTTATATCGGCACTCATCAATGGAGCAATTAACGGAATTTTAGTCGCTGGTGTTGTTATTTTTGTTAATCGAGATTACAAGATTGCTTTTATTTTGGCGATGGCAATGATTATTAATCTACTCGTCGCAGCATTCTTTGGAACATTAGTGCCGCTCATTATGAAGAAACTAGGAAAAGACCCTGCTTCGTCAGCAACTATTTTTATAACAACTGCGACTGATGTGTTAGGATTTCTTGCGTTTCTCGGTCTTGCGACATTAATTTTGACGTAGTGGTCGGTTTATTGTAGTGTATCGAAGTCTTTAAGAATTTCTTCTGCGTGTTGATCTGGCGTTACTTTTGGATACTCTTTTACAATATTGCCTTTTGGGTCGATGAGGAAGCTTTTTCGTAGAATACCATCAAAGATACGACCCATAAATTTTTTCTCGCCCCAGGCGTTATACGCTTGGATTGTTGTCTGCTCTGGATCGCTCAATAAGGTAAATGCAAGCTTAAATTTATTAGCAAACTTTTTATGCGAACTTACAGTGTCTTTTGAAATGCCGATTACTTTTATACCGCGTTTCGCGAATTCACTCGACATGTCGCGAAACGCGCATGCCTCTTTTGTGCAACCAGGAGTGTCATCTTTTGGATAAAAATAGACGAGGAGCCAAGAACCAGAATATTCCGAGAGCGTATGGACAACATTATCTTGATCTGGGAGTTCGAAGTTAGGTGCTTTCACGAATCTATTATATAATAGAGCAACCTATTTATGAATACGAGTGAAAAAGCGTTATTTGAAGGTCTTTTACGTCGTGATGAGGCTGTTTTTAGATCGTTTTATGAAGCAACCCGCGATCCACTCCATAAATATCTCCAAAAATACCTTGATCAAGACGATGCAGAAGAGGTTCTTCATGATACGTACATCGCATTTATAGAAGGATTGCGTAATTTTCGAGGCCAATCTACGTTAAAAACGTACATTTATTCGATTGGAAAACGCAAGGCGATCGATAAACTCCGTCGCAGAAAAGTTAAAAAAATCCTTTTCGCCTATTTGCCAGACAACTTTATTGACTCAATAGCTAAAGTTTTCCTCAAAGACGATATTGATAAAAAATTCCTTGCATATCGCATAGAAAAAATACTTAATAACTTACCGCATGATTATGCTCTCATATTGAGACTAAAGTACAAAGAAGACTATTCGGTAGTTGAGATTGCGAAAAAAATTAATGTTTCGTTTAAAACCGCCGAAAGTTTACTGTACCGTGCCCGGAAGGCATTTATAAAAGCATATAATATTAATGAGCGACAAACTATACACTCAATTAAGGAAGCGCTACGATGATACTTTGGCCTTGGAGCCTACCCACTTCAAAAATCCTTTAGTAACTCGAGTGTACAAAATAGTCAGTCATTACATTAAGCATATGCCATTTCGCGTCTTCGTTCCTGCTTCTGTTCTATTTTCATTTGTGCTCTATAGCGTCTTTGGCTTCTTTATTATTCGTGTCGTCTCTCTTTTTCAACACGGTTTTTAACTATGGAACATCTACTTATTAGTATTATTGCCTCTATTATTCTTTTATTCCGTAATGTCTTTAGGGTTTTTAAAGATCCGTATACTGCAATGCGTGACATTTCTAAAGAAAAAGACACACTACAGGTAGTGTTTATTCTTGCAATTTGCTGTACTTATTTTGCATATGCTGCAAGTATTCGTCACAAAACGATAAATCCATTTGTTATTACGACTTCTGCAATGGCTTCTTCCATTGGATTTTTAGTTACATTTGGATTGTCGGTGGGATTTTTATATGTTTCGGGTCGGGTTCTGCGCGTTTCGCAGAAAGAAGTTGTATTGAGATTATGTAGTCTTTCTGCCTTTTCACTTATTCCAACACTCTTATGGTTTTATGCAACATCGACACTATTTTTATTATTACCTCCCCCTCGTCAGTCGACGGCATTGGGCATTTTTTTTAGCATCGTATTCGTTATATATTCGTTAATTTTGCTAAATTGGCGCCTTATGTTGCTCTATATTACAATACGCTTTTCGTTAAAAACAACATTTGTGACTACATTAAAAATCGCAGCGTTGTATTTGTTGCTTATGATGCCATACTCGATAATGCTTTATAAAATTGGACTTTTTCGCGTCCCGTTCATCTAAAATTATGAATTTGCAGTATTCGGCGCCGGTTGGTGTTGTACTTTTCGGAGAGACAGGAATTCTGTATGGAAAACCAGCATTAGGTTCTGCACTCGGCGCGTACGTCACTGGGGCCATATCCTCACAGGACTTAGTCCTGAAAAGATCGTGCCGTTTTTATGACGTTGTACTAGAAAACGTTTTAAAGTCAGTCAAAAAACCAAAATCAAAAGGCGCAAAGCCGAATATATCTATTGATGTGCCTCGAGGCATTCCAGAAGATTTTGAAGGGCTCGAGGCGGCAGAAATAGTCGTCACCACGGCAATTCTCTATGAATGGGTGACGAAAAAACAAGGCTCCCAAGAGGAAATTAATAATATTGCGTTTCGTACACACAAAAAAGTTCGTCCAAAAGTTTCGGGTCTATATACTTCGCTTTCTGCGCTCGGTGGGCTTATTTATTATCGAAAAGAATTCGAATTTCTAAAAGGCATCTATAAACTTCCTTACAAAATTCCTGAAAATATCGAAAAGGAGCTCTACATAAGCTTTTCTAAACCCGAGGACGTGTATAATATAAACCCTAAGAAAGCGGACACTGTATTATCAGAACAAGAAAAACATACGAAACGCGCAGTTGTCGCGATTATAAAAGAGGATTCAAAGTTATTTTTTGATCAATTAGAACCAATGAATAAGAAAAATTATCCATTCAGCCAGTCCTTTGACGGCGTCATAAAAACTTAATGGCAGCAGAAGCCTCATTACCACCAGCAGAAGCTGTTGTCGACCCGAATAAAGAGCCGATTAAAAGCATACGAGAAGGAGTTATTGCAGTAATATTGCAACCATCTCAGGCTAATGACGGTACATATGAATTTTACTTAGTGAACCACAATCATTATCAGCAAGATGAGGACGGAAAGCAGAAGACGGTTCGCAATGGTTTGGGCTTAGTAAGCGAAACGTTTAAAGAAGGTGATAGCTCGGAGGACCTAATGAACGTACTTGCGCGAGGTGTCATTGAAGAGATGTGCGGTGGTGATCCAGATGCTATGTCCGAAGAAGTCTTCGAAGATCAAATGAGGCGTTGGCGAATAGGCCTCGAAGCAGCACTAAGACCAATAGGATCATTTGTACTTGATGGATCTAAGGCTGATCAAGCAATGTATTTTGATGAGTTTCCAGACATGGCAATTAAAGGCAATATTCTTGTCTGTGTCGATGATAATAGGATGATGTATGTAGGACATATAGGTCAAGAAGAGCAAGAAGGAACTCTGACAATGGGAAGAAGAGTATTAACTGATCTTTCACTTGAATTTAGATCAGTCTATAGCACGCCATTAATACTCGCTTCACCTGAATTACAAGATATTTTACGTGCCAATGATATTACAATTGGAGAATGATCGCATAGAAAAGGGCGACTAATATAATATTGATTTTTTCGTTATTTTTATGGCTAAACGACTCGTTTGTCTTAAGCTCGGTGGAAGTCTCATAACTGATAAAGCAAAGCCAATGGAGGCAAAGCTAGATATTATCGAAACACTCGCCAAACAAATTGCCTCTGCATTAAAAAAAGATCCCGATCTCAAGATTATTATTGGTAATGGAGCTGGATCCTTCGGCCATTATGCCGTAATAACTCACCACATGCAGAATGGCCTTAATGCGCCAGATAAGAATATGGGATATGCATTGGTCCAGCAGGCCGTTGCAAAGCTCAATAGGTGCATTGTCGATGCGCTTCTCAAGGCGGGTGTTCCTGCAGTTTCATATCAGCCATCGGCGGCACTTCTCGGAAAAGACGGTGCTATAAAAAACTTCCCGCTAGATTTTATAGAGGAAGCACTCACACATAATATTGTCCCAGTTATGTATGGTGACATTATTTTTGATAAAGAAAAGGGCTCTATGATCGCATCAACTGAATTAATTCTTGGTGCAGCAGCAAGTGCCCTCAAGAAAAAAGGCTACAAAATTCATAAAGTAATTCATAATGGCGTTACGCCAGGAGTACTTGATGCAAAGCAGAACGTTATATCTCATATAACCAGAAAAAATCTTGAAGATGTTAAAAAATTAATATATGCAACAGACGGTTTCGATGTTACCGGCGGCATGTTGCATAAAATTGAAGAGTCGCTCGTTCTTGCCGATCAAGGTATTCCTTCAATGCTGATCAACGGAGTTTCAGAAAAAGACCTTCTTACGAAAGCACTTCTTGATAAAGAGGTGAAAGGAACTCATATAGCTGCTTGAACATCCTATTGGAATGGAGTTGTGGGCCTCAGTCTTTGACCCGAATCAGTGGGAAATAGATCTACCGGTTGAATTGAGCCACCTGGATCTGCTGCGTTTCCACCCGAATTATTACTACCGCTACCACCATTATTTATTGATGGAAGATTAAATCTAAATCCTCCGTTTTCAAACTTAATTGTCCCAATAACATTTGATGCGATGAAAGCCCAAAAACCAAGTGCTGCAGCCATTATGATAATACCGATAACAGCATTAATCATTTTACTCTGAGCTGCTGATATCTTTTCCTGATCTCCTCCGGAAGTAATATAATCAAGACCACCCCAAATAAGTTGGACTGCCAACACTATCCCAGCAACAGTAAATATAAAACTTATACTAAAAGAAACGAGTCTTGTTATAGTCTCAGGTACAGTACCGGTATTAATTCCAGCTGGTCCTGGTGCCTTGATTGGATCGCCAAAAATGTCATCAATACTACTCATAATAAAAATGGAATTTCAAAAATTGTTGTAATTAAGCGTACTAAGAAAAAGCTAGTAAATATTACTATGATACCTAAACTTACATATAGAATGGTGTTTTTTCCTGATTCGAGCTTCGCTTTATCTCCCCCTGCAGTGATAAAGAAGAAAGCGCCGCGCATCAACACCGCTAAGGCAATGAGTGTTATGACAACAAACCCAAAAGGAATAATAAGACCAAGCATTGTATTAATAGTTCCAAAACGAGCAGGAGCAAAATTATCAGGATTAATAAAAGGCGTAGGATTCATACTATACATGAGTGTAGTACATTTTGCGTGTATAATCTAGTCATACAAATATGGCAGATCGAACACCACATCATATAGCTATTATTCTTGACGGAAACCGTCGATGGGCAAAATCCCAAGGCAAAAATGTTATCGAAGGTCATAAGGCTGGTGCTGAGAATGTATTGAGAATGATTAAGCATCTCTATAAACGCAACATACACACAATAACGCTTTGGGTTTTTTCTACAGAGAACTGGACGCGGGATCAATTACAAGTCAAAGGCCTTATGATGCTTTTTCAACAATTAGCTGACCCCTATTTTAAAGAAGCAATAGAACAAAAAGCACGTATTATTCATTTGGGTAGACGTGATCGTATTCCCCAAGGCCTCCGCAAAAAAATTGAACAATATGAACGAGATTCAGCTCATTTTACCGAGCATGGGCTTAATATTGCGTTAGATTATGGCGGTCGTGATGATGTGATTAGAGGAGTCCGTCGGCTTGTCGAACAGGGTGTTAAGCCTTCGGAGATTACCGAAGAGACTTTTAGTAATTTTCTCGATACAAAAGGACAAAGTTATCCTGAACCTGACATAATAATTCGCACTGGTGGAGAAAATCGCATGTCGGGATTTATGATTTGGCAAGGTATTTATGCTGAGTATTTCTTCCCAAAAAAATTCTTACCTGAGATGACAACAGATGACCTAGATGCTATACTCGATGAGTATAAGAATCGCGACAGGCGATTTGGAAAATAACCTTGTTAGTCATATGTACGATCCGCACTATACCATCACGAACAATATTCTAAAAAATATAGGCATTATCGAAGCTGCACGCGAGGTTATAGCAGATGCGCCACTTCTCCCCTTATGGGAAAAGAGATTTAGAGACGATGCTGTTATTCGTACTGCTCACCACGGAACACATATTGAGGGAAATAGATTAAATCTTTCTGAAGCACAGGACGTGCTTTTAGGGAAAGATGTCGTAGGAAGAGCGCGCGATGTACAAGAAGTCATCAATTACAGAAGAACGCTGCAGGTTATTGAGGAGGAGGCGCGAAAAGATTTACAACGTATTACAGAAGGAACTATCAAAAAGCTCCACAAGTCAGTAGTTGACGGCATTTTACTTCCAGAACAAATCGGGGAATATCGCACAAAACAAGTTGTTATTAAAAATAGCGAAACTGGAGAAGTTACATTTAGACCTTCAACACCTGTTGAAGTGCCATTTTTAATGCGCGAATTTCTTTATTGGCTTAATAAACCCGATACAGATATTCATCCAATTTTAAAAGCGGGAATCGCGCATCATGAATTAGTGCACATTCACCCATTTATTGATGGGAACGGACGCGTCGGGCGGGCACTTTCGACACTCGTTCTCTTCTTAGAAAAATATGATATTCGTCAGTTCTTTTCTCTTGAAGAATATTACGATAAAGATGCGGTCACATATTATGAGCATTTGCAAAAGGCAAATTCTGGCGATATGACCGCATGGCTCGAATATTTTGTATTGGGTGTGGCAATTGAATTCGAGCGAATTAAAAAGAAGATTTTAAAGTTATCAAAAGACACATATCTTAAAGAAAAATTAGGTGGACGCCAAGTTTTCCTTTCGGAACGCCAAACAAAGCTAATCGAATATATCCAAAGTATTGGATATTTACAAAATCAGATGTTTGGCGAAGTTGTTGATGATGTATCAGAAGATACAGTTTTACGTGATCTGACCGATCTTATCGAAAAAGGAATTGTAAAGAAAGTTGGAAAGACCAAAGCTTCAAGATACGTTATGGTATAAAAAGACCTGGTCTTCTTTAGGTTCGCGCCCTTTTAATTTTATGAAATTCAAAGAATTAGCTACATATTTTCACAAGATAGAAGAAACTGCTTCGCGTAATGAAATGACGGAGATTCTTGCAGAGCTTTTTAAAAAAATTGAGGAGAATGAATTTGATAAAGTGCTATATCTTCTCCAAGGAAGGCTTGCACCACAATATATAAAGATCGACTTTGGATTGGGTGAAAAAATGGTTGTGCGAGCAGCGACTGAGGCTTTACAACTTGATAAGAAGCTTTTTTTCGAGAAGTTTCAACAAGTAGGCGACGCTGGTCGCGCCGTCGAGCATTTTAAAAAGACGATTGTCAGTATGCATGAACGCGACATGACGATCACAGAAGTTTTTGATAAATTGGAAGAGTTGGCAAAATCAGCTGGTGAAGGTTCACAAGAAAGAAAACTGTCCATTTTAGCTGAACTTATTCAGACACTTGATGGATTATCTGCGCGATTTGTCGTGCGTATTCCTACAAATACGCTGCGATTAGGCTTTTCTGACATGACAATCCTTGACGCATTTTCCTGGATGCTAAAGGGAGACAAAAGCCTCCGACCTGCAATAGAAGCTGCTTATTTGGTACGGCCGGATCTTGGATATATTGGCGTTACGTTGAAAAAAAGTGGTGAAAAAGGCATAACGCATGTGACGCCGACAGTTTTTACGCCGATACTAATGATGCGCGCGCAGCGCGTCGGCGTTATCGACGAGATATTCGACAAAATACAAGATGGTCTCGTCGAGCCAAAATATGATGGTTTTCGCCTTCAAATTCATAAAAAAGGTGAAAAAGTCACACTTTTCTCGCGTGGACTTGAGGATGTGACATACATGTATCCCGATATTGTTGCGGGTATTCAAAAGGAAATTAAAGCAGATGCTGCAATAATTGAGGGTGAAGCAATAGGTTTTGACCCTTATACCGGCAATTTTCTCCCCTTCCAAGAAACCGTCCAACGCAAACGAAAATACAATATTGATGAAAAAGCGCTCGAAATCCCCTTACGTATGTTTGTTTTCGAGCTCCTTCATTGTGACGGGGCTTCTCTTCTTACAGAGCCTCTCCATGCCCGACTTGATAAACTTCGTTCCATAACAAAACTGACAGGCGACATTTTTAAAGACACGCTTATCCTCTCGCAACAAGATATTCTAAATGATAAAGAACACCTCGAAATAACCTTTGATGACGCGCTTTCCAAAGGACTAGAAGGACTCATGGTTAAAAAAAGCGATGGTTTCTATAAGCCTGGTGCTCGCGGCTATAACTGGATTAAATATAAAAGAAGCCAGTCGACAAAAATTGACGATACTATCGACTGTGTGGTAATGGGCTATGACAAAGGAAAAGGAAAGCGCACAGGATTTGGTATTGGTGCATTTTTAGTAGGTATTTATGATAAAAAAAAGGATATGTTTGAGACAGTCGCAAAGATAGGAACAGGGCTTTCTGACGATGAATGGCGAGAAATGCATGACCGCTGTAGTAAGATCGTGAGCGATCATAAACCTGCTCTGTATGATGTTGACACAATGATGAATGTTGATGTGTGGGTTCTTCCAAATATTGTTGTAGAAATCAAAGCAGATGAAATTACGCGATCATCTGTGCATACTGCGGGTCGTTCATTAAAAGAATCAAAATCAGGAAAAGCGTTCGATGTTGATGAGCCTGGATATGCGCTTCGCTTTCCTCGATTAACCCGTTTTCGTGACGATAAAAAACCTGAAGACGCAACAACTATTAAAGAAGTCAAAGAATTAGTGCGATAAGATAGAAAAGAATTCATTCTTAATCTTCAAGTTAACCTCGTCAAACGATATGTTAGGAACATTTTTCATATTTGGTTCAAATTCTTCAATATTCTTCTTGAGCGCCGCGTTTATTTTCGATGAACTGCGCAAAATATAGCTGCGGCGCACTGTGATAGCGAGTCTACGAGATTTTAAATAAGCTCCACGACTTAACTGATCAACATTCGAAGCAACGATAATTGATCGTGGGTATTTTTTACTTGAATGATAATAATCAAGGAGAGCTAAAAATGTGCCGGCGCCCCCATGATGAATAACATATTGTGCGCCGTCTATATATGAGCTAAGCTCAACAAATCGATGAATCTCTACTCGAGGATTATTAATAATTTTCTCCAACTCTTCGACACTAATAATATTGCCAGTCGTCACTACTATTTTTTCATCAAAATACTGTAGCGCAAAACGAATCGTTGCTACGAGTGTTTCCTTATCTGTCGTCCCGCCCATCGTAATAAATATATGATTTTTATGTGTATGGGCGGCCTTACCTTTTGCGACTTCCGCAAGATTAATAAGAGGCGGTCCAATAATAATGTCATTTTTATTAAATGTATTTTTCAACGGTACGGTAACATTTGGAAAATCGAGAATAAAGTGGTAGCCATTTTTCAAGTCATTAGTTTGAAGTAGATCGAAAAGACTCAGACTTCTCATATTATTACGTTTTAGCCTATTAGAAAGGCCTAAAACGCATAATCGTGAAGCAAGATTTATTGCTCCCATAAATGGTACTGTTAAAAAATATGAATTTCTCGATGCTAATAGAAATTCATTAATTTTCTCGGTAATGAAGTTTTCTGGCATCTGAATAGTTAAGGTCTTATGATCAATTTTATTAAACATAATGTAGCCATTGATGCATGAAATAACGATTGGATTGTATTCATGACCTTGCTCCTTTTCATCGTTAATAAACATGCGCACGACATACATAAAATGAAAGTTTGTGTCGCACAAAATAACATCTGGCCGCTCTTTCTTAAGCACATCGTAAAGATCGCGAATATATTCGATGGCAGCTGGACCTGTCATGAAACGATATGTTGATAGCGGACTAAGATTTTCAACCAAACTAAGAGCATTTTTCATCACTTTATGCGTTTGAAGTTTTATGTAAGTTACCTTGCGGTCTTCTAAATATTCCTTAAGAAGCTTGTCTGTTGCATCGCCTGAAATAAAGGTAAATTGCATTTTTTTGTTACGTGGATCGTCGTAAATGAGTTTTACGATATGCGCCAATCTTGTTGCATGTGCTAGACCAACATCGATAGGTGAAGCGAGAATTTTTAGAGTCTTATTATTTTGCATGGTATCTCTTCTCAAGAGTTTTGAAAACTCGTGGACCTAAGAAGACTTTATTATCGGCAAGTTCATACGAAATGATTCCACCAGCAGCTAGGAGCGACATGTTTAAATAGCCTTTTTCCCTAAATCTTCTCAGAGAAATATAATATTTTGGTAAAAATAAGTAAGTAAAGCTCCCGCCCGAAAGCGTATTTTTCTTTACAAAATCATAGTCTTCAAAATATTTTAGCTTCGGGTTAAATAATTTCTTAATTTTGTCCTTTTTGATCGCAATGAGACATCCATGTTGAACTATATAAAATACTTGTGACCAAATATGCATATAGATGTTGAAAGACTGTACAAAAAGCTTTTCGAGCTTATTTTTTTCTAGAATATCGCTTCTAAAAATCGCTATATCAAACTCCTTTGTCTTTGTCTGGCGAATAAAACTACTTATGAAGTTTTGTGGCAGAACTGTGTCTGCATCAAGGATTAGGAGCCATTCGCCTTTTGCATTCTTGATTCCTAAATTGCGTTGTGAAGAAACATTCTTGATTTTTGAGTTCAAAATACGCATATTTAACTTCTCTAGGTATGGAGTGATATTCTTTACGGTTTTATCTTCAGATTCACCATCGACAACAATTACTTCAAATTTTTTGTTCTTTTGAAGTACTAGAGAGTCAAGGAGGCGTGGCAGATACTCCTCCTCATTATAGCTTGGTATAATGATGGAAATCATATTTTTTATATGGACGTTAACAGCAATTATATCAATTTTGTCTCCATTGTCATTATTAGCTACGATC
>CAZTOA010000005.1:0-23612 GCA_964614975.1 uncultured Gammaproteobacteria bacterium | reverse complement strand
GACCAGGTTAAAAAAACCCTCTCAGTGCTTCTAAAACAGTCATATAAAAACTTTGAAGTTATCCTTGTAGACTCGGGAAAAGAGAAGCTCTCAACGCAGCAACTAGAAACCATTTTAGGAGGCACTAAAATTCCGCATAAGTCCATTGAATACAAAAAAAAAGCTGCTCGATTTAACTATGCACATGCGTATAACGTTGGTATTCGTAAATCGAAGGGTGATATTATTATTCGTCTTAGTGGAGATGCTGTTCCAATAGGATCCCTATGGGTTAGAAGGTGTGTGGAATTAATGCAGAATAAGGAAATCGGCATTATTTCAGGCATGGATATAATTAAAAACCAGATAAGCCTTGATACATACCTTCTTTCAGCAGTTTATGAGCGAGTTAAAAGCACGGCTTTTCAACCAAAAAAAAGAAATGTAATAAAGAATATTCCGCTTATTAATGGTCCCTGTATGGTCTTTCGCCGTGCGATCTGGAGTCGCCATAAGTTCAATGAGGCTTGGTTGTGGGGTGAGGAGCTTGAATTTGGTGCTTGGGCACTTCGTAATGGCTATTATTTGCTCTTTGATCCTCGTGTGCGAATACTGCATTCGCATAGATTAGAAACCGCTGAGGCGGTGCAAAGAATTGCGACAGATACTCTAATGATATACAAGGCGAAAAAATTGTTCCAAGATCAAGCAATGATTGCAATACAAACTATGTTGAAGAGTAGTCTAGAGGTTCCTTTCGCCCAGCTTGAAAAAGGTCGGCAATATTATCTACATAATGGATCTGCCAAAAAATTTAAGAAATATATGAATGAATTAGCGAAACTCAAGAAGTTTTTTTCTTAAAAAGCCATTTTGTAAATGGGCTAATAATTTGCCTGACATTTCTACCTCGTCTTCTCCAAAATGACGGAAAATAGATAAGATTCAAGAAAATAAGCGTAATGATAATGATGGCATCATAGGTAATACGAGCGTAATACCGATCATCTAAAAGGAGCCATAGAGCAAATTCATCGAAGGTAAGTGCTAAGCCTATTCCATAGAATATCGCCGTAATACGATGAATACGTTGTCTTAAATCATAAAGTGCAACAAAGCCACACACTGCCAACAGTACAATACCAAAGTTTAAGTGGTGTACGTGAATGCCCCTTATGTAAATAGCCTCAATAAATAATGGCCCAGTCAATATGTCTTTTTGCGTGAGATAGACGTACGTTCTGGCAATGGCAAATGTAGCTAAAAATGAGATAAAAATAATAAACGGAATATCCTCCATTCGTGAGATCAGAACACGGTTGAGAAATTTTTCTATTCTGTCTGGAAGCTTCATATGTAAGTGAGTATTGTACAAAACTTTTATTTTTAATGTAACAAGGAGCTGCTAAAGTTATCCACATTATTTCTGCAGTTAATAAGGGCTGTTCTAATAGGCTGTCTAAGGTAATAAAAATATAGGACGTCCTATAACTAACACGTAAATAACTATGGGACTTGACAAAGAATAGGGGCTTGTTTAGACTAAAGATTGAAGTATGGAAAAAGTTAATGTAACAATACAATCACGTGTAACTGATCTCTTGAATAAAGATAGAGTAAAGTTGGTAGATTTTACGAAGAGCCAATTTGATGCAATTAAGAGAAAGAAGTTGCGAATGCCAATTGAACTATATCATTTATAGTACTTTGGGGCTCTGGGATAAAAAAAAGAGCATCACTACCGTTCGGTTAAGGTTCGACGTGTAGTCATGCCCTCTTATGGGTCTCCGAGGATCGGAGTTACTTAATACAGTATCAGAAAATATATCACCTGTCAAGGGTGATTTTGTATATGTGCGAAGCTCCTGTTGTAGATGTGAAAACTACCTGTCCCAGAGCCCCAAACTTAGATTCGCTAAGTTGAGAATATTTCTCTTTTTCGTTCGGTCCAACAACAACATATTCGACCCCATATTTCTTCAATAAAGCGCTTGTTGCTGCCTTATCTTTGCTCTGATATATGTTTTGGATATCTGGTATGAGTTTTCCTACGGCATCAGACGATCCGCGCCATAGCCATTCGTGCACCCACCACCCTGCAACGGTAGGTAGACCGGTGTATGCGGAGATGACATTGTAGTCAGTGTATGAATCGCCCTGGGCTTCAAGAATTGTAGGCTGTCCTGTGACAGATGTATTAAAAAATTGAACGATCTCAGCATTCTCAGGGAATGTCGTTGTGAGCCATTGTGTGCCCTCGAGAGACGTTGTCTCTTTATTTCCATAGTATGACTGTATGGCAAATGACGGATAAAGAGCGACGAGAAGGAAAAGTGGCACACCCAAAATAAAGTAGATTACAGAAAGCATGCTTCTTTCTTGTTTAAATAATTCTTTGAATGAGGCAAAAGTATACGCAGAAGCGAGGCTCATCATCATAAAAGCTTGATAGCCGAGCTTAAACATAGTATTTGCCCGGAAATGTGAGGGGTATATATCTTTTGCGTACGCAAATTCAGGTATTGCTATTAACAGGGTGCCGAACGCGAAGAGCATTAGAACAAAGTAATCGGCAGATCGTATAGATTTTTTCAACGACGGAATCAATCTAGCGCCGAAAAATACGAAATTAAACCAGAAGAATCCCCACAATGTAACAAGCATCCACCATGGTGAAATCTGACAATTTCCAGCTTCGAATAAGAATGGGCCGAACTTTTTCATACTTGTAAGGAATGCCGGGGCACAGTTTATACCTACTCCCGTAGCGAATGGCTCAAAGTTCATGGTGAATGGTAAGCTAAAGAGAATAAATGACCCTACTAGTAGAGCCATATATATAAAGAAGTCACGGGAGAACTTAAAGACAACAAAAAATAGTACGCTTGTCAGAATAAGATAAATCGGGGCATCAAACGCGTTGGTCATATAATGGATCGCGATCATAAATCCAAAGATAACAGCGTATAGCCAGTCAGGGATGTGTTCGTCTTTTTTTGTACTACCATCAAAAAAGAGCCATAAGAGCGCCAGCATGAGCAGAACAAACGGAATATCGTAAACATGGCCATGCAAATCCGCGACAACATATGAATAAAGTGGAAATTCATGAATCGTAAACGGAATAAATCGTGTCGCGTTAGGATACCAGTAGTTCTCAGATAGCCGATCAAAAGAGGCTTTGGGTGTTGCCAGATCTTTAAGTTCGTATTTCGGCTTTAATTCCCAGATCGCGACGGGCTTATCGTTTGGGTAGCCTTCTGTAAGCGAGTATGCAGTGTGAAGATTTCCGCCTAAATTGACTAAAAACATTGCTAGTACTGCTGTAAGAAAGGCTAATTTTATGTTTTTCTTAAATCCAATATATGCGAGATTAAGCCCTAATGAAAAGCTTTGTGTTATACCAAACGCAAATATTGTGGCGAGGATTAAATTGTAAGAAATTTGTGCAGGAATATTAGATAATCTTGTTAGGACGGCCCCCGTTACGTGGCCAAAGTAATAATAATTAATCGATTTCCCTGCCAACCACATGTCTTTTGGAGGAAAGTACTCACCGCGAAGTGCTGAATTTGTAAAACCAAAATCCATGAACTTTTCAAGACCTCGAATAGATGGCTCTTGGCCACGCACATAAGCCCAAATAAAAATAGCCGCAAAAAATAAGACTTCTTCAGCTAGCCAAATGGGCGTAATTTTAAATTCGTCTTTTGTTTTCTTAAAGACATATAAGTTAAATGCTCCTGCAGCTAACAGTATGAGAAAGAGAGTCGCAGAGGTAAAAGGAAGAATTTTAAATGTACCAAGGATAAAAGTTATATACGTCAAACATAAAATACCAATAATCTTTGAAAATGCATATCCTTGATCATAGAATCGTCTAAAAAGTAATCGGGTTGTTGGAAGAAAAAGTATGCCAACTAAACTCAAGACAGCATACCACCAAAAGGTTACGACGTGCCATTCCATGGTGTAAAGATATCGCTTTTAGATTGAATTTGCAAGCTATATTTGCTATAGTTGCCGATATGCAGAAGACGTTTGTGCCGTCAGAATGGGAAGAAAAATTATACTCACAATGGGAGCGTGACGGCATTTTTACAGCAAAAGTCGATCCGAAAAAAGATGCCTTTTCAATAATTTTACCTCCTCCAAATGCGAATGCTGACTTACACGTAGGGCATGCAATGTATGTCTATGAAGATGTAATGATACGTTATAACAAGCTCCAGGGCAAGGAAGTTTTATGGCTTCCTGGCGCTGATCATGCGGGCTTTGAAACACAATTTGTGTACGAAAAACACCTCGCAAAGCAAGACAAAAGCCGCTTCGACTTTCCTCGAGACGAACTGTATAAAAATATTTGGGACTTTGTGATGCAAAATCGCGAAACGATGGAGGGGCAGCTGCGAAAATTGGGTTTCGCGCTTGATTGGGAAAAGAAAAAATTCACTTTAGACGAGGATGTTGTTGCTATTGTGTATCAAACGTTCGAGCGTATGTTTAATGAAGGATTAATTTATCGTGATCATCGATTGGTAAATTACTGTTGGAAAGACGGCACGTCGTTTTCTGATCTGGAAGTTGAAGATAAAGAGATACCTGATACAACAAGTGTAGAGGCTGAAGGGGGATTGTTCTATGTCGACTATCAGATTGTTGGGGGTGGAATAATTCAAGTTGCAACAACTCGACCCGAGACGATGTTCGGCGATGTTGCGGTAATGGTCCATCCCGATGATCCCAATCATAAAGATAAAATTGGTAAAAAAGCACTCATTCCAATAATTAACAAGGAAATTCCCATCATAGCTGACAAGTTTGTCGATATGAAATTTGGTACAGGCGCAGTCAAAGTAACTCCTCTTCATGACTTTAATGATTTTGATGTAGCAAAACGCCATGGCTTAGAGGGGATTCAGATCATTGGCTTTGATGGCAAGATAATGAACACAGGAACAAAATATGATGGTCTTCGTGTAATTAAGGCTCGCATGGAGCTTCAGAATGATCTTAACTTGAGAGTAGAAAAACATAGGAAGGTTATTAAAGTTTGTTATAAATGTGGAAAAACATTAGAGCCGCTTCCAAAGGAACAGTGGTTTGTTAAGGTGCGCCCTTTGACAGAGAAAGCAATGGAAGCTGTTGAAAAGGGCGAGATAGAAGTCCACCCGAAGAGATTTAAGAAAATTCTTTATGATTGGCTTGATCGATTCCATGATTGGAACATTTCGAGACAAATTGTATGGGGCATTCGTATTCCTGCATATCAATGTGGATCTGATGATAGCGAAAAAGGTTGGTTTGTATCAACAGAAGAGCCTGTAAAATGTTTGAAGTGTGGAAAAGACTGCGGATTTAAACAAGACGAAGATACGTTTGATACCTGGTTTTCATCGTCTCAGTGGCCAATGTTAACGCTGAAAACCCAAAAAGATAAGGAGCTTTTCGATTACTTTTATCCTACAACCGTTATGGAAACGGGTTACGATATTCTACCCGTCTGGGTAACCCGTATGATTATGATGGGGATTTTTGTAACGGGCAAGGTTCCGTTTAAACATGTGTATCTTCATGGAATGGTACGTGATAAAAAAGGATTGAAAATGAGTAAAAGTAAAGGAAATGTAGTAAATCCGCTCCTTATGATCGATAAATATGGCGCGGACGCGCTACGCGCGACTCTTGTATTTCAAACAACTCCAGGTGGCGACGTTAATTTTGCCGAAGATAAGATCATCGGCATGCGCAATTTTGCGAATAAAATATGGAATATCGGTCGATTATTAAAAATGAGCGACGAAGAAGGTGTAAAAGATACAGCTGAGCCTTCAAGTGAGGCAAAAATCGCATTAGAAGAGCTTAATAAAGCGCACGCAGCCCTCGAAAAATCTGTTCACAAAAGTATGAGCAGTTACGAGTTTGCGCGTGCATTTGACGATTTATACGAATTCGTGTGGCACGAATTCGCTGACAAATATATTGAGCGGTTGAAAGAAGCGGTCCGATCTGGTAATATAAAGGTTCTTGAGGAGATGAAAAAAGTCTTTTCTACGGACCTCAAGCTTCTTCATCCATTCATGCCATTTGTCACCGAGGCAATATGGAAGGAATTGAACGGAGAAAATACATCAGTTTTTGATTAAAACATGCCAAAAAGAACTTATCAACCAAAAAAACTAAAGCGCCTCAGAAAGCACGGTTTTTTGACAAAAAATAGTACAGCAGATGGAAGAGCAACTCTAAAAAGACGTCGTCTTAAAGGAAGAGCTCAGCCTGCACTTTAATCACCATGGGAATTGGAGCTTTATATAATCTACTTTTAGTTAATCCAACGATTAATTTCTTACTGTTATTTCTTTTCATCTTTTCAACATGGCATATTCCAGGATCCCTCGGATGGGCAATTATCGCTTTGACAGTATCTATACGACTTCTGCTTAATCCTTTGTTTGCGAAGCAAATGAAAACAGCCCGAGATATTGAAATGCTTCGCCCAAAACTCGCCGCACTTAATGAAAAGCACAAAAACGATAAGCAACAACTTCAAAAAGAACAACTTAAGCTTTATCAAGATCACGGTATAAATCCAGCGTCAGGATGTGTGACGGGATTAATTCAAATGCCTGTATTTATTGCGCTATATCATGTACTTCAACTTTTCTTAACTAATCCAGATGTATCTAAAATAGTCGAACAAGTAAATAAGGTCGCCTATACAGACCTTATTAAAATAACAAGTATTGATCCTTCATTCTTTGGTTTTAATCTTGCCGCGAGTCCTTCACAGTTCCAAAAATTAGGCTGGTATTACCTCATAATTCCTGTCATCACAGCAATATTTCAGTATTACCAGATCAGTATGCAATCCCCTACAGTAGCGGCTCCTAAAAAAATTGAAGAGAAAAAAGATAAAAAGAAGGGCGATAAAAAAGATGAAAAAGATTCTGGAGAAGATATGCAAGTCGCCATGGCAAAACAAATGAAGATAATGTTCCCACTTATGATCGGCTATTTCTCATATGTATTTCCTGTTGGCTTGGCCTTATATTGGAACATATTCTCGTTATTTAGCATTATTACAAGTAGAAAAGGAAAAACATGGACCACACAGAAGTAATAAAAAAACTAACCAGCGAACTCTTAGAGCAGCTTGGATTTAAAGCAGAAGTTGAAATCAAACTTGAAGGAACAATGTATCACATCCATTTTAGAACTGAAGAAGATGCTTCGCTTCTTATTGGTAAGCATTCACGCATGCTCGCTTCACTGCAGCGCGTTCTTTCTGCAATGCTCTTTCAAAAGATTGGCGAGAAAGTTGATGTCCTTCTAGATGTAAATGACTATCGCGAGGCTCAAAAAGAGCGCCTAATAGGCATCGCGAATAATGTCGCTCAACGCGTTCTTGAAGAAAAAAGAGATTCTAAGCTTTCCTCATTTTCTGCTTATGAACGTCGCATTATTCATGAGCATATCGCAGAAAACTATCAATCACTAGAATCTTTTTCTGAAGGCGAAGGCGATGATCGTTACTTGGTCATTGCGCAGAAAAAATCCTAAAAATATTTCCTGATCCTTGAATTAGGCTTGGCAAATCCCTATACTCTATTCCATATCTTTATGTGTTTTATGTGGTATAATACTATAAGTCGTATTTAACAACGATGAAGGCTACACAGTATCAGCATACGAATGTACTGTTTACAATATTGGCCTTAGGCGCGGTCTTTTTACTGGCTCCTTTTCTTCTTACCTTCGACTCTCTTTATTATATGATCGTTCGTCCTTCGTGTCTTCAATGTGGTGCTCTTCCAGAATTTTTACGAAGCCAGTCACTTACTGCTGCAATGCTATCGTCACTAGATATTTATAAGTTTTCAGCGAAAAAGTAATGGCAAACGGACCCGAGCAGGGAGGAAATCCCGAGACACCATTACAGAGAAGAGTGCGTGAAGCACGCGAATTAATTCGTCGTTTATTGGGGCAAGTAGATGCTGATACGCAGAAAACGGAAGCGCAAAAAAAACAAGAAAAAGAAAATCTCGCAAGAGATACACAAATCGATTTAAAGAGAAAAATAACTGATTATGAAAAGATTCCAGAGGATCAGAGAGATCATGACAAAATAGAAGAAGACATGATCACGCATGTAAATGCGTTGGCTGAATTAGTGAAACACAAAGTTGTCCCGCATGTTCCAGAAATTACCGAAGCTGTTGTTATTGCACTCGCAACAAAGAAATTTGATAAGAAAAAAGCAATATTAATAGGTACGATTGTGAGCGAAATTGTGGATTCACCAGAATTTAAGTCGGTCGCAAATCGAGGTGTCGAAGAAGTAAAAGGAAGTTTGAAGAATCTCGCCGCTCGCTTGCGTGGTGAAGGGCATGGAGATATGGCGGATACTATTGATAATGAAGTTGCTGCATCGGAGCCTCCGAAAGAGCCGCCAAAACCGCCAGAAGGACCTCCAAATGAACCCCCGAGTTCTCCGGAAAGAGGTGAGGAGGAAGATGATGAGCATGAAGAGATAGAAAAATACTTGAACAAGCACTATCGAAAACTCAAGGCAACGAGAGACGCAAACGGAAACATTGTTGAAAGCACTGAAAACTGGCTCGATATCGAAACTCAAAAAAAAGGTGGTTATTATGGACTTACACAGGAACTACAGAGAAGTTTACTTGGTGCGGCAATTATACGTCAGATTGACCTGACGCGCCGCCAAAGAGTTGTGCTTCGCGCATTTGATGGCGGCGATGAATTTAGAACCTATTTTAGAGCGACACGTGAAATGCTCGCTGATAAAGCAACTGCAGATGGAAAACCAACCACGCCTGATGATATTTCCATAAATACAGCATATAAGGCGATGAGTAATGACGTAAAAGATATTGTGAGGGAGTTTCTCTCGACACTTAGCGGAACAGTCGATCAATCAAGCCAAAAAGAGACCCAATATATTGGTATGCTTGTCGAGCGCATTTCACGAAACATCAGAACAGAAATTGCCGGCGATACCGAAATGGATATACCTGGTAAGATCAAGCTAGAAGGTACTGATGCGCTATTACCTTCTGCAAAACAAACACTTTCGAACAAGGGCGATGGCGAAGATGGTATGTTGATTGGTGGTATGTCGGAATATCTTGTCCCTCGAGATGTTGAGGTGTCGATGAGCGAGGCGCTTGTAGACGATCTTGCAAGTACTATTACAAAATTGCAAAAAATTACTGTTGGCTTCCATAATGCTCGCACTTTTGCTTATTCTGGTGGAAGCCATAAAGATTTTGGTGAACAACTTAAAAAAGACGGTGTTAAGCCTGCTGATTTAGTATGGACTTTTAAGAAAGAAGAAGATGTAAACCTTGGCTATAACTTACTTATTCAGAGTCTCCAACAACTTAAGTCACAAACCGCAAGAACAGTCACAGAGCGATATGGCTCAATGTCAAAAGTAGGAGGGCTTACAGAAGCAGAATATCGTGCCTGGATACAGATGCTTGCACTTGACGATGATTATCGTAAAGCTGAATCAGATCATAAGATGGCGCAAGATGCGAAAGATTTATTACGTGAAAAGAAGAATAAGAAAGCAATGGACCGCATTAAACAAAAGAAATTACGGGCAATAAAAATGGCAAGTGGTATTGCGTGGGGTCATAGTCGTGAAGCTTGGGGCGTGCTTCTTGATGCGAAGTTGTTAGTGAAGCGAAGTGGAAAGGGCACTGAAGATGATCCATTTACCGTTGGTCAACATTATGGTGGGTCACAATCATCTGGAATTGAAAAAATGCTGGCTGAACTTCATCCAGAAATTAGCGATGATCGCTGGGGAAGAGATAAAATTGCGCCGATTTGGATGTTATATCAGCCACGGGATCTTGATGCAGCAGATACTGGTTGGAAGAGTAGTGAGCCATTCTCACATACACGCGTATACGATTTATATGAACAGCATCAAAAAGCTTTCTACCAAGGCCGTTCTGACGATCTTGCTGACTTTGATGATGAATATATTACTGCACATGAATTTGCGAATGTGACTTCACTGCATATGCTTCGTAGAGAGAGTTGGAGACTACGACAATATGATTTGTATTATGACAAGTATGAAAGTGAAGCTAAAGAAAGAGGGCTACAAGGTATGAAAAAACACGAATATATGACAAAGCGCCTCATGATTCGAGGAGGCCCTCGATTAGTAAAGATGTACATCGATAAAAATGTAAGAGATATGATGAAGGACGATAAAAAAATGGATGGACGATATGTACGCAGGCTTGATAAGGCAAGTAAAACTGAAAGAGTGGAATCTAGGACGGGAGCTGAATCTAATGGACAACGCAAAACGCTTGCAGAAGCCCGGGCGGCCAAACAACATGGACTAGAGACCTATTACGAAAAATTCATTTTTGATGATTTATCGAAGCGTTTTACAACAAGTCTCATCGGTTTTGAACAACCACGCTACATGCCTGTAAATGAGAATACTCTTTATACTGCTCTAAATACTTATATTGAAAAACTTCCCATTTTTCAAAATCTTCCAGCAAATGTTTTGCAAACAGAAGTTTATCCGGTCTATATCGATGCAATCCATACGATAGAACGCAATAAATGGGAAAGATACACAAAAAGCAAAGCTGGGGATACTAATGAACAAATAAATCGTCAGCTTGAAGATCCACAAGATTTAACAGATGCAGACTTTGAGGATCCAGAAATAAAATCTAAATTAAAAACACACTACAAACTCAATCAAGAGCGCATGGGCGAGATTACGGACAATAAATATAAGCTTGATGCTGACTTCGAAGAATATTATGAATCGCTGAAAGGATTTCACAAAAAACTACTGCAAGAGCGCGACAAAGATAGATATGATCGTGTATCAATACGCAAAAGAAAAAAGGAATCTCTGGCAAAGCGATATGCACATATGTTGGCCATTGATCAGGGTGGTATTAGCCAAGCAATGGGTGGTTCATATTTTGATTTTTCGCTTGAGGTACAACAAGGAGGTATTGATGCTGTCAATAGACTAAGCTCTGATGTAAATAAGTCGGCGGAAATGACAGAAGCTTGGGAAAAGCTTACCGGTGATGGAGGAGCGTTGGAAAAGTTTGCGCAAAGCGCCGCAGAAGAGGAAGATGATATTAAAAGTGGCGCGAAATCAATAGCCGAAGCTGTAGCGGGAATTGTAAAATATCCGTACTCATTTAGTCCAGATCAAGGAAATGAATATAAGGTGCGCCATGAGATTTTCTGGTGTCGTGCATTCTCTCGCCCGGAAGTCTTTAAAGGTCTTTTTGGACCAATGCATGAACTGAATTGGAAAAATTATAAAGGTGGCCAATCAAGTCTTTTTGCAGAGTATTATCAAAAGATTCTTGGAAGAACCGAAGTAACTACTCTTGATTCAGATCAGATTCGTACTATGTTAAACACCATGGAGCATGAGCTTCGTATTCCACCTCAAAAATTTGAGGTAGCCCAGTATGAAGGGGTGAGCGATATGGGTATTGCACGTCGATATGTGCGTCGAGCAGAAGACTTCTTGAGACATGTGCCAATTGTTGGCCCTACCCTACGCGGAAGTTTACGAGCAATGACAAGTCCGCTAACGGAATCAGGTGTAAAAAGATATCGAACGCACGAATATAATCAGAATATGGCACTTCGTGAGCTTGGGGCGAGGAAGAGGGATATTGCAAGAGAAAAAATTCTATCCGTAGATATGTTTGCTGCTCTCCTTGCTGGAATCTTTGCTTACGGTAAAGCGGCAGACGAGGGATTGAATAAAAAACATTAGTAGATCAACTTTTTGGTATAGTATGGATATGATTCGCAGAGCGACGTTTCTCATTATTGCATTATTTTTTATTCTAGGTTTACCCTCACCAACGTATGCACTTGTTGGTGCTGATGTTAATATAAACAGAACACTTCCCGGAATTAACTGTGGTGTACCTAATCTAGAATCAAACCCGGACGCTGCGCAGTGCTGCTACTATGCTCCAATCAAATCCATCGCTAAAGTACCTTGGGTTATAGAAAATTTAGGTGGTTTTGCATTTCCATTACTTCCTAATCCATTTAGAGCTTGGAATAATGCAAGAGAATCTTTACTCGAGACGCAAGATAAATATGCAGGTGTAAAACCCTGCCTTGTTGGTTTTCCAAAACCATACGATATATCTCCAGCGGATCCAGCTTGTCGTTGTGAAATTCCTCCTCCAGGAGTGAGAGAAAATATTATTGTTTTATGTCGTGAACGATTTGATCCTGCCAAGAGAGGGAAAGGCGTTGCTATTTCGGGTAATGAAGTTGCACGACTAAATAATGAACGCGATCAATGTATTAAATGTGCAGCAGACAATGGTTATTACAGTGCGATTGGATGTGTACGGTTTAGTCTTACAGATTTTATGACAAGATGGGTTTTTGGGTTTGGAGTTGGAATTGCTGGTCTTTTTGCCCTCGGATGCATAATTCTTGCGGCTATAAAGATACAACTCTCACAGGGCCAAGCCGAAACCGTGCAACAATCTCGAGAAATGATGACTTCATGTATACTCGGATTGTTACTTATCGTATTCTCAGTATTCTTATTGAATTTTGTAGGAGTTGCGATACTTCCGGGGCTGTTTCTTTAATGTCCTCCTCCTGAGGAGCTTTTAAACGCATTGAAAAACTTATTATTGAATATTTTGCCAATTGGACCAGTCTTACCTACAACTTCACTCATAAATATCAATCCTCTTGGTTTTGCAAGCATTGCCTTTACAGGTTCGGCTCCACCTTTAAAGAAGGTCCCTATACTTAAGGCTGGTACAGACATGGTTTGTGTATTAAGTTTTTCTTTTACCATCATGATAAGTTCTGGCATAGTAAATAAGATACCAAACGATACAATTATTCCTAAATTTTCTGGATTAATTGCAGCTACAAACGGCAATGAAAGAAGATGTCCGTTTGAAATGGCGTTACTAAAGGCCCCACTAAGTAAAAAGATAGTTATCATTAGTGGGAATGTTAAAAGCTCTACACATATTGTCTGTAACCACGGTACAAAAACCTTTGAACCAGGCAAAGCTTCTCCGATAAGAATGAGTGGGGATAACATGATGTAAAAAAGTAACTTTATGTACGTTCTAAACGTTAATATAAGGAGCTGCATAAAAATCCAAAATACAGTCAGCGAAATAATAAGTCCAACAACTAAAACAGGGAGAATAAATGAAATTTTAAAAATAGGTTCGATTAACAAGGCCATCACAATAAGCCAAATGACTGCTGCAATAACTGGAGAATCGAAAGTATCAGCTGCAAGTCGTACTTTTCCGCCAATCCACCAGAATAACATAATTCCCAGTATCATCCCGCTTACAGTTACCGTGAAAGAGCGTATAGCATCTCCAAACATGCCTAATAACGCATGGGGCAGATTGTAAATTAAGTGTTTGATTCCTTGAAAAAATCCCAAGAAGGTTCCTTCAAAATTTCCTACTCCAAGGTTTATTAAATCAAGTGGCCCTGGACTTACGTAGCGATCAAGCATAGATGATAGTGAGAGATCGGGATTTATTAGCGGTCCAAAAGTCACTATAATGATACCCGTCATGATGTACATGATATCGATCATAAATCCCGCAATAGCAAAAGAAAAATTTATCAATATTATTGCCAAAATTATCTTTGGTAGTGAGTTTTCAAGTTTGATTGCATGTTGGGGATCCATATGAGCCCTAAACATAATCAGGAAGCCACTTATTATCATTGCTAAAGCGATAATCAAGAAGGAAATATCTCGTAATTTTTTCCAAATATGTATAAATGGTGCTAAGCCTGCAAACCCAAGCCCCTCTGCGGCATAAGAATCCGGAATGAAACCGGCTTCGTCAAGTGAATGAAGCACATAATACGAACCCAATGCTGGTGGGTTGGTAAATGGTGTTGAGATGAGGCCAGTTACCTTACCCATCATACTTTTATCAAAATTTTCAGTCGAGAAAGTATCGTAATCTGAGTTACAAACCATACCAAACATAGAACAATAGACGGCTTTTGAAGTTACGAGAATCCTTTCTTCCATCTCGTTTGCTGGCTTGGCTTTGTCATACATTTCCCCAAACGCAATTTGTTGCTTTATAAGTTTTTCTTCAGGTCGTTTTACTTTTATATCGTAAGGTGAAGTGAGTTGAGCAAAAAGTGCAAAAGTACCGAATATAACAAAACCAAGGAGTATCGAATTTTGAACTCCTCTTTTAAATGAAATGATTTTTGAAAGAAAGCTTTGCATTAGTATTCATTCTAAAGAAATGTATGAGGGTGTGCAAGCTCTAGCGATATTCGATAAGGAGACCAGCAATTTGGCTCGGAGTCAACCCCAATTCGATCAACCATTCATTGAGTTTAGATTCTGCCAAAGCTCTATCTTGATTTTTTATTACCACGATAAACGAAAAATCTGGACTGCCTTCTGGTCGCATTTTTCCTTCAATATGGAAGTATTGATTTTCGAAAGGAACTTTATTGTAAATGTAGATATCAGGATAATCCTGTTTTTGTCCTTGGTCGACTTCCTCATCAATATCAATAGGATCAGCCGGCCCATTTTGCTGGGGGACTTCTGTAATACTTGGTATGGTTGTGCCCTTGTTCCCATCGATAGTTGGCGGGTTTTGTTCATCTAGCGGAATATCAGATGACCCACCTTTATTTAATGAAAAGACAAAAGCACCGATAAGGATAGTTAGTAATATACCCGAACTCAAAAGTAAGCCCAATAATATTTTATTTCTCATATGTAATGAATTCTATCTTTTTCTAAGCCACCCTGCAAAGTTGCGTTCATTTCTTTCTTGATTGATTTGGTAGGTTTTTTTCCTTACACAACCCCAGCAGGGATGTCTTGTACCATCAGGGAATACTTCTAGATAGTTTGCTTCCATAACGGTAAATGCGCTGGCATTATTTTCAACTATGTAGGCAACATGCCCCCAGGGCATTCCTGAAGCTTTTCGCCACACCGCGATATCATTTGGAGCTGCAGGTTGGGCTCTAGATTCAATAAGTTGGTATGCTCCATTGCTTGTCGCGCGTTCGTATGCATGCCCTCCTGGACCGTTATAAGACCTGCCAGAAGCTGCTGCAACGGCTGCTTCAGTAAAACCTACGCACTGAAGTCTGTCGTAGCTTGTTGCACTTGTGACAATTTCATCTTTTGTTTGTTGATCGTTTTGTGACTTACTAAAGGCTGCCATGCATTGGGCAGCATTGTAATTTGAAACGAGGCCGTTTTCAACGAGTTGTCCATAGTCGTAATTAGGAAATTTGCAATTCGCTTTTATGTAGTCGACTAGATCGACAACCTCTTGGGCGTTACTGTTGCTCACTGGTGGAAGAGGCGCGGGTGGTTGTGGTGGATTTCCACCGCCTGGGTTGCCTGGTTGACCGGGATTAGTCGGTGGCACATCTTGTGGTGGTTTCATTGGTGGCACAGGATCGCCGATAGATGTTCCTGGCTCACATGGTTCACAGAAAGAACCGGCGCCCCAGCTACATTGAATGCCGCTTCCCGGAGCTGCACAGATACCGTATTTAAAACATACTCGAGTTCCTGCTTCACCACCTTGGCCACAAGATTCTCTGTATGGTTCTTTACATGCTTCTCCAGTTGTTTTACAAAGCCCGTCTGAGCCCCCAACTGGTTCACTAGGATTATCGGGATTATCATCGCCTTCTTCCTCGTCTTCATCGAGCAAACGAAGGATTTTTTTTATAGTGTCATTTAATAGATTAGCAATTTCACTTGGAGATTCTATGTTGGAAACGGAGCCACTTGTTAGGTTCTTCGTACATTCTGTGGTCGTTGAATGAATAATTTTTCCAACTGACTGTCCGTCGCGTAGTACGTCAAGTTCAATGCGGCCGCAATTTACACTTTGATGCGTAATTTTCGCAGCGGTCTCCTTTGCATTAATAGTTAGGTTACCTGTCCCTACCTCATAGAAAAAATCTTCTGAAGATCCTTGTATACATGGAGTAGTGACACCTTGTTTTAAGCACCATCTGGCTTTGTAGGTAAGTACTATGGGGCTAGCTGGTGTTCTATCAGTCTGCGCGACCATTTTCCATTCCCATGTCTCATTTGTAGACAGCGGATCGCGCACATTCACCAAGGTTACTTTTAGAGCCTCATCGCCAGCACTTGCACCTGAAAGATTTTTTTGCACATAAGTATATATAGCGATTAAAAGACTAATGGTGAATATAATAATAAAAGGTAAAGCGGTGCGAAGTATATTCTTATTATTCATGCCTATCTAGCATTATACGTCACGCAGCCTTTTTTGCCCAATAGGAATTGGCATCATAAAGGCTCTCAAATGTTCCTGCATCTATCCAAAATCCAAGTTCGGCCCATCGTAGCTGTCCAGCCTCAATGTAAAAGTTATTGACGTCAGTAATTTCAAGTTCGCCTCTTTTAGAAGGCTCACATTTTTTTACAAAATCAAAGACCTTATTGTCATAAATATAGAGCCCAGTGACAGCGAAATCCGATGGAGGATTTTCAGGCTTCTCAATAATTTCTGCGATTTTTGAAGGGTCATTAGGATCAAATCGCGGGACACCAAATCGCTCTGGATTTTTCACTTTATGCAGGAATATCATGGCTCCTTCTGAAAATGATTTTACCGATTCGGAAATGTCTTCATCCGTTGTATTGTCACCAAGAATAACTGCCAGTGGCTCGCCATCAGCAAAATCTTCCGCGAGGGCGAGCGCATCGGCAATGCCCCCCTTTGGATTCTCTTGGAATGCGTATTCAAGATGATCAAGTCCAAGTTCTTTACCGTTTTTTAGAACTCCTATGAAATGCCCAGCGTGTGGTCCTGATGTGATAATAAGCACTTCCTTCACCCCAGCATTAACGAGTGTTTGAATAGGATAAAAAATCATTGGCTTATCGTAGACTGGGAGAAGATGCTTATTTGTAGCGTAGGTAAGTGGATATAATCTTGTTGCTAAGCCCCCTGCAAGAATAACGCCTTTCATATAGGTATTTTATATTAATAACGAGCGTAGCAAGAACATTGCTAAAGCTCCAATAAGTATATATTCTAACACAACCTTAAGGTGGAGCGACTGATCTCGAGCGTGATGAATAATTCCCCACATGACATAATAAGCAACAAAGAAGAAGCTGACGATAAGTTGTTTTTGGTGTTCGCCCTTAAAGAGTGAAAGAAAGATTAGGTAACACACAGCCGATAGAATAAGAAGTAAGTATTCTACAAGATGATGTGTAGCATCATTCTCGACTTTTTTGAAAAGTGACCAGCGTTTCATAGTTATAAAATGATTCCCGAACGGACAATGAGTAATGCTAATGCTATAGACCCAAGGAAAAGCCAATGAGCAAGATTTTTCCCGCTTACTCGAACGATTTTTAAACGTATCGCGAAAAAGAGATCAATTCCTAATATAAGCAAAAGCAGGCCGATCACAGTGAGCGAGGAATTGAGCGAGAATGATTCAAGGCTGAGAACACCAGCTTTTTGAATGGGTAAGCTTTCTTTTGCTTCTGCCACAGGTTTTTGTTCAAGTATTTTTTCCAGATCCTTTTTCGGTAGTGCCGTATTTTCTTCTGTTGTATCAGGAGCTTCAGCGATCTGGGCTTCTGGTTCGGGAGCAGTTTGTGCTTGAACTTGTGGAGCTTGATTTACGACTGGCTTACCAAACATTTGAACAACAAGTGTTGTTTCTTCATTCTGTAAAACCCCATTCGTTACGCAAAAACCAACATCATCATACTCGGGTCGCATTATATTAGCGCGATGCGTAGGTGAGTTCATCCATCCTTGGACTACCGCATCGCTGAAAAGAAATCCTTGGGCAAGGTTTTCTCCGGCATATTCATACTGATATCCGCTCTGTTTAATGAAGTGCCATGGAGCGGTGCCATCGCCGGGGCGATAATGTGCCCAATAATTATACGTAAACATGTCTTGGCCTTTGTTACATGCCGCAGTAGCCAGTTGGTCATTATAATGCAGCGGCGGTAGACCTCCCGAAGTTCTTTCTTGATTGGTCTTTTCGAGCAATTTTTCGATAGTTATGTCAGTTGCGTATCCAAGTAGTTTTCCGGGCCAGAGATAGCCAATAGTATTTATAGTAATAGCAATCATCAAAAAGAACGTCAACATATCAAGATGAAGTCCTTTAGCTCTAAAGTTATTGTGATGAGAGGGGATAAAAAACTTGTGTAAAATTTTTCCTATTTGATTCATATATTGATTATACATTTACTATATCACATACTTTTTTTTGAGGCAGGCTTACGGCGCGTATGATAAACAATGTAGAGAACTAGAGTAATGCCGAGGGCGTCTATAACAATATCGCGAGGTGTTCCACTACGTGTTGGAATAAATATCTGATGAAATTCATCTGTAGCCGCATACAGAATACTGAAAACCCAGGAGAGTCTTATAGCATTGTAAAAATTTTGTGTAACTGTATTATACAAAGCATTAAAGATAAGTAGTGCCAATAGTCCATACTCTCCCATATGCAATGTCTTAAAGATTAAAAAATCTTCAAGTACCTCGCCGGTTGCAGTAAATCGTGGCTTTGAGGAAAGATAAAAAATTATCCCCATCCAAATCAATGGCGGCGCCCAGTAAATAATTTTCTTAATCATTTTTTTCTTGTGTTGTAGTTGGCGCACCGTAACGAATACGCTTTATGATTAGGTATACCAAAAAAATGCACTGAATAAAAGAAAAGATCCCGATAAATAGCAGTGGAGAGAATGAATCTGAATGTGTAGATTGAATTTGGGGTGTAATAAGGGTTTTTGTGGGCGCCGGTGTTTTTGTTTGTGGAATTGTCTGATCGACTTGTGCATGTTTTTTATTAAATTCAATGGGAGCGAGAGCAATTTTCTTTTCTAAATTCTGCGACATTTTAGCTGATGAAGATACTTTTGGTAACGATGTTGTCGCATATGGTCCTACCGGCGTCTGAGTCAGTACATCTTTCGACATTGGCTCACTTGTCCCAATTGTAGGCGCCGCCGACGGTGCTTCACAAAGATTTATTAGTTCATATGTTGAGAGTACGTTTGTTATCCAGACATTGTTGCAGCGTGCATAACTTTTACCTTGCTGAATAGTTTCGTATGTTATCGTTTCAATGACAATTCCATCTTTCTCGAGAATTACCGTGTCGCCACTATTATTGAGAATCGCTGAAGCTGTCGCTGCTACATAAGCTCGCGCCGGAATTATATCTTTATTAAACTTTAAACTCTTACTTGTTTGATCATAAAGTTTTAAGCGAGAAACCGAAATGCTTTCAGCGCTATTATTGTAAATTTCAACCCACTCAAAACCTTCTTCCGGATTTGGATGAATTTCGTTGATGATGATATCGGCCATACAACAACATCTTACGAAATGAAAATTAAAGAAGTCTTACACGGTCTTACTTAATGTATTTTGAAGTTGCGAGATAGTTGCCAATAAATCCGATTGCGGCGCCAAAAAATACAATAAGTCCATACGAAAGAACAATAAATTCTAGGCTTGGCGGAAATACAAATATATTAAATTGTTCTAAATTCGCAATGCTAAGTTTTGGAATGCCTGTCAAATAATTTTTCAGGAAAGGTTGAAAGTAAAAAAAGATGCCATAAAAAAGTACAAATGCCACAGTGCCACTCAAAACCCCGAAAAGCATTCCTTCATTAATGAATGGTCTGCGAATATATTTTTTCGAGGCACCAATAAGCTGTAAAACTTCGATTTCTTCTCTTTTCAAGGATATTTTGAAGGCTGTTGTAGTGATTAAGACGGTTACGGTAATGGTAAATAGCAAAAGTAAAAGTGCTATGGTCACTTGGCGCAAGATATTAGTTAGAGCGACAAGACGGTCTACAATGCTTTTTTGATAGTTTACTTCGTCGACAATTGGTTGGTTTTGTAAGAACTCGGCAAGCTCAGATAAATATACCGGTTTTGTAGCAAAAATTTCTAAGGATGCTGGGAGAATATTGGCTGAAACCATTTCAATAAGAAGAGGATTGTCCTTGTTTAAATCTTTATAAATCTTTAAGGCAGCGTTTTGCGAAACATAATTGACAGATGAAGTTTTACCCGTTTTTTCAATCTGGTCCTTCAGTGTTATGATTTCGTCTTCTTTTGCTTTTACATCAAAGTAGGCGATAACTTGGGGACGAGTCTCAACATATGAAAGCATGCCGTGAAAAAATGAGATTATCGTAAAAAAGAAGAGCGCGAGAAAAAGGGTAAAAAATAGAATCAGAAACGAGCCAAGTGATTGGTACGGTGTCCTTTTTACTGATGTAATAAAATCCCTCATAATTCGTATTTACCTTCGCGTTTATCTTTTGTAATTTTTCCGTCGTTGAGCGTTATGACACGTTTCTTAAAACTATTTACAATGTCGACATTGTGCGTTGCGATAAGAATTGTTTTGTTTCCTTCAAGCTTTTTAAATATTTTCATAATTTCCCATGTGGTTTTTGGATCAAGATTACCCGTAGGCTCATCAGCAAGAATAATATTTCTATCACCAATGATTGCTCGTGCTATTGCGACGCGCTGAAGTTCTCCAGCTGAAAGCTGAACAGGGAACATAAATTTTTTACTAGATAATCCGACTAATTCAAGTGCTTCGTCAACCTCCGATTTAATGCGGTCTTTTGGAGCATCGGTGACTTTAAGAGAAATTGCAATGTTCTCAACAATATTTTTGTCAAAGAGAAGCTTGAAGTCCTGGAAAACAACCCCTATCGATTGGCGAAGCCTCAATTTTTCGGCTTCACTAAACTTTTTCTGAGTAATTTCTTGATCGTTAATAAGAATAGTGCCACTTGTCGGGATCAATTGACGGAGAATCATCTTGAGAATTGTTGTTTTTCCTGCTCCTGAAGGTCCGACTAGAAAAATGAAATCGTTGTCTTCCACTTGGAATGTGGCGTTATTGAGGGCAATGGTGCCTGTTGCGTAGGTTTTGGTGACGTCATTGAATACGATCATGGTGATTATTTTAGAACTTCGACATATCCAACATCCATGAGCCAGCCTACATGCTGTGAGGAGAATGTTTCGCCATACACCCGTACTTTCTTACCAACGTACTCCGAAAGATCGACTGTACTAGAAGTTAGGTATGCCGTCTGATCTTCGCCGCCCGGACGAATTAACTTAAAACTACCTTCTCCGCTTTCATCGCCACCTTCTTCTAATTTGCCTTCGGCAGAATCTTTAAATGTTTTTTTATCAACTATTCCTGCGGTTTCTTTTACATCTCCTTTGCTTGCGGAATTTGCGGTTTGAGATCCACTCTTTGCTGAACCACTTGCTTTATTGAGATAACTAAGTCCGAAGCCCGATACGATGCCCAGGACAATTACTAATCCGAGAATTGAGAAGGTTTTTTTAAGTGTCATATCTTCTAACGGTGCATCAACTGATAGTTTATGAATTATGTTTTCAGAATCAGGCTGAACTGATTGTGTCTGAGCCTTATTCTCGACAGGTTTCATATTCAAAGAATACCAGAATACGGTATAAATTTAAACGGCAAATCTTAACTAGCTCGCAAGGATGCTTCGATAAATTCGTCGAGATAGCCGTCGAGGACAATGTCGGGATTTTTATCTTCGTGGTTTGTGCGAAGGTCTTTAATAAGTTTGTAAGGATGAAGCACATATGATCGTATTTGGAGCCCCCAAGAAGCCTGTTTTGGTCCTTTAAAGGTTTCGATCTTTTTATCTCTTTTTTCTTGTTCGAGAATCCATAATTTTCCACGCAACATTTCAAGCGCAATCTCCCTATTCTGCTCCTGCTTGCGCTCTTTTTGACAAGTTACCATAATGCCTGAAGGCGCATGAATGAGACGGACGGCTGTTGAAACTTTGTTAACGTTTTGTCCGCCGTGGCCTCCTGATCGGAAAAATTGCCACTCTAAATCTTCGTCGTTGATATGAATTTCTTTATCTTCAATGACGGGTATAACTTCAACGAGTGCAAATGAAGTCTGTCTTAAACCATTTGCATTAAAAGGAGATTGGCGCACGAGTCGATGTACGCCGGCTTCATTTTTCATATAGCCAAAAACAAATTGACCCTTTACTTTCATAACGACGCTTTTTAAGCCTGCTTCTTCACCATCAATCATATCGAGCACTTCATACGTAAATCCTTTCTGGTCAAAATAACGAGTATACATACGGTAAAGCATAGATGTCCAATCCATAGCTTCTGTACCGCCCTGACCAGCGTGTATGCCGACGAGCGCATGCTTTTTGTCGTAAGGGCCAGAAAGAAAAAGGCGAATTTCATATTCGCGAATTATCTTTTTTAGCTCGTCATAGTGCTTTTCCTCGAAGAGAAGCTGCATCATTTCAGCGTCGTCAATATCTTTTTTCAGATTCGAGATTTACTGTGACACTTCGTTTGCCTCTTCGTAGTTTGTCCAAAAGGCATCATCGTAAGTTTTTGTCTCTAAATCTTTTAATCTTGTTTTAAGATTTGAGACGCTAATTTTTTCTAAAAGCGCGTTAAGACGGCTCTCTAAGTCCTGAATATCATGTTCTTCCATATAGGCTATTATAACTGTTGAAGCGAAAGAAGCTTACTGAATATCTGCGCCAATAATAAATACTGCATCTGCGGTATCTTCTTCATCAAGATCACCCGCGGTTTTTATTGTAGCGAAGTCCTTTAAATCTTCTTTAAGAAGAGTAAATGCATCTTTTTTATCCTCTTTTACCTGGATTTCTGATGTTTCATAATCAAAATTGTCAGCATTCCCAGTTATTACGTCTGTGTAGCCAGCGTCTTGAAGTGCACTTTTAATTTCAGATGCCTTACCTTTTACGCCTGAGCCATTTAGAATCTTGACTTTAACATCTGCTCTTTCTATTGCTGGAGATGGCTCAGGAGCCTCAGTCGGCTCAGGTTTTGGTGAAACTTCTGCTTTCTTTTCTTCGGCTTTCTGCGGGAAGGGCAGCTGAAATTTAAGATTTGAAAGATTCATGTTAGAAAAGCCGAATATTAAACCAAATGAGATAACAAAGGAAGCGAGGAAGATGCCAATAGTTTTCATGCTAAATATTTCTGATATAAAAGACATATTAACTGATGGCGTACTAATTCTCTTCATATTTGCTGGCGTAAGATTCGTCTTCATAAGACTGAAATCCTTATTTTCTTGTGAGAAGATAAATGCTCCAAAACACACATCATAGTCAAGAACAGGGAATATTGTTGTGGAGTTTGCGACAATCAGCTTTAAATAATCCTGGTAGAAATTGTCCACTATTTTTTCTAATGGATTTGTCCACGCGCCAACATCTTTAGTAAATAAGTCTTGGCGCACTTTTTTAGATTCAGCTCCAGATAGAATAAGTCGATTAATTTTTGTATCTTCTTTATTAAGTTCGTCGATCTTTTTCTTTATCGCAGGCTTAATATCGTCTCCAAATGCGAATCGCTCTGCCTCGACGAGGCCAAGTGAGTCGAAAAGATAGCCGTAAGAGTCCGCTTCTCTATAAACACCATAAATAATTTTTTCCTTCTTGTCTCTACGTA
>CAZTOA010000004.1:40759-42035 GCA_964614975.1 uncultured Gammaproteobacteria bacterium | reverse complement strand
TCGAATAGTTTAAAATGTAACCATTACACATTACTCTTAAAATATGACAGCACGTGAAATGGCAATGACATTAATAAAAGACGCTCACGAAACACTCGAGGGTACAATGAATGAAGTTACTAACGAAGTTGCCGACCATCAACCTGGTGGCAAAACCCTTTCCGTAGGCGCCGCATATGCACACGTTGTATTCTCAGAAGACATGATGTTAAACGGCATGCTGCGCAAAACTCCAATGCTTATGGATCAGGGATGGGCGGGAAAAATGGGTCTTAGTGAGCCCCATCCGACAATGGGCGAAACGTGGGAAAAAGATTTTGTGCAATGGACAAAGAATCTTCACGTCGAAGTAGATAAGCTGCGAGAATATGCAAAGGCAGTATATGAACAAACCGATCAATATCTTTCAACGCTTTCCGATGAAGAATTTGAAAATAATAAAGTAGATCTTTCGGGTTGGGGTATGGGAGAATATCCAGTCTGGCGCTTTTTCCATCGTTTCATTATTAGCCACGCTGATAACCTTACGGGGGAAATCTCAGCTGCAAAGGGTCTGCAGAATCTAAAAGGATATCCGTTCTAAAAATATATGAGAAAACTAAAGCAGAGTACAAAATCTTCAAAAATTGTTGCCATTATTATGGGTACGATTTTCTGTGGCTTTGTAAGCACCTTGTGGGCTTTTCATGTTTTGTTTAGTGGCTTTGGAAGCTCAGATACTTCGACAGCAGCAACGTTTGCCTACGGTTTTATCTATATTATTTTTAGTGCTGTTGGCTACAGAACATTCCTCTACGATGCAATGCCTTCATATGAAGAGTCATTTATTTTCTTTAACGTCATACCTGGGTTACTTGTCGCGCTAGCTTGGGGGTTATTTATCGGATTTGGTAGTTTATAATTGCTCGTATGGATAAGGTTGTACATTTTGAAATTCCAGCAGACAACGTTGATCGCGCACAATCATTTTATAAAGAGGTATTTAATTGGAACATTATTACGATGCCACAAATGCAATACACTCTCGTTTATACCGGCCCAACAAACGATAAGGCGGAGATTCAAGAAAAAGGTTTTATTAATGGAGGCATGTTAAAAAGACAAGAACCTATTAAGAATCCAGTCATTACAATAAATGTAGACAGTATCGAGGCTGCGTCAGAAAAAATTCTTCAACATGGGGGCGAAGTAATTCGAGGAAAAATGGATGTTGGCGAAATGGGTTATTCTGCTTATTTTAAAGATTCCGAAGGAAACGTCCTTGGTTTGTGGGAAA
>CAZTOA010000004.1:32945-40749 GCA_964614975.1 uncultured Gammaproteobacteria bacterium | reverse complement strand
GGCAGCTTATTCGGACTTGAAGTACAAAAAATTTATTCCGGTCGTGTCGAGGAGTTTGTTGAGGGGGTCCTTATGACGCTTTCCGCAGTCTTTA
Source organism: uncultured Gammaproteobacteria bacterium (assembly GCA_964614975.1). Taxonomy (GTDB): domain Bacteria; phylum Patescibacteriota; class Microgenomatia; order UBA1406; family HO2-37-13b; genus OLB23. The sequence goes on along the minus strand of CAZTOA010000004.1, from coordinate 40,655 downwards.
TAACCTGGGCCGTTTTCTTTCTGCATAGGTATTTTTCGCAACATAAAGTTAGACTTCTTCAGAAAGTTAGGACGACAGTAGAAAGAGAAGAACAAAAGGGGTTATTTTTCTTGGTTTTTACTGCAGTATTTAGAGAAGGATTCGAAATCGTCTTATTTTTAACGACAATTTATTTCTCGTCTAATCCACAAGCAATTTTCCTAGGATTCACGTGGGGAATTGTTGGCGGACTTCTCATCTCAATCGCTCTTTTCACAGCGACATTACGCATGCCTGTCTACTACGCTTTTAGAGCAAGTAGCGTTTTGCTTATTCTCTTTGCGGCCGGGCTTCTCTCTCGTGGTATCCATGAATTTGCCGAAGCTGGTATTGTTCCAGAACTTACAAAAATATCACTTCCGCTTATTCCAGCAGGTGAAAGTTATGTAGCTGAGATGATAAAGGCAATCTTTGGTATCACAAAAAGTATGGACATTGCGCAGATTACCCTTTATGCTGGATATGTGGCCTTCATGTATTGGTACGTGTTCTTAAGAAAAACGCAGAAAGCTACAAGTCATTCATGAAAAAACCTTTTAGAAAACAACACATGCCTGGCGTTCTTTTGGTAGTTGCTGTTTTGGCTCTATTCTCACTTCTTGGTGGCTACTCGTATTTTAAAGAAAACCATTGTCGCATTGCGCTAAAAGAAAAGCTTTTAAGTGCGAATATCACTATCTGCGATGGCCCTCCACAACAGTCTCCTCAACATGTCTGTCGACCCGGTGTTGCGTGTACGAATTAATGAAGAAAAAAGAGGTTACTTTATATCGTATTTCTGTTTAAATTCTTCCATTCTTTTTTGTTGTTCGGCTTCTTGTGTTTTTCTGAATTCCTCCATTCCCTGCTGACCGGATTGCTCAAATTCCTGCATACTTTGCTGACTTTGCATGCGAAAGTTTTCGAGGTTAAGCTTGCTTTGCTCGCTCATTTTTCGCACATATTCTTCGTTTTGGCGCTGAATTTCATTAAGATCTACTGATGTGTCGTTCTGATAGATCACTCTGACTGTCTGTTTCTGTGCAGTTCCATTATTTCGATTAATTATCGTTACTTCAGGAATATTTTCTTCATATGTATACGTATCTTCTGTCAATTCGCTGTCTAGGCTCGCTTTATCATCTTCTTTAAGTCTTTGCTGTTGAAGTTCTTTCGCATAATGATCAACCAAAGCACCACGGGCTTTTTCTATATTTTGAGCTACAAAATCCTCAAACTTTTCAAGCTGTCCAAACTTGACAGCTGCAGCCACAGAGCTTGTTAGAACAAGTAAGAGTGTAAGAATAAGACCACTAAAAACTATTGCGGCTCTAATTCGTCTCTGTTTCCCGGTTATTTTTTTTACAGGAGTTTTCATAATTTAGCTTTTTGTATCAAAGAATTCCTCTTCTGTAAACTTGAATACAGCTGCAGGTATTAAATTTGGGAATACCTGAAGAAGATTATTGTATTCTTGTACGGCGATATTGTACTGCTCACGATATTGAGCAATAAGATTCTCAGTTTCTTCAAGTTGAGACTGAAGATCAGTATAATTTGTGCTCGCCTGAAGTTTTGGATAGCTTTCAGATACGGCGAAAAGTGAGCGCAAAGTCTCGGTGAGCATATTTTCTGCTTTTGCAGCAGACTTTGTTGAATTTGAGGTTTCGACGGCAGAACGAGCTTGGGCAACTTGCTTATATGTTTCGTTTTCATGCTTTGCATATTCTTTTACCAATGAAGCCAATCGTTCAATGAGCGATGCACGACGCTTTATCTGAATAAGCACATCAGAAAAGTCAGTTTTTACCTGATTATGCATAATAATGAAGGCGTTATACATCTTCCAGAAATACAAGAAGATAACTATGAGAGCAACGGAGAGAATCGCGAAAAATGGGAACAGGTTTTGTTGAATTGATTCAATATTCATAAGATGTGCATTATACCATAATATGGCCTATAGTACAAGTCGCGCAAGACTGCGTATCACCATGATATAATATGTTTATGTTGTTACAAAGATACATTAAAGGAACTAGTACATTTTTTACCCTGCTTTCGCGGGGTAGCTAGTATTTTGCATTAGCTAAGACAACCCCGCTTATCGGCGGGGATTTTTTTTGCCACTTTTTGCCAGATGCCCGCTGAAAGGCGGGTTTTTTTGTGAAAGGAGGTGAAAAATATGTCAGAAAGATTATTAGGAATAGATGATATTGAGCGTGGAGGTCATTGGTGTACTGAATACCAAGCCTTGCAGCGCCAACTTTCAGCCCTGGAGGCTGAGGCTGATCGAACAGTAATTCCAGGTATGTCTGAGGAACTTGGACCTGAAGTATGGGAAGCTCGAACTGGATATTGGGATACTGAAGATCGTGTTGAAATGGTGAGAAATCCAGCTTTAGATGAGGCTGTGGCGGCTCTTAACGATCATCGTACTTCGTGCGAACCGTGTATTGCTCATTTCTCATAATGAGCCTATTTTAGCGGGAAGGATGCCCTTCCCGCTTGGGCTATTTTCTATGGTAAATAATCAGAAGCATGCCTACTAACGAAAGTCCTATCCCGACGACTTGCTGAGCATTCAATTTCTCGTGCCAAATAATAATGCCGAATAAAATACCAAAAATGATATATAGAGGATTAAATATCGAGCTGAAAGCTGACTGTGGTGCGCCCAATGAATAAGCTTTAATGATGGAGTAATTTGCCAGACTGACGCATAGCCCGATTCCAACAACAATCCAAAGTGTTTTCATGGGTAGTGTTAAGATCCTGCTTGGAGAATTGGTTAAATAAAGGAGAAACATAGTAATTGCCCCCACCAATAACATGTATGCGTTTACAAGTAGGCTCGGAGTGTCTTTTGGAACTAATTTTGCTAGAGTTTGATAGCACACAAGAAGAAACGGGGCAATTATTGCAAATATCTTCCAATCCATGCTGTGATTATACTATTAGAATTCGCCTCATGTATAATCGCCAAGCTCAAGTTCACTTTACAACCTATAGTAAATTTGGTGTAATACAACCACTCTATCGCGACTCATTTCATTAGCTTGAAATTGGGTCGATTTAGAGATTTACTTGCACCTTAACTTTTTGATCAGTACATAGCTTTTGATGTTGCCAGACTAGGTATAAAGTTTTTTATATTTGGTGTGGCAACCAATCAAGAGCACTTATTCTAGGAGGCAGTCATGCAAAGCGAAGGACGTTTCATCGGCCTAGTCATCGCAATCGCTGGCGTCGCGTTGATCGCGGTCTTAGCGATGGTCGTTGTCGGCATGTCCGGCAGCTATGGAACCACGGAAATCTCCGATAACAAGGCACGCATCGAAACCGACGGTCGCCTGAGCCTAACGTGGATGAACAAGGTTTTTTACGACATCCATCGCGAAGGCGATGTGGTTGTCGTCGGATCCCTCATCTCCGAACGCCACCCGCTGTGCGGCCCCGGCTGCACAATCGAAATACCGTTTGGTATCCTCGAGAAGTTGGTGGTGACGGAGAATGCCAATGGGTCACTCACTGTTGAGTGGCCAGGAGGCTACTGGAAGTACTGATCGATAGTAGGTGCTCTTGGCGCGGTGGATGGACTTCGGTCCTGAACCCGCGCCAATTGCATTTATAGAGCGCTGGTTCAATTAAGTAGTTGAATTGAAGAGGTATGGAAGTAGGTGTTGATGATATAATAAGCACATGAAACCGAACTCACTTGGAGCACTTTCAATCCTATTCTCCGCGCTTCTTTACGCCACCTACGGTTTATTTATTCGACAAATCTCAACAGAACTTTCTGTATTTCCTCAATTGTTCATGAGAGGAATCTTGGTTAGTTTTGCTCTCTTGTTAATAAGTTCTTTATTACGTGATTTCAAAAAAATCGATAAACCTGATTTGAAGTTCTTTTTCTTTAGAAGCGTTGTGGCATTTTTGGATTATGTCACAATAATCATCGCATTTAATAACCTCCCCATTGGCCTCACTCTTTTTGTTTTTTACGCGGCTTCAACCATTTCACAGTATCTTTACGGTTACTATTTACTTGGTGAAAAAATTACACGTGTAAAACTCGTGTGTCTTCTGCTGTCTTTTGTTGGATTGATCTTCATTTATGGAAACAGCTTTACCAGCTTCGCTATTATTCCACTTATCGCTGCCTTCACTTCAGGCACATGCTTTGGATTAACAATGGCGCTAAGTAAGAACTTAACGGAAAAATACTCATTATCCCAAGTTGGCTTAATCACAAATACTCTGACAACTTTGTTCGCGTTGCCTTTCTTATACTTCACAGGTCAGGCCATATCACTCAGCTTTTCTGCCACGACTTGGTATTGGCTTGTAGGTTTTTCTGCAGTAATGACTCTTGTATCATACGTTGTTCTCTATGGATACAAGGTTCTCGAAGCACAGGTCGCAAGTATTCTTTTACTTGCTGAGATTATCTTTGGAATTGCTATTGGTTATTTTGCTTATCAAGAGATCCCAACAATTACTACACTAATCGGAGGATTATGTATCGTAGCTGCCCTAACACTCCCAAATATTGATTTTAAGGGCAAGTTTAGGCTTTTACAGCAATCTAAATGATTTGGTGGAGATGGGGGGAGTTGAACCCCCGTCCGCAAAGGCATCCTATAAACGTTATAGCTAGAAATATCAGGTTTTTGCTTCTATCCTGCAGGTAAAACTCGCAAACCTTGCAGAAAAGCCGATGAAATTTTCTCAATGCAATGGCTCATCGAAAACGCATTACACCATAGTCTATGATTTTCATCTCCCAGCTCAAGACATTGCTAAGAGAGGGTAACACTTAAGCGAATTGGAACGCTGGAACAAAAGCCTTTTTAGGGGACTTCATATCCGCGAAAATTCCCTCAGCCATTACGTCAGAAAGTTTTTCTGCGTTTGTGTTTTGTATTTAACGGATGACTCCGTTCTAGCCGCTTATAAAAGTACAATCTTCACGTCGATTCCCGACATCCCCTATAGGCTATAAGTATAACATAAAACAGCCTGTTCCGGCCGTGAGAATGCCTAAGAAGATGAATAGCCAGCTCGCTATTTTAGCTTGGCGAACATACATTTCCATCGGCACTTGAGCTTGAATATTTGCGGGTACACCGAAGAAGGTGAGCCACCATTTGAAGAACCTCTTATAAAGTGGCCCGCTCATGGCAACAAAAGCACATATAAAGCAGAAAATACTGAGTAGGAATAGGAAAATAGCTACAACAAGAAGAATATTCATTAAGTTTTAATGTACTCTTTTAACTCTTTTTCAATACGGCGACGCTCATCTTTTGATTGTTCAACCTTCTTAATTTCCCACATTTTTCTACCTTTTCCAATACCAATTTCGAGCTTAACAAAGCCTTTCTTTATATAGCTTGAAATGGGAACAATTGCTAGGTTTTGGCCTTGTCCTAATTTGCTTTGAATTTTAAGTAGTTCTTTTTTGTGAAGGAGGAGTTTTCTTGAACGTTTTGGGTCGTAATTTTCTGGACGAGAAAAGTCGTAGCCTTCTACAGTTGCGTTAAGGAGAAGGGCTTCGTTACCGACAAGTTTTATAAAGGCTCCTTCGAAATGAATACCGCGTTTTTTTACTGATTTAACTTCTGCACCAGTAAGAACAATACCCGCTTCATAACGGTCTAATATTTCGTACTCGCGTTGTACTGTTTTATTGCGTCGCAACATGATGATATTGTACCATTCGGCGTCTGTTAGAATGTGAACGTGAAGGAAAAAATAAATAAAGTCTTATTGTTGGCTTTTGTATTTCTGCTTCCTACTCAGTTGGGTAAACATTTTTTTCTTCCTTTTTCTTTCGTTTCTGGAGTACGCATTGATTATCTTGCCCCAACGCTCTATTTAATTGATATTATTTTGGTGCTGTTGGCTGTTTTTTATTGTGACCAGATTAAGGAACATGTAAAAAAGAATGCGCGGCTGTTGCTGATTTTAGGGGCAGCCTTGGTAGCGAATATTTTTATTGCCCCGGTGCCACAGATGGCACTTTATACTGTTGCAAGGCTTATTGAGGTGTATACCGTGTATATTATATTCGCTCACGAAACAAAGAGGAATGGTGCACTTATTTTAAATGCGCTGATCGCAGGCGCTGCAATGCAGGGGGTTCTTACGACGCTCCAATTTATAAACAAAGGCTCGCTGCAGGGAATCTTCTATTTTTTTGGCGAGCGATTCTTTAGCTTATCATCACCTGGGATTGCGACAGCATCGCTCAATGGAGTAGAAATTCTCCGCCCATACGGGACATTTTCGCATCCAAATAGCCTGGGCGGGTTCTATCTGCTTTTATATGCTTTTGCGCTTAGCGCAAGGCCAATGAAAATTCCGCATATAGTTCTTGCGGCTTTAGCATCTTTTCTCGTGTTTTTTTCTTTCTCAAAAGCCGCTATTGGCACTTTTTTACTTATAACAATAACTTCAGCATTATTACAGTTTGTTGATCGACCGTTAAAATCTAAAAAACTGTGCCTCCCTTGCCTCGCTTCACGAATACTCATTCCATTGTTTTTGGGCTTTCTATTCTTCCAGGCAAAAGGCGACACATACTCTATCGACAAGCGCATAACGCTTATTGAGCAGGCGCTCATTATGTTTCAACAAAATCCTTTGTTCGGTGTTGGATTTGGCAATAGTCTTTATCTCCAAGCTCAATTCCCTTCAAAATATCCAGAATTCTTTTTACAACCTGTGCACAACATCTTTCTCTTATTGCTTGTGCAAGGGGGAACGATTATTACTGCGCTTTTTGCCTGGATCGCTTTTCAATTAGCAACTAAAAAGCGCGCATTAGTTTTCATCGCCATTATTATGACGGGTTTGGTCGATCATTATTGGCTAACACTCATACAAAACATGCTTCTTGTAGGCGTAGTTTTTGGATTACTGAGAGATAAAGAAGAAAAGGTTAAAACGACTCGTTAAGTTTTTCTGCAAGAACATTATTCAGCTCAACTGCTTCTTCAAGTTGTTTTCGCGAACCCTCTGGCGTCTCTGCTAGGAGCCCTTCGATAACCTCTCGGTGCTTCCTATTGCTCTGTTTCATTTGGGCAATGAAGGCAACTTCAGGGGAAACTCCTTGATTTTTTGACAGAATAACCATATCGACCATGCGCTTAAAATCTTGTTCTGCTTCAAGCATTGTCTCGGCACCTTGCTCCCATTTTCCTTTTTTAGATAACATTTGTGCTGCAGAAGTCTTTCTATCTGAGAAAAGAATTAATACTTCTGCCTTTTTCATATTATCGCGGGTAAAAAAGAGCCAAAAATTATCACGCACCTCTTTAAAGTAATAAAGTGGATTATCAGGAAGCAGACCAGCAAAAGGAAGCATGTATTCTACAGACTCGCCTTTTACTTCAACTTGTGCAAGAACTGTTGTTGTTTTTTCAGAAAAGCCGACTAGAGCACCGAAGAAAATTATTAAGAAGGTTACAAAGGTCAAAAGTGCATTCCTCATATATTAATTATAAGCTAAAAACAAACCCGCTGCAAAGCAGAGGGCTTGTCTTAGTAGTCAAGAACAAAACTGTTATTTGACTAATTTTTTAAGAGTCTTTCCAGCTGTGAAACCTGGTGTAGTTGTTGCTGGGATCTTGATTTCAGCTCCGGTTTGGGGATTTCTTCCCTTGCGTGCTGCTCGCTTACGTACTA
>CAZTOA010000004.1:5588-32935 GCA_964614975.1 uncultured Gammaproteobacteria bacterium | reverse complement strand
ATCCAGTAACAACAACCTTTTCGTTTCGTTTCATTGCTTCAGAGACGGTACTGAAAACAGCATTTACTGAATCCTTTGCTGCTTTTGATGTAAGGTTTGCTCGTTTCGCTACTTGTGCGACTAAGTCTGCTTTTGTCATGTATAGTTTCACCCCCTTCCTCAGCTCTATTTTTTATTATAGGTGTCTAGGAGGACCCGTAATTAAAATTAGAGCTGAGGAATATCATACGACAGTTTTGCCTTTCCTGTCAATCTATATTAAAAACCTCTTATTGTAACAATCTATATCAGGAATGGCTTGTTGCAATAGCTCGTGTCTCACGTATGACGGTAATCGTGACCTGACCAGGGAAAACAGGGAACTTTTCGTTAATGTCTTCCTTAATCTTTTCGGACAAGACAACTGCCTCGTCTTCAGAAATATCGTCTGGCCTGACTATAACACGGAGCTCTCTGCCGGCCTGAAGAGCGTATGCTTCGCGAACACCCTTGCTCTGCATAGCGATTTCTTCCAAATCCCTAATTCTCTTAAGGTATTGTTCGAAATCTTCATGACGCGCACCGGGTCGTCCTCCAGAAATGCCGTCTGCGATATATACGATGACAGCCTCTGCGGTCTCGAGAGGAATATCTTCGTGTGATGCAGCAACACAATGGATTACGGCTGCAGGCATATTGTGCTTTTTAAGAAGTTCGACGCCGAGATCGACGTGGGAACCTTCTTTATCTTCAACAACTTTACCGATATCGTGGAAAAGACAACCGAGTTTTACGGTCATCACATCAGCTTTTACTTCGTGGGCAATGGCAATACCAATCTTTGTTTCTTCAAGTGTGTGAAGAAGAAGGTTTTGGCCATAGGAAAATCTAAACTTAAATTTTCCAAGCATCCACACGAGTTCTTTTGGAAGATCGTATACACCGACACGGTGTACTAAATCTTCGCCTGCTTGATGGACGATCTTATCGACGTCGCGGCGCGTTTGTTCGACGATTTCTTCGATGCGAACTGGCTGTACGCGACCATCTTTAATAAGTCTTTCAAGGGCGACTTTTGCGACCTCTCTTTTATATGCGTCGAAAGAAGAAATTCTGATCGTTCCTTCTTCTTCGAGATCGACATCAACACCGGTAGCAAGTTCGAAGGCTCTTATATTGCGTCCTTCTTTACCAATAATCTTTCCTTTAATTGCATCATCGGGGAGAGCAATTGTGGAAAGTGTATATTCTGCGACGTAGTCTGTTGCGCCGTGTCGCATTGCTTCTAAAAGAATATCTTGAGATTTCTTCTCACTGTCTTCTTTTATCTTTTCTTCGGCTTGTCGGATTCTCTTTGCGACATCGGTTTTGAGTTTTTCTTCCCATCCTTTAAGAATGAGTTCTTTTGCCTCGCTCTGGTTGAGCTTTGCAACTTTCTCAAGCTTTTCAAGAATTTCATCTTTTTTCGCTTTGAGCTCTGTGCGCTCGGCCTCAATGCCTTTTTCTTTTGTTTCTAAATCCTGCTTAACTCGGTTAAGCTCGCTTTCGCGTTGTTGAATCTTTCGCTCACCTTCTTGAAGCTCGCGTTTTGTCTTTTGGAGTTCCATTTCGGCCTTCTCCATCAATCGCACTGCTTCTTCTTTAACTCGAACCGCCTCCTCTTTGGCTCTCACCAAGACTTCTTTTGCTTGTAGCTCAGCTTCCTCGACACGTTTGTCGTTACTCATATCGACTCTTGGCTCGACTTTAGCATCGATTTTTTGGTCGACTTGTGAGGAATTTTGCTGTGTTTCAAGCGGTTGCTTGCTGAAAAAGGGTAGGGAGGCAAGCATTTTTTGAATGTTCATATAATACTGTCCGGCAACAAAAATCAATAGAAAGGTGACGAATTAGAGCCTCAAGAAGAGATTTTCCAAATTTATCATAAGCCTTTATTCTATTAACTTTTTGTTCCGTTTACAATTTGTAATTGCCCTATTTTACTTTTTTTTAACGAATTCTTCAATCGCTAATTTAATATCGCTGTATGAGAAGCCCCTGCGAAGAAGATGGTCGGTTATTTTCTTCATGGTTTTTGGGTCAAGATCAGATGCATCTTTAATATTTAGGAAGAAAAACTTTTTTTGAAGGATGGTTGTTATAAGGGCGACTTCGTCAAGAGTGTGACCAGAAAAATAATCCTCAATGAGCGGCTCAGCGACGCCTTTTTGCTTTAGCTCGAGGACAAGGCGGCGCTTGCCGCGAGGACGAAAATACTGACGGTCATCGACAAACATTTTGAGGAATTTTTCGTCGTTTATATGCCCTTCTTCCGCAAGTTTTTTTATTGTGGCATTAAGAAAAGGCTCTTGGTCGTCTGCGTCAATGATGTCGCGACTATGAAGTTTGCGCTTTAGGTAGCGACGAAGTTCAAACTCAGTGCGCGGGCGGTATGATAAGTACCGCTCCGCGCACCAGTATAAATAATCGTGAATATCTTGATCGCTCATTGCTTTGGAGCTTCCGTAGCCACTGGCTTTGTCGGCTTCTCTCCAACCTCAGGGAACATTTTCTTATGAATCGCTTGTGAAAATTCTTCACGCATCTTTGGATCATTTCGCAAAAACTCTGCAAGCTGAGCTCTTCCTTGTGCCAATACTTTATCGCCCTGCTTTAAGAACGCGCCGGCTTTTGTAATGACTTCTGTAAGAATTGCTGCTTCAATAAGTGCATCTTCTTTGTCGACGCCTTCAGAATTTACGACAAACTCTGCCTGCTTAAAAGGTGGAGCAACTTTATTTTTTATGATCTTAACTCTGTGGCGCGACCCGACAACCTGGTCGCCCTTTTTAATACTTTCTGTTTTACGAACATCCATACGGATTGAGCAATAAAACTTAAGTGCAAGCCCTCCAGGCGTTGTTTCTGGATTGCCAAACATAACACCAATCTTATGTCTTAGCTGATTCGTAAAGATAATCGTTGTATTAGATTTTGATGTCACACTCGTTAATTTTCGTAAAGCATGTGACATTAATCGTGCTTGGGTTCCCATTTGGGCATCGCCCATTTCACCTTCAATTTCGCTTCTCGGAACAAGAGCTGCAACCGAGTCGACAACAACAATATCAACGCCTCCGGAGCGAATAAGAGCCTCAGTAATTTCGAGCGCTTGCTCTCCGGTATCTGGTTGTGAAATGAGTAAATTATCAACATCGACTCCTAAAATTCTTGCCCAACTCGGATCAAGAGCATGTTCTGCATCTATAAATGCTGCTATGCCGCCTTCCTTTTGTACCTGAGCAATAAAATTGAGTGAAAGTGTTGTTTTTCCTGATGCCTCTGGACCAAATATTTCTATAATACGACCTTTTGGAATTCCACCTACGCCAAGCGCTACATCAAGAGGAAGAATATCTGACGAAATAACACTTACTTTTTGCACAACTCTGTCACCAAGCTTCATGATAGATCCCATGCCGAATTGTTTCTGGATTTGTTCAACAGCCATATCGACTGCTTGGGTTTTTTGACTATCTTCTTTTTGCACTACTTTTGTTTTTTCTTTAACTTCTTTAGCCATAATAATTTAGATTAAAACTTACTGTATGATAAAATAATCGCTAGCGAAAAACAAGCTCGACTGCCTCAAATTGTAACCACCGTCGAACCTGGTTATGTTATAACATGCGGGCATTAAAAAAGGATTACGCAATACGGGGAGTAGTATAATGGTAGAATGCGCGCATGGGGTGCGCGCGGTGGGAGTTCGATTCTCCCCTCCCCGACAAGCTTCATACGATTGTTTTTCAATGAGTGTGCCTGTAGGGCTTGGCGTCACCGCTATAGTTGGCGTAAGCAATACGAAGTCTGGATCATAATCAAAATTCGTTACCATCCCTTCTTTAATATCATTTTTTATTTCTTTTATACTTTCTGCCGAGCGATTAGTTCTAAAAACCACGTATTGTGGCTTAATTTCTTTGTCGGTAGAAAAATATTGAATTTTGTAATCTCCTTTTATCGGAGTTTGAATAACTGCATGACGCACAACAACAGACACATCGTCTTCAAGATAGTTTCCATTTTCAACTTCTTTTACGACAGACTTTGTTTCAGTTTCGTAACCCAACCTCCTTCCATCGGGCGTAGTTACCAATATGTTCCCGGGCGCTTTCGTAAAGACTTCGATTGCACTAAAATCACTATTAACTTTTGTAAATCGCCTCATTTCTGATGCCTCGTTTTTATAATCTGTATTGTCAAGAATCGACCAATCAAAAAGCGGGTCTTTTATTGAAAATGTTGGACCATTAATTCCAGATGCCACAAACCAGTGGCTTTTCCCAGGGGCTTTAAGTATTACCGGCTTGTCGCTTTTTATATCGGCAGCAACAGTTGCTTTATCATATACGCCGCCGCCAACAAACATAACTTTTGGGCTTCCATATCTCTCATGCGCTTTCTTTGTATACTGATGCACGGCTCCCCATACGACATTTCCATAAGCATATCCATCACTTATACACCCAACGTCATCGCAAGTTTGATTTCTTGAAAAATATTCATTAAGAACATCGGGTGTCGTATTAAAACCATCGGGACCTTTTATAACTCCGTGGAAACTAAGGAGCATTGCAAGTGAAGAAAGCGCACAGCCACAATCACCAATAGCAATGCCACACTTTAGCTTATCCAATAATCCACCGGCATATTGTTGTGGCGCCCAGGTTAGGGTCGATTGTTTCATAAACGGCACATTCAATTCATATTTTTCGGCAAAGGGAATCTTTACTTCTAAATAAAGTGCTGCCGACTGACACACGCCATATGTGTCAATAACCATGAGCTCGATTGTGTTTTCTCCCTTTCTTAGATACTGACCAACTTCTCCTTCTGAATAACCTACGACGCCATCAAAACTTTTTAGGGCGCTTTGGCCGTTAATAAAAACTTCACCATCGTCATCCATAACAACTTTTAAATATGCGCTTTTTGGCACATCACTTATCGAAAGCGTCTTACGAAAATAAACCTTGTCATAGTTTTTTGGCTTCGTTGCCCACATCGGATCGCCTTCAAAATTACCCACTTCTCCGGCGCATAAGCCGCGAGAAGGAGCGACAGAATATTCCCAGTCAGAAAAATCGGGAGTTCTCGAAGCCATCCAAGTACTGTCGCTCTTTAAAGTAATCGTTGTGTCTGGATTTTGTGGAGTTGGAGCTTGCCCCCTACTAGCTTTGGGCAAGAACAAGATAGTGATCAACAACAAGCAAGCTACAACGAAAATAATCAATGCTTTTCTCATGGTTTTTTTTGAACGTATAACACCATAAGAATACAAATCAAATCTTAAGAATCTCTTATGTGGTAGGGGAGAAATACAAAGAAGATTAGTCTATTTCAGCAAGATATCGCTCAACTTCGAGAGCAGCAGCAGCACCCATACCGGTTGCCGTTATGCCTTGGCGATAAAGATAGTCAACGCAGTCACCAGCAGCAAAAACACCTTCTTTTGTTGTTGCATATTGCCAATCCATATCGAGTTGAAGATTTGAATCCTTGTGTCGTCCCTGCGCCTTTTCCCAAGCGAACCACGCAGATGTTGTTATGTATCCCTTTTCATTCATCGCCACACCACTATCTTTAAGGAATTCTGTGTTTGGCGTATGACCAATTGCGAGAAAAAGTCCGTCAACCTTAAGAGTGTCACCATCAACTTTTTCTTTTGATGTGTTGGTGACAAAATTCAGTTTTAATCCTTCAACTTTTTGTTCTCCAAGAACTTCTGCGACTTCCGTTCCCCAAAGCACCTCGATTTTCTCGTTATCCATTACTCTCTTTTGCATTATCTGCGAAGCTCTAAACTCTTCTTTTCTATGCAGAATGTATACTTTTTTTGCAAAACGGGTTAATGTTGCAGCCTCTTCCATTGCTGTGTCTCCACCACCAACAACCGCAACGACCTTGTCTCTAAAGAAAAATCCATCGCATGTCGCACACGCAGACACACCACGACCCCGCAATCTTGTTTCGGACTCAATACCGAGCCACTTCGCGCTGGCGCCTGTTGTTATCAGAACAGCCTCTGCAGAATATTCTTGTCCGCCAGAAACTTTTATTTTTAGATTTTTAGGGTCGGAGAAATCAACTTCTCTTACATTGTCATCTACAAATCTCGTATCAAAATGAGCTGCGTGCTCACGCATTTTAACGATCAAATCAGGGCCGAGAATAGAAAGAATTCCTGGGTAGTTTTCAACATCGCTGGTAAGCGTAAGCTGGCCTCCTGGAGGCGCGCCGGCAATTACGAGGGGATTTAAAAAGGCGCGCGCATTATATATAGCTGCACCAAGGCCTGATGGACCGCCCCCAATGATGATAACCTTCTCTTTTTGCATATAGGTTGTATCATTGTATCATGGAAGATTGCATTTTTTGCAAAATTGTCGCCGGGGAAATTCCCTGCTATAAAACCTATGAGGACGAGCTTTTCTTAGGTTTTTTAGACATTCGTCCTTTAAATAAAGGTAACTCTCTTTTGATTTCTAAGGGCCATTATCGCTGGGTAAATGACGTGCCAGAATTCGGGAAATATTGGGAAGCTGCGCGCACATTAGCGCTGAAAACTGCCGACGTTGTAGAACCCGACTTTATCACCTATCTAACACTTGGCGAAGAGGTTCCCCATGCGCACATTCGTGTAATTCCTCGCTTCGAGGGTGATGCCCATCATAATGGAATTGACTTGTCTGCAGTCAAAGAAATATCGCCCGATGAAATGAAAGAACTCGCAGAAAAAATTCTCCTTTAGACAGAATTCTGTATACTGATTCCATGGAACAACATGCCGTTCCTCGCCAGATTACTTCGTTCGAATTTAAGCTGATTGGTTTTTTAACCATTAAGCAATTTGTGTATTTATTGGTATTCGCTGGCTTCTCGGTTCTCGTATATTTTCTCCTACTACCAATAAAGCCATTTAATATAGTTCTCGCTCTTCTTACTATGGGGGGAGGAGCCTTCTTCGCAATGTATCGTTATAACGAACGCGAGCTTGATGTGTGGATTAAGAACCTTGCAACAAGCCTTCTTTCCCCTTCGCAATACTATTATATGAAGAGAAACGCTGCGCCCGACTTTTTAAAAGGCGTCTTCGTCTCGGGCGACGAAAACACAACACTAACTCATATTGATGCAAACCAAAAACTTGCAAAATATCTTGAGTCAAAAAAGCACGACCCTGTCGAACCAGAGAAGAAGGCGCAACAAATAAGCACACTCTTACAACAACCGGCGCCTGTTGTTTCTAGTGGAAAGCCAGCCTCACCAGTTGTTGCTCCAACTAATCAAGCCGAAATACCTGCCGTAGCCACCCCAGCAGCCCCAGTTGTTCAAGCTCCACCGGTGGTTGCCGAACACAAAGAAGTCTGCTTCTCAGGCGTCGTCCACAACAATAGAAATGAACCGCTTCCAAATATTATGGTGTATGTAAATTCATCATCCGGCCAGGCAGTTCGCATTCTAAAAACAAACCACCATGGGCTTTTTGCAACATTCCATCCGCTTCCACCAGGAGACTATGCAGTTAATCCGAAAGACTTGGGAGGCAAATACTTTTTTGATACAATGAATATTACTGTTGACGAGCAGCAGCTCCCTCCTATACAAATATACTCAAAGGAAGTGTTATGACACAGAAAAAACCATCAGCACCGGTAAAGTCATCTACGCAAAATTTCGTAGAAATTGAGGGCGTAAAAGACGACATTCTTATGCTTAAAGACATGTCGTGTTGCACAATCATAGAAGCAGGAGCAGTTAACTTTGGTCTTCTTGCAGAAGAAGAACAACAGGCAACAATTTATTCTTATGGATCTCTCTTGAGCTCTCTTTCATTCGCAATCCAAATCGTCATCTTATCGAAGAAAATGGATATTTCATCATACCTCGATTACCTTGATGAGAAAGTGCAAACCCAAACAGATGGATTCCTTAATGCACAACTAATTGAATACCGAGAATTTATTAAAAATGTCGTTACAAAAAATACAATTTTAGAAAAGAACTTTTACTTTGTTATTCCGTTTTCGCCATTAGAAATGGGTGTTACTAATGCAACGAAAGGAAAGATTAGAAAAGAATATGTATTCGCTCGTGCGAAAACAGCACTATATCCGAAGAGAGACCACCTTCTTCGACTTTTAAAAAAGACCGGCCTCGGTGGGAGGGCGCTGTTTGAACAAGAAATTGCTGAATTGTATTACAACCTCTATAACCCGTCTTCGACAGGAAGAAAATTAGCGCCTATTAAAAATTATACAGATGTTGTCCTATCAACTTAAATAGGGAAGTATGATGTTTTTTGGAAAGAAGAAAGATAAAAATAAACCAGCACCTAGCCCAGCGGCAACGGTTTTGAGCAAGGGTATGGTTTCAATAAAGGACCTCGTAGCGCCCTCTTTTGTAGAGGTGGACTTTAATCATATTAAAATTGATGAAAAGTTTTATCGTACTCTCTTTGTAGTAGGCTACCCCCGCTACGTGTCGGCAAATTGGCTCTCGCCGCTTATTTCTTTTGACCATCCAATATATTTATCCATGTTTATTTATCCAACAGAATCGGTACATATTTTGCATGATCTGCGTAGGAAAATTGCAGAAATGGAAGCGACAATTGAAGGGGATATTAAATCAGGAAAAGCTGTTGATCCTACAACACAAGTCTCGCTTGATGATGCGCTGACACTCCAAGCAGAATTAGCACAAGGATCAGAGCGCTTCTTTCAATGTGCGTTTTATCTAACAATCCCCGCCGACTCAGAAAAAGAACTCGATCGCGCAGCAAAAGAGGTTGAGTCGACGCTTGGTTCTCTTTTAATCGTCGCGAAAAAAGCAACGCTTGAAATGGAGGAGGGTTTTAAATCAACACTTCCCATGTTCCAAGACAAGCTACAAATATGGAGAAATATGGATACGACCTCTCTTGCAACAATGTTCCCGTTTTCAACAGCTTCGCTTACGGCAAATACGGGGATTCTCTATGGCGTAAATCAACACGATGGAAGTCTTATTATCTTTGATCGATTTACGCTGGAAAATGCAAACTCGGTTATCTTGGGTAAGTCTGGAGGAGGAAAGTCGTTCTTGGTCAAATTAGAAGCCCTCAGACTACTTCTAATGGGGACCGAGGTAATTATTATTGATCCAGAAAATGAATATAAAAAGATGTGTGAATTGTTTGGTGGAGAATTTGTGTCATTCTCGCTTTCTTCTGAATATAAAATTAATCCGTTTGAGCTTAATTCTGAACATACCGAGCCAGATGAATTATCAAACAAGATCCTTAATTTACATTCGTTAATGCGCGTTATTGTTGGTGATTTAACACCATCGCAAGATGCGTTGTTAGATAGGGCTCTTGTAGCGGTCTATCAACAAAAGGGAATTACACAAGATATGGAAACGCATAAAAAAGAGCCTCCTCTTTTAGAGGATTTGTATAAAGTACTTCTTGGCCTAGAAACACCCGAAGCAACAGAAATAGCAACACGACTCGAGAAATTTATAAAAGGATCGGCGAGTGGTATTTTTAATCAGCAATCGAATTTTGATATTAAGAATAAATTTACTGTGTTTGGAGTTCGCGACCTCGAAGAAAACCTGAGACCGGTTGCGATGTATATTATCCTTGATTATATTTGGAATCGCATACGCCTCAACCCAGCAAAGCGCGTTCTAATAATTGATGAGGCGTGGTATCTAGTAAAACAAAAGGACTCTGCGCGCTACCTACAAAGCTTTGCAAAACGCGCGCGTAAATATCAACTTGGCCTTACAACAATAACCCAAGACGTCGAAGATTTCTTATCTGTAGAAGAGGGCCGCTCTATCCTTACAAACTCGAGTCTTCAGATTCTGCTTAAGCAATCAACTGCGGCTGTAGAAAAAATAACAGAAGTATTCAATTTAACGGGTGGGGAGAAGCATTTTCTTCTCGCGAGTGGTGTTGGAGAAGGGCTCTTTTTCGCTGGTCAATCACACGTAGCCATAAAAATCATTGCTTCACAAAAGGAATTCGATACTATTAGCCAAACGTAATTATTCTTCTGGGGATGTTTCTTCTGTGCGCAGAGGCATTATTATGTGTAAATAATTTTCGCTCTTTGGGTCTCTAAAAACTGCTGGCGCAGTACTGGTTGTTAGCTCTATAACAATTTTTTCTGCTGGGATAGTATTTAAGAAATCAACAACATATCTATAATTAAAAGCTATTTTTAATTCTTCTCCTTCGTGTTCAATTTGCTCCATAAAGACTTGTGAATCTGTCCCTTGGGTTGTTTTTGGTCGAAGGGTGAGTCCATTCTTTTTAATATCAAGAAGCACTATATCTCCTTGTTCGCGGGCAAACACAGAGACAAGTTTAATATTTCTTAAAAACTCGTCTTTTTCTACCAGTAGTTTTGTTGTATGGGTCTTTGGAATTACTTTTTCATAAGGAGGAAACTCTCCTTCAATTGCGCGCGAAAAGATTGTTGCATCTCCAAAATTAAAACTCATTGTTTTTTCGGTGTCTGAGAGAATTGCTGTAATCGCGTCTCCTTTTTTTAATTGTCGTACTGCTTCTGCAAGTACATGTGAAGGAATAATAACCCCAGGCAGCTCGGATGAATTTTTTTCTGGTCGGAGTAGGGAAAGCCTAAATCCATCTGTTGATACAATCTCCCCGGCTCCTCCTTTTGAACCAAAGAAGACTCCTGTAAGAACTGGTCTCGCCTCTTCTTTTGAAGCTGAAAAAAACACTAATTGGAGCTTCTCAACAATATCTTTGCTTATTTCCATTGTTTTTCCTTCTACTTGGGGAATTGTTGGAAAATCTTCTACTGAATAGGTATTAAAATACCCTTTGTTTTTAGCTTGGCTTACTATAAGGCTCCCGCCGTCCATTTTCATTTCAATATCACCCGTTCCTAAAAGATTAATGAATTCAGCTGTTTTCTTTAGATCAAATACAATTTCTCCTTCTTCCTCAATCTTTGCGGGTATCTTTACATAATAGAAATCGTTTAGGTTTGTCGTTGTAAGAATAATGTGGTCTTTTTGAGTTGTTACCCGAGCTCCTTGGATTGATTGAATTGAAGATACTTTTGTTGAAATAAATCTTGATGCAGTTGAGAGGTTTTCCTCAAATATTTCTTTCTGTATGTGAAATTTCATTCTATCTTTATATATATTTATTAGTAGTAATAGTGTGTGTGCATAAGTTTATAACAGGCCTTCTTTATTTGCAACGGTGCTTTCCTACAACCTTTCCCCTCTTTGGTTTTGTGTGGGTCTTTATGTGTATGTTATGTTGATAATGAAAAGGTGGTTACTTTCTCTATTTCGTCTCTAAACCGATCATCAGAAAGTGTTCTGTCCTGGATTTTATCAACACCGTGAATTATTGTTGTATGGTCTTTTCGATTTAACATAAAAGCAATATCTTCAAAGTTAAGTTTTAATTTTTTACGAAGGACAAACATTATTACCTGGCGCACTGTGGCGACTTCTCTCTTCCTTGTTTCGCTTTTAATGAGAGAAACCTTCATATGATAAAACGAACATACATTTTTAATAACATCCTGCGGTGAAGTATTCTGGACTATTGCAGTAGCCCGGTGGCCAAGCTCTCCCCTTGTCGTTTCAACCGTAATTTTATTGCTCTGGGATTGCATGAGCGATATTGAAAGAAGCCTTAAGAGCGTTCCTTCAAGCTCTCTCGAATCGGTAACCTTTTCTGCAATTTCTTTTGCTGCATCAATATCTATTTCTATATGGCGCTCCTCAGCCTTGATTAATAAAATTGCTGTTCTGAGCTCAAAATCAGGCTTTTGGATGTCTAAAATAAGGCCACCGGAAAAACGAGAACGGAGCCTGTCTTCAAGTTCTTTAATCTCACGCGGCTGCCTATCTGAAATGAGAATTATTTGGCCGCCTCCCTGAACAATGGAATTGAAGGTGTGGTAAAACTCTTCTTGTACATAGCTTTTGCCGGCAATGAACTGCACATCATCAATGATTAAGAGGTCTAGAAGGCGATATTTTTTGCGCAACTCCTTTGTATTCTTTGCGCGAATTCCCTCAACAAGATCATTAGTAAACTGCTCTGAAGTGCAATACAAAACCCTTCTTTGTTGGTTTGCTTGTAGTGCATGGTTTGCGATAGCATGCGACAAGTGGGTCTTTCCAACACCCACCGTCCCATATAAGAAAAGAGGATTATAAATTCTTCCCATGTTTTCGGCGACTGCTTGTGCTGCTGCGTGGGCCACATGATTCGTCGCCGATACGGCGAAGTTCTCAAATGTGTAACGATCCTGTATGCCCGCCTTTCGAAGAACAGCTTCTAGATTGTTGCTAAAATCCATAAGAGGAAGGTCGGGCGTCTGTTGGGCAGAAGAAATATCCGAGCCCTTTGGAGTAGTTTTCTTCTTTTTCTTCTCTTTAACAATAATTTCCAGGGTCATTGGCTTATCGGAATAAGACGACAAGTGGCTCTCTATGAGCTTTTTCCTTCCATCCAAGAACATTTTCCCGCCTCCGTTCTCGTGGGAGATTATAACTTTTGAATCTTCGACAGACTCAAGTTTCGTATTTACAAGAACAGAAGATAATACAGGAGACGATTCCTGCGCTGCGACAAAAGTTAAAAATTCTTCCCAGTTCATTTTGAATATGTGGATAATTTATCCACAAATATAAACAATGGTTATCCACAAATCAACTGAATTTTATACACAAATAAGTATAGGCTTCTAGGAAAGGATAAAGACGATTTAGTAGTTTCTTTTAATTCTTCGCGCAGTTTCTACGACCCAATTTAACCAATATAAAGGGCTTAATATGTAGTCTTGGGTTTTAACATAGGCTAGCTCTTCCCCACCAAAACCCCTTTTGAAAATAGAGAGACCTCTCCATGGGTGGTTTGGCTTGTCTTCTTCAGAAACGCCCCAGAAATTATAGTAAGAAAAACCTCTTGATTTTAAATCTTTAATGATGTGCCACTGTAGTAAGTGGGGGGCAGGGGTGTTTTTATCGTCTTTACGAGATGCGCCGTAATGATAAAAACCAGAAGAGCCCTGGGTAATTATCATTGCTGTAGCTAGATCCAGTGGATTTCCATTTATTTCGGTTTGAGCAAAATATAGACGAGCGTTGCCTGAGGCCGCGAAGGTGCGGAATTCTTCTTCAATAAAACTTTTTCCTTGCCCTACAAACTCTTGGTTTTTTACGGTCTCCTTATATAGATCATAAAATCTTTCAAAATCTGCGGAATCGCTCGAGCTGGATATGGACAGGCCATATGAATCCGAGCGCTTAAGGATGTAGCGGGTAGATTTTCTCATTCCTGAAAGGAGCTCGTCTTCTGACGGCGCCAGATTGAGCCTCCAAGAAAGCTCGGACTGAACGAAAATCGGAGCCCTTCTATATCCCAACGCTCGAAAAACCTGTTCGTTTTCTTCGTTTCTTTGAAGTGTTGGGGCAAGTCGAAGAAATGTGCAGCCCTCTTGTTTAGCTGTGTTGATAAGAAAAGATGTCAGAGTTTTTAGCGCGCGGGATAATTCTCCCTTATTGTCTCGAATGGCACTCGTAAAGAGTGGGCCGTGTGGGACGAGCAAAAAGGAGCCACGCTTTGCACTGACTTTAATAGTTAAGGAAACACCGATAAGGTTTCTATGTTCGTCAAGCAGACCAAAATACCAAACTTTCGAACCCTTAGTTCTATACGTCGCGCCCCATTCCCAAGCCTGATGAAATGTATCGTCGGTAACCGACACAACAAAATTATTC
This sequence comes from uncultured Gammaproteobacteria bacterium, assembly GCA_964614975.1. Lineage (GTDB taxonomy): Bacteria > Patescibacteriota > Microgenomatia > UBA1406 > HO2-37-13b > OLB23. Next base: position 19,144 of record CAZTOA010000004.1, on the reverse strand, counting down.
CATTGTTCTTTTGAAGTTATTTCCTCAACTGACATATTCATATTATTCATCATTTTTATGAAGACGTACAAAAGCGACGATTTTTTCTGCATCTTCGAGAGAAATATTAATGTGGGTAGGAAGGTTAATGGTTGTTTTGGCGAGTTCTTCTGCCTTCGGGCATGTGGTATAGCTAAGGTGTTCTAAATCCGTTCCTACGGGGTCTACGCCGCCTCTATACCAATTACCAAGATGTAGGCCCTCTGCCTGCGCCCTCTTAAGAAACAGGTGTTTATTTTTTACCACAAGAGGTACGCGAAGATAGGGAGCAGCAGGAAGATCGAGCTTTAGCTGCTCAATATAATAGGTGGCCATTCTTTCCCTGTGTGCAGTAAAGGAGTCGAGTTTTTGCAATTGGTGCAATGCAAGATGTGCGAGTTTTTCTGGAAACGCGTAATGGGTAAAGTGTGGCATGTCGCCTCTCCACTCTTTTCTATAAACAGCTTGTGATAGTAGGCCAAGTATTCGCGAAAGTTTTAGTAAAATCTTGCCAATATAAAGGTTATAAAACGGCAACGACATAGCATATATTATGAGATAGAAAAGCTGTTGTAAGGCGAAAAACTGAGGTGCGGGCTCTAACTGCGATTCGAAGTTTTTTAATGCAGCGGCAATTTTAGGGTCTTTAGAAAATGCCGCACCACCAAACACAGAAGATATTATTTTATCGCGCCCAAAGCTTAAGATGCAAACATCGCCAAATGACCCCAGGGCCTTTCCGCCATACGTGTTTCCCAAAGCATGGGCGCAGTCTTCAATAATAAACAGATTATGTTTCTTGGCTAGCTTTTGGATCATCTCAAGATTTGCTGGAATGCCAAAAGTATGTTGAACCAATATCGCCTTAGTTTGTGGAGTAATTTTTCGCTCAAGATCAACAAGGTCAAAATTATATGAAGCATCGATATCAACAAATTTCGGCTGAAGATCATTCCACATGACTGCATTTGGAACCGCAACACAGGTAAATGCTTGTACAAGAACTTCGTCGCCTTCAGCGAGACCCAATGATTTTATAGCGTAATACAGGGCAGATCTACCTGAAGAAAAAAGAAATACTTCATGTTGCGGAAAAAACTGAACGATATAATCCTTAAGTTTTTCAGGAGAGATTGCTAGTGTTGATGTTGGGATGAGATTGCACACCATTCTCAGCGCCAAAGAAAGATCGTCGTTCTGAAAGTTTGGCGCAAAACTAATGGAAATTGGTTTTTTAAACACTGTCTTTTTCTGTCAGAAAACTAATAATGTGTGGACTTATTCTTCCTTCTAAAACAACTGCCCAGTCTTTTGTAACGCGGTCGCGTAAATATGCACACACAACATCTGGTCTTGGAATAAGGCGAATTTTATCTTTTGGTGACGTCTCAGCAATTTGGTCAAAATAATCCTCCGTTGTTATTATCGCCTCAATATCATTATCTTTTATCATATTTCCTATGCGACGGTGCACCTCTTCTGCCTGATCGCCAAGCTCAATAATGCACGGCATAATAAGAAGTTTATTTTTTTGTGGAAGCGAAGAAAGATATGAAATTGCCGTCTTTGTCCCCATTTCACTCATGTTATGGGAATCATCAATAATGAATGCGCCACTTCTTCCCTTAACTGCGAGCATAGTTTTCTCTGAAGCCCCAAGTGTTAATAACGAAGTAATAATTTGTTGTTCTGACAATCCAAAGCTTAAGGCAATCAGCATTCCCGGAACGACGTTCTGCTGTAATTCTTTTGGAAGATTGGTTGTGTGCAAGGCACTTTTTAGGGCTTTGGGAAGACTTTCTTCTGAGTATTCAACGACTGAAATTTGTGTGTTTTTACTTTTGTGTGCATGTGGGCTATGTGCATTAATATATGCGGTGCCATTTGGATTTAAACTATCGAAAAGTTCGGATTTTCCACGAATAATATTTTCTTGCGATCCAAAAAGACTAAGATGTTGATTAGAAATGCCTGTTATGACGCCTACATCAGGTAGAGCAATGTCGCATAATTCTGCAATTTCACCAACTTTATATGCGCCCATTTCTACAACGAAAAATTTATGTTCTGGTTTTAAGTCTTTAATAATCGATCGAGCTACGCCGAGTGGTGTGTTAATACTGTTTTTTGTAGAAAGCACCGGGAACTTTGTTGAGAGAATATGGGTTATAAAATCTTTTGTTGAGGTTTTGCCGTAGCTGCCGGTAATGCCAATTACAGTGAGTCCATGGGCTTTTAAATCAATGATTTTTGCGCGGGCATTTTTATATGTATTCTGGCGAAGCCCATGCTCGATTGGAGCAATAAAACCTTGAGCCAGAAGCACAATGACTAATGAGAATAATAATGCAGCTACAACGCCGGTAATGCCGAGCATATAGATAAGCAGTGCGCCCAATATAAGAGCAAGGAAGACGATGATAGATGCTTTGCCTGTTGGGCGCGGCAACATATCGAGTGAAAGTGGTGAGCCAATTCCAGTGTGAAACAATGCATGGTGCACATATTTATGTTTGCGGAGCAAATGTTCCTTTAGCCGATCATGTCGATACTCTTTTAATTGCAAAAGATACACGGCATATAAAACCTGTTGAGTGTATTTAAGGAAGCCGATAATCAATATGGCCGTTATATAGCTCATAAAAAGTCTTTAATATATCCTGCCACAATTTCTGGGTGTGTTATATGAACATTGTGGCCACCATCAATAATTTTTATGTTGCAATTCGGAATGTCTGCCACAATCTTTTCTCCCATCCAAAGTGGCGTGGCACTATCTTCTCTTCCCCAAATACAGAGCGACGGGCAGATTATCTTTTTAAGATCGCTCGTCGCATCATAAGCTAAAAGATTTTGCATGGTTTCTTTCATAATGGGGCTGGCTTTAAGATAATCAGACTCGCGAGCGGCTTTATATAAAACCTTTTCTGCAACAGAATATAAAGAAGTTCCTTTTAGTGGCGATAACATAGCTTTGCCGGTCTTTGCGAATACCTTAAATACACCCCTTTTTAGCGACAAATGCGTATTTGGTACCCCCGCGGCGGCAATTAACACAAGTTTCGCCACATTTTTATGTGTGGCCGCATATCGCATCGCGATGCGGCCGCCATTCGAATGTCCTATTAAAACGACATCCCCCAGCCTGTTATCTTCAATATATTTCTCAAGCCAAGCGACATAATCATCAATATTTAGAGCTTTCTGAGGGTCTTTTCCATCAAATCCAGGCAAGAATGGCGAATATACCTTGCCACCCATGTCTTTTGCGAGATCAGAGAGTGCGTCGTGAATAGATTTCCAACGATTTGGATTGCTTCCCCATCCGTGAAGAATAACAATAGATTGCTTTGTCACCCTAAAATTATATCAAAATCGCTTTGCTGAGCGACCTGCTCGTGTATAATAGAAAAACTGGAAGTGTTTGGGCCGGTAGCTCAGTTGGCTAGAGCATCGCGCTGGCAGTGCGGGGGTCAGGGGTTCAAGTCCCCTCCGGTCCACACAACCCAGCAAATTTGAACAAATAATCTCCTAGGAGTATAATTCCCTCACAATTAATACATTAGCCCGTTAAGCAGGTCCAATGTAGAATTTGTATTCATTTTTCTCGCACTTTTTACGTATGGTGGATAGCACCTAGCCCATTAACTCACTAGTGTTTTGGGTGCTATCCACTTCGGGATGGCAGAATGGGAGCAATTAAGATGCATCACACGTTTGATGAGCCCCTGCAAGCATCGCCGGACAAGGCCACGTGGACGCCCAAGGGCGGAGCCGAAAGTGTGGACGTTGCCTACAACGGCAACACCTACTCAGGCTGTGGGTTGAAGACGCCCCGTGACGCCGAGCCTGGCCAGAGGTATGTGCTCATACTGGACCCCAACCAAGGTTGGGTGGCACTTACCTTCGCCCTCGAGGACGTTTCGGTTGCCGACTAGCTCGGCCACCACAAGAAGCGCGAGATATGCGCCCGGAGACCGTGGGGTTTTACCTCATGTTCGAAGGGCGCGTTCTTGCTTACTGTACATGAAGATAGAAACTCATGAGGCCTCCGCCATGATCAATGTACTTAATCTTGATTACAGCACCACTACAATTCTGCGATGAAGAGTAAAGCGTTCCATCAGCAACCGCTCGAATAACCTCACTTCCACCACTCACCATATCGTATCCCGTATGAATGCCATTACTATATGAATATCTCCAAGACCAAGGAGTTACTCCATATCCTTGAGTAATATTAATAGGTTCGCTAATAGGCCATGACCAGTTTTTGCCCAAGTAACCACTAGGATCAACCCAGGTTCCGTTCTGGCGAACCTCAAAATGTAAGTGTGCACCAGTCGAGCAATGAGGATATCCAGTATTTCCAATCAATGCAATAGGATCACCCTTTTTTACTTCACCAATCTTTTGTCCTGTCTCAACAGCTTTATTAATTGCTTGGTATTCTGCTAAGGCCTGGCTTAAGAGTTGCTGGTACTTCTTTTCATCATTCTTTGTCTGCTCCAAAAGTACATTTTTCTGCGCAATCTGATTTTTTAAGTCAACTCTTTGTGCCTCAAGGTCCTTTTCAAGCTTCTCAAGCTCAGTCTTTTTATCTTCACGAAGCGTTTTTTGTTCTGAGAAATTAACTTTTACCTGTTGTGTGCGCAGGGCAAGAAGTCGATCATTTTCCTGCGCAATCTGAATATATTTCAATTGATTAGTAAGTGTTGAAGCCTCAGTTGATAATAAGACGTCAAGCATACTCGCCCCCTTATTTTTATATCCTTGAACAATTTTTTGCAGCAAAATAACACTTAAATGATCGAGAGTCGAATTTAGTCGTTCGATTTTGTCTGATAATTGCGCAATCTCATTTTGTGTTGCTTCGATGTCATGTTGTGTTTTTTGGATACGAACTTGAGCAAGCTCTACGCGTGTATTTGTAAGCTGGATTTGCGACGTAAGATTTCCTTTTTGCTCGCGCGTTGAGTTCAGCTTTTCTTCATATTCCTTAATTTTATTTTGGCAGTCGTCTTTATTTGAACACACCACCTGTGCATTTACGGGATTTCCAACAAGCAAGAAAACCTCAAAGATTAATAAGAAGATAAGAGCAAATTTAATATAGATTTTCCTAACCATGACTCTATTATAACCGACCGACGTCCTATGTTAGAATACACACATGGATTATTATTCTGAGAAGCAATATCTTGCTCAAGTCGACAAAGAAGACAATGTTATCGGAAAAATAGAGCGCTGGGAAGCCCACGAAAAGCAAGTCTTACACAGAGCCTTCACTGCCTGCCTTTTATATAATGGTCAAGCAATTCTTCAGCACAGAAAACACGTGCTTTTTGATGCAGTATTCGATTTAACGTGTTCTTCTCATCCGTTGTTTGTTGGGGATGAAATTGAGCCGACCGAAGATGCGGTCTATCGTGCGTTTGAGCGAGAGTGGCACGTAACGAAAGATCAGCTAACTTCTCCACTTATGAATAAGGGATCGGCCTATTACCAGGCCGATGATCCAAATAGTGACTTCGGTGAACATGAGGTATGCTACTTCTATACGGCTGAAATCGAACATCTTCCTGAGCCAAATTTTGAGTTTGCCTACGGTTATTCTGTTGTCCCTGTGGAAAAAGTTAAAGACCCAAAGTTCTTAGCTTCTAAGATCTATGCGCCTTGGGTTCCACATTGCATCGCCTTGTTGTGACGGGCTTTGCGTTAATAAGTCGGTAATTATGCGGGAAATAAATAAAGCTGAAAATAAGTCGATCGCAATTCTTGGAGGCGGTATAACTGGTTTAACAGCGGCGTATGACTTAGCTCAACAAGGCCATAAAGTTACCTTATTTGAGAAAGCTCCAATTCTAGGCGGATTAGCTGTTGGGTTTAAAGGAAAAGGATGGGACTGGCCGCTTGAAAGAGCCTATCATCACCTCTTCTCGAATGATAGCGATATCATCGATTTTGCAAAAGAAATAGGTTTTAATGACATATATTTTAGTGAACCCCATACCGACTCGTTGTATTGGACAAAAAATGGCTATGAAACATTTCCAGTAGATACCCCACTCGACTTCCTTAGGCTTCCACTTCTCGGCCCCATTGATAAATTGAGGGGTGTTTTAGGTCTTGGCGTGCTTAAAGTATTGCCTTTTTTTCCGTATTACGAATCTATTTCAGCAGAAAAATTTACCAAGAAATTTATGGGGAAGAGGTTGTGGGAAGTGTTCTTCCAACAGCTTTTTCGGAAAAAGTACGGAAAATATGCGGGAAATATTTTGGCCTCATTTTTATGGGCGCGCATCCATAAGCGCACAAAAGACTTAGGCTACGTTAAAAATGGTTTTCAGAGCTTTATTGAACACTTAGAAAAAAAGGATATTGAATTAGGCGTTGATGTGCGAAAGGGATTCGAAATTATCGAGATAAAGGAGAAAAAAGGAGCGTTTTTGATAAATGATGAAAAATTTGATGTAGTTATCTCGACGCTGCCCTCTCCGATACTTGCGAAAGCCGCGTCGAACCTGTTACCAGAAGCATATTTAAAGCGCATACAAAATTTACATTACCTACATGCGCGCGTGTTAATTATCGAAACAGACAAGCCTTTTCTCGATGGGACGTATTGGCTGAATGTATGCACAGATAAAGTCCCACTCATGCTTGTTGCACAACATACAAATTTTGTCGATAAAAAACATTACAACAATAATCATATTGCATATGTTGGGTACTATTTAGAGCGTGATGACAAGATAATGAAGATGTCCGAAGATGAGTTTAAAAAAGAAGTATTGTCTGGATTGAAGAAGTTTATTACAAAAGACTTTAAAGTTATTAACACATATGACTTTATTGGCCCATTCGCCCAACCAATTTTTGATGCTACTTTTGTGAAGAATAAGCCTGACTTTATTACTCCTGTTCCAAATTTTTATATTGCGAACCTTGATATGACATATCCCTATGATAGGGGAACAAACTATGCGGTTAAGCTTGGTAGAGAAGTCAGTGCGTTAATAAGTCGGTAATTATGCGGGAATTATTCTAGTTCGCAATTATGTGAATCGCTTCTGCCACAGTTCGGAATGATAGATCTAGTTTTAGCGCTTCTTCTGGAGTAAAAAAGGAAAAGTCGACAACATCATCTTGTGCCTTTAAAGTGCCAGAAATAATATGGGCAGTCATTATGGTTGGTAGGGTATGATAGACGATTCCTTGATACTCATATTCATCTGGAAGGGAATCGAGAATGCGATCAACCTCAATTTCAACATTAAGCTCCTCTCGTATTTCTCTTTTTGCTGACTCAATGATTGATTCGTTTGGAACAGTAAATCCTCCAGGCAAATCCCACTTCCCTTTATGTGGCTCAATTCCCCGTTTAGTAAGTAGGATGTGGCCATTAGTGTCAAAAATTATTACTGTTGTGCAAGGCTTCGGATTGTTATAGAAGTGCAGACCACAGTGAAGACACGTGGGGAATCCACCAGCATGTGGCGTTAAGTTATTTCCACAACGTGGGCAAAAGGTTAATGCGTCTTCAATGCGCATAATTAGTTTTTTTGTGCATATGATATTGCTCGTCGGTAAAGGATTTGAGATGGGGCTTGTTGACAAGCTTTTCTAGTACTTGCCACCGGCGCTTTTTTTCTGGGTGCGGCACATCGTCTGCCATTACTTTTGTTGCCGCCGTCATTGGGCGCTGTGAATACATGGCGACATAAGCCTTATAAAAGCCAACTTTTTCACATATGTCGACTGTGCTTTGAAATTCCTCTTTTGTCTCACCACAAAAGCCTACGATAATGTCTGTGGTGAACTTCATGTCGGGAATTTTTTCTCTAATTTTCTTAATTATTTCCATATATTCTTCTCGCGAATACCAGCGATTCATTCTTTTTAATACATTGTTATCACCATGCTGAAGAGGGAGGTGGAGGACACGTGTTACATTTTTATTGCGGGCAATAACATCAATAACTTCATCTGAGAAATCCCAAGGATTCGAAGATACGAAGTCCACACGTTCAAATCCCATTTGTGCAATTTCCTCAAGTAGGTGAGGAAAGAGCGTTGGGATGCGGAGTCTACCAAGATGCTTTACATATACTGGCTCGATAACGCGGCCGTTAGCATGGTAGACTTGGTCTTTTTTAGGTTGTGTTTCGTCTTTAACTTCTTTATCGTCAAAATATGTTTTGTCGGGAAGATCGCGCATGACTTGAATGTTTTTTTCACCAAGAATAAGGTCAGCACCATACGAATTTACGTTTTGACCGAGAAGGGTAACTTCTTTATACCCATCCTTTATAAGCTCTTTACATTCTTCAATTATGTCTTCGTAAGGCCTCGAAACCTCTCTTCCACGAGTAAAGGGGACGATGCAAAACGTGCAGAAGTTATTGCACCCATTCGAGATAGGAACCCAAGCTGCCGTCTTGCTTGTACGAATGGGGGCAAAGTCGAAGCCGACTTCTTCAATGGGCATAAATTCATCAACTGCAGGCATGGCCTTTTTAATCTTTTTAAGGATTTTGCCGGTTTTATCGCGAAACGCAACGCCAACCATGCAGCCCGTCACAATAATCTTAAGTGAGGGTTTTTCTTCTTTCAACTTTCCAAGATTATCGACGAGTCCATATACGCGATTCTCCGCCGACTCGCGAACCATACACGTATTAATGACTATGTGATCTGCGTCTTCGTACGAAGACGCAGGAGTCATCCCGCGCGCCTGCAGGCGCGCTTCAACTCTTTCTGAGTCAGCAACATTTTGCTGACAGCCAAATGTTTTTACAAAATATTTCATAGAAAAAGGAAGTTTTATTAGACGTATTATAGCGCAACAACATCGTGCGGGTGTGATTCAGCTAAACCATTCGGGGTGATTCGTATAAATTCGGCGTTCTTCCATAGCTCTTCGATATTTCTTGCACCGCAATATGAGAACCCTGAACGAACACCACCAATAAGTTCGCTTATTATAATTGAGACGGGTCCTTTGTATGGCACAATGGCCTCTACACCTTCTGCGGTATATGCTTTTATTTCCTCGCTGCCATTTCCATTATTTCCTTTGACGCTTTTTAGTTTGTCTTTATAAGCTGCTGACGAAGCCATGCCACGTGTAAGTTTGTATTTAATTCCATCTTTTTCAAATAACAAACTTGGGCTTTCTTTACATGCTGCAAATATGGACCCCATCATTACCGAGGATGCCCCAGCTGCAAGTGCTTTTACAATATCGCCTGATCGACGAATACCCCCATCAGCAATGATAGGTACATTAAATTTACTCGCTGCTCGTGCTGCCTCTATAACAGCGGTCATCTGTGGTACTCCAGCGCCTGCTACCAATCTAGTTATACAAATTGATCCAGGTCCAATGCCAACCTTGATCCCATCGGCGCCATTTTTTATGAGTTCTTTCGCCCCTTCATATGTTGCGATGTTTCCTGCGATAATATCAACTTTTTTGTATCGTTCTTTTAATTCTTTTAAAACTGCAATTAAAAAGGAGCTGTGACCATGCGCAATATCGAGAACTAATACATCGACGCCTGCTTTAACTAGGGCTTTTGCACGATCTGCATAATCGCCCTTTATGCCTATAGCAGCGCCTACCAACAAACCCTTCTTCTTTACTTTTCGCACCTCACTTGCTTGGGTCGAAACAGAAAGAAATCTGTGAATAATTCCTATTCCTCCTGCCTCAGCTAGCGCAATTGCCATACTACTTTCTGTAACGGTATCCATATTTGCAGAAATAATGGGAGTTTCAAGTGTAATATTCTTTGTTAAGCGTGTCTTAACGCTAACGTCTTTTCGTGAAGCTATAAAAGTCTTTTGGGGTATAAGAAGGACGTCGTCAAAAGTAAGGCCAGCGTCTTCGCGAATGCGCATTAATATATTCTAGCACAGAATTTTTAGAATGCAGAGCTTATCCACCCCAGCTTTGGTATTTTCGTAGCGAATATTGCCAAAAATAAAGAGAGAGAAACATTGCGACAATGGAAATTGCGATACCAATAGCTCCTTGTAACAGGCCTAAAGTGCCAAATAGTGCTTGTGAAGGATACGACATCATGATGCCTACAGGAACTACAAATGTGAGGAACGAGCGCAAAGGCTCGCGGTAAATTTCTAGTGGAAATCTTCCTGCAGAAGTTAGATCGCGATATATCAAAATACTGTGGTCAACATCGGTAGTAATTATTGCAAAGCCTAAAACAGCGATATGAAATGCTGTTGCAAGTACCAAGGAATTTAATATAAGCCCAATGTAGACTAAGCCAGAAACTGCAGAAACTGCCCCCGTTGCTTGTATCATATAGACTGCCAGGACAATGTAACCGATTGAAATTAAGAGATCCATTGGGTCAATTCCACCAACAAGAACACGTATCAGAACTGAATGTGGTTTTACTAACACTGAATTTAATTCTCCCGAAACAACCATCTGTCTGAATCGATACACCTCTCTAAATAGTGCTTGGGAAAGCGAGTCGATAATATTAAATGTCACGAAAAAGATGAGCGCTTCGTCAACAGTGTAACCACTTAAAGTTTTTGTATTGGTAACGAGATAATAGATGAAAAAGAAAAACATGCCGAATCGAATCAATTTAGCTATGAAAAATAAAACAAATGACAAATTACTTTGGGTTGCTGTAGCAATAGAATATTTTGACAGCAGGTAAAATATCTCTAGATTTTGTCGTATTTTTTTCATACATTAACGGCCATAAAAACTATAACCTCGCAGACCTTTCTTCCACACATACAGCACGATGTAAGAAGTAATCAGTGTCCAACTTAATGTCGAAATTGTGTAGCCAATGAGCTCTAATCCGGTGTAACCAAGATAGATCTTTGTTGGTATGAAGTAGAAATAAGGAAACGGCGTTAATAAAAGCAGGTTATAAACATTGGCTGGAAGTATATCTAAGGGGAAGAAACCTCCTGAGAAAAAAAGGACAAGGATAAAAAAGATAAAACGAGGCGCCCACACTTCGGGTGACCAGAACGCTATAAAAGAAATAAGGAGGTTTATATTAAAAGCAATAATGCACCCCATTATTGTAAGAATTCCGAGTGCTAACCATGCTCCTGGATCAGTATTTACATAGATTTGGGGCTTCAAAAGAGCCATAAGTAAGAGCACTTCGAATATAGAAAAGGCAACATTCAAAAGCTTGTCGATAAAATCTCTCGACATAAAATAGCCAAAGAAAGAAAATGGCTTTAATAAAAAGTTAATAACATCGCCGTTCAAGATCTGTCCAGCAATATCCGGCGTGCGTGTTGAGAGGACAAAGCCAGAAATAATGGTCGAGAGAAGTACATAGGTAAGCATTTGGCTTTCGGTATAGCCGAAGAGCGTACCAGCTTTTTCATATACAGCGAGCCAAAGATAATATCTGATAACCATGCTAAAAAATGAGCGCAGTCGCCAAAGTACGAAATTGAAGCGGTATGCAAAATATTCTGCGAGTGTGACAGAGAGTATCTGGAGATAAAGAGCCATGTTATTGCGTATGCTTTTTTATTTCGGCAAGAATTCTTTGCGATTCGGCTTGTCCTGCAAGCTCTTTCATTATGGTCGACATAATAAGTTTTGGATTTTCTGCAAAGGCTGTCTTATTGGTTTCCATTATTTCAGATATCTTTTGTGCGAGTACCTCATCGGTTAAATCGGCAGGAATATACATCGCATAAATGTCTGCTTGAGCTCGATTTTGCTGTACTAGATCATCGCGGCCGCCCTGTGCAAACATATCAGCCGCCTCTTTTAATTTCTTTATAGTAGATCGAATAATCTTTATGACTTCGTCATCGTTGAGTTCTTGCTTTGTATCAATCTCTTTGTTCTTTATATCCGACACAATGAGGCGTAAAGCTTCGAGTTTTTCCTGATCTTTAGCTTTTAGCGCTGTGATGAGGTCTTGTTGAATTTTTGTCTTAATCATATTATGATTGGTGAACCAACTTTAGCCTATGAGACGAAGAACTGCTTTTGACATTATAAAACAAATCCACAATGAAGTCGAGGAGCAAGGATTGTCATTACCAGCGATGGTACGCGATATTCAGATGATGGGCTTTAAGATTCGTCCTCTTGTTGGCGATATATCTGCGATCGCAAAAATGCATGATGAAGTTGTCCGCTCTCTTTGGAAAATAGGTAAAATCGATGAAATAATTAGTAGCTCAATTTATGAACTTGAAGAAGATGATCAAGAAAGGCTAATCGACTATCTTAAAAAGATGGAATCCGAAGCAGAAAATCGTATTCGCGACTCGATACAGAAAAAAAAGAACGTCTCAAAGAAGAAGCTTCTTAAAATCGAAGTATTCAAAGATCTTTTTACAGACGCAGTTGTTAACTGATATACTCCTTATATTCTTATGCGAGCACCAGTAGTCTTTGATATCGAAACAAAAAAAACTTTTCGTGAAGCCCCAAACCATAAAGACCTGGGAATTTCTGTTGTAGGGGCATATGACTACAAAACAGAAACATACCAAACCTTTCTAGAACATGAACTGGGAGACCTTTTTGTACTTCTAGAAAATGCTTCAATTGTTGTTGGCTATAATTCAGATGGTTTCGACCTTCCAGTTCTGCAAGCCTACTATCCTGGCGACGTTACGAAGTTTAAGTCATTTGACATTTTGTCAGATATAAGAAGAATTCTTGGACGCAGAATTAGCCTCGATGAAGTCGTAAAAGCAACGCTCGGGGAAGGGAAGAGCGGCAACGGGCTCCAAGCCATTACTTACTTCCGAAAAGGAATGTGGGAGGAATTGAAAAAGTATTGTCTTGATGATGTGCGCCTCACAAAAGAACTTCTCGATTACGGTATTAAAGAGCGAAAAATATACTATAACACTCCCGCCGGCAAACGAATGCTTACCGTTTCGTGGGAACCCCAGATACAAACCTCAACCTCCCACGACATGAGCCTGACACTTCCATTTTGATTCTAGTTATGTATAATGAGTTCCAAGGTGAGCCTCAAAAAACTAAAGTACGTTCTTATTGCTGCGCGCCCAAATCAATGGGTAAAGAATCTTGTTGTCTATACCGCCATTCTCTTTGCAGGGCGCCTCTTTGACCCACAGCTCTTTTTCCAAACAACAATTGGCTTTTTTCTTTTATGTATGTTGTCTTCGACATCGTACATCTTAAACGATATTATTGATTACCCTTTTGATAAAAAGCATCCCGCAAAAAGCAAGCGTCCTATTGCAGCAGGCAAACTCTCAATTCCAGACGGTACGTTTGTCGTATTTATCTTATCGCTGACCTCATTGGTTTTGTCACTTTTCTTCTCAATTCCATTCTTTTTCGTAGCTTTTATATTCCTATTACTCCACTTCTTTTATTCGTTGTACTTTAAGCAGAAGCCAGTGCTTGATATCTTTGCCATATCATTTTCATTCATGTTACGCGCCTTCGCAGGGCAGCTTATTAGTGGCTACCACATTCAAATTTGGCTTATTCTGACAATCTTCTTTGCATCGCTATTTAT
>CAZTOA010000004.1:0-5578 GCA_964614975.1 uncultured Gammaproteobacteria bacterium | reverse complement strand
AGCGACACGCAGAGCTCGTCAATCACGGAACCTCTACAAGATCAACACTTTCTAAGTACAAAGAGACCCTCTTACTCTTTATGACAAGCACGTTTGCCACAATGTCCATAACTTCTTATTCGTTGTATACCTTTCTTGAGACGCCTCCGCTTATTCAGACAAACTTTTCTGAGGTATTTTCATTTGTTGTACCTGACTTTGAGGCAAGAAAATGGCTTATGGTAACCATACCTTTGGTTGTGTATGGAATCTCGAGATATGCACAGTTGCTTTATGAGAAGGAGCAAGGTGAAGCCCCAGAGAAAATAATAACCCAAGATAAATCGCTTATTGTAACCATGATTTTGTGGGGTATAATTGTCACTTCCCTTATATACGTTTTCTAAAATAGTATGAAACCAGTTGCCTTTGTGCTTGATACAAACCTCCTTTTTAATATGGAGGCCGACTCAGGATTAGGAAAAAACTCTAAAGAAGTGATGATGTCACTGTATAACTATGGCCTCCAACTCGGCGGCACATATGTGCAGTTTTATATGCCGCCGACCATTGTAGATGAGGTATTGACGTTTCTTCCTTCGACCGACGAAAGCCTTAAAAAACTGCTTTCTGTCGTGCAGGTTAAGAGCCCAGAGATAAGCAATATTAAGTTTTCTGCTGAAGTTTTTTATACACTCGTCCAAGACATACGAGACCGCTCTTATCGTGGTCTGAATATTGCAGAAGAGGAGCTGCAAAATGCGGTAAAAGCGCTTATGGGAAAACAGCTCGGCCATATCGAGTATCAGAAGGAAGTTGGTCAGCATATAACTAAACTCAGAGATCGCTATCGCAATGCGACAAGGACCAAATTTCTCGATAGCGTCGCTGATCTCGACCTTATCGTATTGGCGCAAGAACTAGATGCGAGCGTAGTGAGCGCCGATGAAGGTATTATGGTATGGGCAAGAATTTTTGGTGTGAAAGAAACTAAGCCTCAGTTTTTGAAAGATCAGCTTGAGACCCTCCTTCATCAGGCATCAGGGAAGTAAGCCACATTGCCATTCTATCTGTTGCTGTAGGAATTGGCTCCTTTAAGTAAACCAAATGCTCACCTAAGATTTGCATAAGCCTTGCTTTAATCTTCTCATCAGGCACAACTAGATATAGATGTGTTCCTTTTTCTTGTTGGCTCATAATAGTGAGGACATCATAGTCAAATCTTTTAACAAAATAAAAATGCGACAGGTCTTCCCAACGATACATTCTTCCCGCAATGTCAATGCCAAACTTAGTAATACGATTTTCTGCGACAGGAGGAGGTGTAACGGTCAAAATATAAATGACGAATAATGTCGACCAAATAGGCAATATAAGAATACGATCACCAAAGAAAAAGACCAAGAGTGTCATTAAGAGCGTTACAGCAAGATAAAATCGCAGAATTCCCGTCGACTGCTTTTTATATGGGCGCATTGGGGCAACCCATGAAAAGATTTCCTGGGGATGTGGTTGCTCCCTCGATGGGGTTTTTTGTTGTTCAATACTGTTGCGTAATTCTTCGGGGCTCACAGGCAATCTTTTAAATTTAAAATAGGACTTACGATTCGAAATCATTATCTTTTATTTGCTACACAAAGTCAATTCGTCTAAAAGTCGTTCAAACTAGAATATGCGACTATGTAGGGTTATTTTTATAGACGAGACACTATATTTGTTCAATTTTTTTCGGGATGTTGCAATTTTTCATATACCCACATCAATGATGAACTCAAATGAAAATGGTGATGCATTAAATACCTATTTCGATCCATTGACACGCTCTGAGTAGTGTGGTGTAATCGAAATTAACACAATATATATGCATTGTATTTTTTGTAGCAACGAACAAACAGAAGTAGTAGAAACCCGTACCGCCGATGATGGCATGACAGTACGAAGACGAAGGGAATGTACAAAATGCCTGAAGCGATTTACAACATATGAGCGCGTAGAGCAGATCCCAATCATCGTTGTAAAAAGAGATGGTCGTAGAGAACGATTTGACAGACATAAATTAAGTGACGGCATAATAAAATCGACTGGAAAAACGACTATTACGCTCGAACAGGTAGAGCAGATAGTAAAGAATGTTGAGATGGATCTTAAACAAGAAGAGACAACGGAGCTACAAAGTCAAAAGATTGGTGAATTAGTCGCAAAATATTTGAAAAATTTAGATAAAATAGCCTACATTCGTTTTGCATCGGTGTTTAAACGATTTGTAGACGTTGAAGATTTTGAGAAAGAACTAAAAAAATTATTATAAATTTGCCTTACCCACCATCATGAAACTAACAGGACTCGCACAAAAGGTTTTTCTTGATCGTTATTCACTTAAAGATTTGGCTGGCGCTCCAATGGAAAAAACTCCAGAAGAGATGTGGAGACGTGTCGCAGGTGGAATAGCCAAGCAAGAAAAGAAAGGCCAGCAAGCTAAGTGGGAGGAAAAGTTTTATGAGGTATTGAAAGATTTTAAATTTGTGCCAGGTGGTCGTATTCTCTCAGGAGCAGGCACAGATTATAAAGTAACGTATTTTAACTGTTTCGTTATTCCTTCACCAAAAGATTCCCGACAAGGTATTTTAGAATCACTAAATCAATTAGTTGAGATCCAGGCCCGCTCGGGCGGCGTCGGTCTCAACCTCTCATCTCTCCGCCCTCGCGGTGCTCGTGTAAAGACCGTAAACGGCTTTTCATCTGGTCCAGTGACCTGGGCAGGTCTTTTCTCTTACGCGACGCATGATGTCGTACAGCAGGGAGGCTCGCGTCGCGGTGCCACAATGCTTATGTTATGGGATTGGCATCCAGATATTGAGGAGTTCATAACAGTAAAACAGGACCTCACAAAGATCCATGGTGCAAATCTTTCTGTCTGTATATCCGATCGGTTAATGGAAGCAGCAAAGAAAGACGAAGATTGGGATCTTGTGTTCCCTGACATCGATGATCCACGTTATGACGCAAAATGGAACGGAGAAATTGAAGAGTGGAAAGCAATGGGCGGAAAAGTCCGTGTTTACAAAACAGTAAAAGCGCGATTTATCTGGGATTTGATTTGTAAAGCAGCATGGCAGTCTGCAGAGCCAGGACTTCACTTCCTCGATAGAAGTAATAAAAGAAGTAATACATGGTACTTTGAAAGACTTTTAGCAACAAATCCATGCGGTGAACAACCACTTGGCGGCTGGGCAGTCTGTAATTTAGGCGCTATGAATCTCGCCGCGTATGTAAAAAAAGAGCAATTTGACTACGAGTCATTTGGAAAAGATGTCCAAGTCGCGATGCGTTTCTTAGATAACGTTATCGATGATACCTTCTACTTCTTTGATCAAAATGAAAAAGCAGCGAAAGATATTCGCCGCACAGGGCTTGGCATTATGGGTATTGCTGACGCTCTCATTAAGATGAAAGTGCGCTATGGATCTGACGATTCACTTCCAATTGTGAATAAGATGTTCCAAGTTCTCCGTGATAATGCGTATACAGCATCGGTAGAAATTGCTAAAGAAAAGGGTGCCTTCCCTAAGTTTAATAAAGAAAAATATCTACAAGGCTTCCATATTCAAAGACTCCCCGATGAGATTCGAAAGGGAATTGAGAAATATGGTATTCGTAACGCAGTCTTACTCACAGTAGCCCCAACGGGTACAACCAGTGTGTTGGCCAATGTTTCCTCGGGAATTGAGCCTGTGTACGAATTTGAATATCGCCAAACATGGCGCGGTGGCCAGGATATTGTCTACCATCCATTATTCAAGGAATGGAAAGAAAGAAATCCTGACGAAGATCGCCCTGACTACTTTGTATCAGCAAACGATCTTACCCCAACAGATCATGTACGCATTCAAGCAGTAGCGCAAGAATATATAGATTCTTCAATCTCAAAGACTGTAAACGCGCCAAATGCGCATACCGTCGAAGACGTAAAGCAACTTTATATGATGGCCTACGACATGGGATTGAAGGGAATAACCTATATGCGCGATGGTTCACGACAAGGCGTTTTAGAGCGTCTCGAAGAGCCAAAAGAACAAAAAGCTGAGGTCGAGGTTTCACAACCAAAACATAAGATTATTCCTCGCCCTATGGTTGCGCATGGTTCAACCTATCGCATCGAGACGCCAGTGGGAATCGCCTACATAACAATTAATGAAGACGAAGAGGGCGTGCCTTTAGAGGTCTTTATTAACGGCGTAGGGAAAGCCGGATCAGATCTTTTCGCAATGGCAGAAGGCCTCGGAAAGATGATTTCGATGAATCTTCGCATGGCATCGTACCTTACGTCACAAGAGAAGATTCAACATATTGTTGATGATCTCTTAAACATAGGCGGAGCAAGCATTCGGGGCTTTGGAAAGAACCAAATTCGAAGTCTTCCAGACGCAGTTGCAAAGGTTTTGTCAATGAAATATGGCTTGAATGGCTTTACTCAGACACAGAAAAAATCTGAGGAAGTAGTACCTAGCCTAACAAGCAGTGCAAATGGCAATGGGGCAGCCAATGGCACAAATGGCAACGGTGTTGCAAAATTAGACCTAGAGAATATGTCTTTGCAACAAGCTCCAGTCGTTATGTCTGCGAAGCTTGATATCTGTGCAGAATGCGGTGTCGCAGCACTTGTATAC
Organism: uncultured Gammaproteobacteria bacterium; assembly: GCA_964614975.1. Classification (GTDB taxonomy): domain Bacteria; phylum Patescibacteriota; class Microgenomatia; order UBA1406; family HO2-37-13b; genus OLB23. Next base: position 932 of record CAZTOA010000004.1, on the reverse strand, counting down.
GAAGAAGGCTGTAAAAAATGCTATAGCTGTGGAGCTTCAGCATGTTAGTCTCACAGGACCAGGTCCTGAAAAGATCGCGCCCATGAAGATATATACAAAAAGCGGAGACAAAGGAACTACGAGTCTGTATGGCGGGAAGAGAGTGTCGAAAGACGACCCACAGATTGAAGCGTACGGAAGCGTTGACGAGTTGACTTCATGGCTCGGCATGATCGCGAGTTATGATGAAGCTGAAAAAGATAAAGCGTTCATCACGCAGATTCAAAAGGATCTCTACGAAATGATGAGCGTCCTTTGTAATGCGCCAGTCAATCTCGTCCATGTTCAAGAACACATAACGAGTCTCGAACAATACATCGATGACGTCGAAAAGAAAAAGCCGACTGGCACAAAGTTCATTCTTATCCAAGGAACGCCCTTAAGCGTTACTTGTCAGATAGCACGCGCCGTGTGCCGGCGCGCCGAGCGTAACGTAACAACATTTTTACAAAATAACGCTACGATTGAGCTTGAAAAAGCAGATTGTATGCTACAATACTTGAACCGTTTGTCTGATGCGCTGTACGCCATGGGGCGACTGCACAATACAGACGACGAATTATTTGTTTAACGGTCTTGGAATGGGGAATTCAGGTGCAATTCCTGAGCTGTGCCGCAACGGTTAAAGTCCGACTACCTTCCAAAAACCTACCCCGCGCAGGGATATGAGCTTAGAAAAATACGGGTTTTTACCTAAAGACGACGCACGTCGTATACAACTAGCCGCCTCCGAAGAAGCCGCAACGGCAGAATTTGGAAAACAACTCGAAACACTTGCTGCTGAAGTTTTGGTAGACGCTCCACACTCTCCCCTCTATTACTACGTTCTTGGCGAAACGAACCAAATGTTTTCATGTGATGCTGAAGGAAATCTCTTGTCAGAAGAACCGATA
>CAZTOA010000003.1:23292-52026 GCA_964614975.1 uncultured Gammaproteobacteria bacterium | reverse complement strand
AAAAATCATGTGGTGATATGTGGATATGGAAGAGTAGGGAGCTATATAGGACGAGCACTTACAATGGCCAATGTTCCATTTATTGCGATAGATTTTAATTCTCGCATTGTTGATGAGCTGAAGAAGAAGGGCGTCAATATTATTTATGGTGATCCGAGTGATATAGATATTCTCGATTTTGCAGAAGCGGATCACGCGGCGATGCTCGTATCAGCTGTTCCAGACCAATTTTCGCAAGAAATGATTGTGCTTAATGCAAAGATTCTTAATCCGAAAATCGTAATATTGTCGCGCATCGCGATAGATGAATATCGACAACGTATTATGGACCTGGGAGCAGAAGTTGTCGTTCAGCCAGAGTTTGAGGCTGCCTTATCAATTGTAAAGAAGGTGCTTGTAGGTTTTAACGTTCCTAAAAAAGACATTCTTGGAAAAGTAAAGCGCCTCAAGATAGAACATGGCATGGCGTAAAGCTTCAAAGCGCAATTATCTTCTATACGGCTTCGCTGGTTTTATTTTATTGTATGTGGGTTTTGTAGCGCTTCGTGCCCTACATACATCTGCAGTTTTTGCTCGCCATGACAGAATAAACGTCGCCTTTTTTGGCGACGAAGCAACAATTCTTTCATTTGGCCTAACTGACAATGTAAATTACATTATCAGTCTTTCTCACGAACAAAAAATTATGATCCCCGGAGGGTATAATCAATACCCCATGGGCTCGCTAGGGAAGCTTGTTGAGTTAGAAAAAGATCCTGGAATTCTACAGAGAACATTTTCTTCAATGATCTCTGCCTATGTAAATTATTATGTGTCGCCAAAAAAATCTGAGGTATATCAAAAACCAGACACAGATCAGCCAGCGTATCGAAAAGTTGAACTAATCCGTCGATTATTTTCTTCCTCAAATCTGACGAATATGAATGTAATCGATAAATTTTATATCGGCTATCTTATCGCAAAGCGCCGTCAACAGGATTATGTGGTTCTGCGAAGTTCGGTGCGTAGAGATGAAGATGACGGCACACATATTTTTTCTGAAAAAAGCTTCTTAAAAAAATACAAAGGCTTTTTCTATTACCAGTCACTTCGTGAAGAGGGAATGGAGACGCAAATCAAATACAATAACTACAAGAGTGCTGTGACTCTTTCACGTGTCATAGAAGGGCAGGGGATCCGCGTAGCGGACCTTTCAGCATCTGATCGGAATGTGTCTCGGTGTATCATTCGTACGCGCGCGCCGCGTTCAAGCAAAACCGTAGCCTTTATCGCCCGTGCATTTTCTTGTGATATTGAACAGGGAGAAACAGAAGGGGTTGATATAATAGTTTATCTTGGGGCAGAAATAGAATCACAATGGGAATAATTGCAATTTCAGGCATCATCTTAGCGATATCATTTATACTCGCATTGCGTTCAATGAAGGATTTGAAATTTGGTGAAGAGCTAGAAAAAATCTTTCAAAGAAAGAAAATTAAGGGCACCATTGTATTTTTTGAAGATAAAGTAACGCATTATGAACCTCAATCTTCGAAGTCATCATCACCGTCATCTTCAGTAAGTTCTGAAAAGTAGGTTTCGTCATCTTTTTCGTTGCGGTCAAATTCCTCAAGATTATCAAAATCATTTGTATGGTCATCATCGTGTTCGATTTCTGTAGAGACTCTTTCGCTATCGTCACCATCTTCATTACCTTCGGATCCTTCTTCATCGGAAGTTTTCCCCTGCATTAATTTAAAGTCATCTTGGATATTTTCAGGGAATGAAATAAAGTTTTTAACCTTTCTGCCTTTCTTTTCTTCGCGTACGAATACATCGACGCTGTTTTTTGTTGAAGCCTTAATAAAAGTATTAAACGTACTTTTTGCATCCAAAAAGAAAATCAACCGCTTTGAAATATCATCAGGAAGCGCGCCGATATACTCATCAGCCTCGTTCCGAATCTCTATGCGGCGCTTCTTCATTCGCAGCTCAACTTTTTCACCAGTATTTAATTTCGCAAGCACATCTGGCTTTCCAACATTTAATAAAGTAATAACTTTTGTCTTTCCGCGCAAGTTCATAAAGATATTTGGATCGACAGGAAGGTCTTTACTGGTCTTATCACCAGACTTTGAAAGTATCCCAATTTTTTCAAGATTATTGCGCGCGATCATATTATTTGGATCGATCTTCAGCGCTTCCATATAGTTTTTCTTTGAGTCTTTATATTGACTGAGTTGCATATGCGCAAATCCCAACCCCAAATAGGCATCAAGATACTCAGCATTGAGGCCAACTATCTTCTGATTTAGTTGTATGGCCTTTTCCCAATTATTGGAAATAGCTGCGTCAACGGCTTGTTTGTGGAGATTTTCTATTTGTAGTTCCATAAGGCAAACTGATTTTGTAGTATAATGAGAACGCGTTTGTTTGTCAATGAACACAATTGATTTTTATGTCAGGACACTCTAAATGGGCGAATATAAAAAGGAAGAAAGGTGTAAATGATGCGCAGAGGAGCGCGGTCTTTACAAAAATGTCGAGAATTATCAGTACTGCTGTGCATGAGGGCGGCGGCATAGGTGATCCTGAGAAGAACTTTAAGCTGCGACTGGCAGTAGACCGCGCAAAAGCGGTAAACATGCCTAAGGATACGATACAGCGCGCAATTGATAAGGCTGCAGGCGGCGATGGATCGCAAATGAAGGAGCTCTTATATGAAGGCTTCGGACCGCATGGTGTTGCAATTCTTATTTCGGCAACAACTGACAATCAAAACAGGACGTTTGCCGAAGTAAAACTGGCAATAGAGAAGAACGGCGGCAAGATGGCTTCGACAAATGCCGTTGCGTACCAATTCACAAAGTGCGGCGTCATTGAGCTACAAAAAAAAGAGGTTAGCGAAGAAGAAGTTTACGCAATGTTTGATAAATATAATGCGCTCGACCTTGAAGAAGACGAAGAAACATATGTGTTGTATATTCCTTTTGAACAAATGGGGAAAGTAAAGGGTAGTATAGATGTAATATATCGTCCGAATGTAACGGTTGAACTTTCAGAAGCCGAGGCTGAAAAAGTAGAAAGTTTTATTGAAAAATTGGAGGAATTGGATGATGTTATGAATGTATATTCAAATTACATATGAAGCTATTAGAAGGATTTCTGGGCCGCATAGGGAAGCGAAAGCGTTTTATAGTTGCGACCTTCGGTCTTACCTCATTATTATTATTATCGTCATTCTTTAGCTTTCAGGATATCTACATTTTTGTGCCTATTATTTTTGCGGTCGTATATACGGCAACATATTTTTCGATTCTGGATGGAATAGACGATCACGAATGGCTAATGCTTTTTCTACATCCGGTTTATTTATCAATTGTTTTTTATCTTTTTTACTTCTTTTTACCTCAACGATGGCTTACGAGACTACCTTTTATTGCAATGTACACGATCTCAATTTATGCCGTTTTGCTTTCGCAGAACATATTTAATGTGGGCGTGACAAAAAGTCTTCAGCTTTTCAGGGCAGCCTATTCTGTTAACTTTCTTTTTCTGACTATTTCCGCCTTTTTAACTTACAGCCTCATTATTTCATTGCGCATGTACTTCTTTTTTAACTTTTTTCTCATATTTTTCACGACATATCCGCTTACACTGCATTTACTGTGGAGCATTGAGCCTAAATCGAAGCTTGAGAAGAGTGTGGTAATGCAGGCTTTGTTTGTAGCCTTGATTATTGCTGAGGCGGGGATGTTGCTATCTTTTATCCCTATGAATCAGGCAATTTACGCACTCATTTTAACCTCACTTTACTATGGATTGTGTGGTTTATTTCAGGTGTATCTTCAAGGTTCGTTTTTTAAAGAACGAATTCGAGAATTTGTTTTGGTCTTCATTTTTACACTCATTATTTTTATTCTAGGTATCCGCTGGTAGGCCCAAAAAGTATTATAGAAATATAATAATCAAGCTTAGATTTCAAAAAATCATAGGTCGGTGAGTAGAGGAGAGGGGAGAAGGTAATTTCACGAACGTGTGTTTTATGTCCTATAGTAAATGGCCCATAGTAATATATCCTATAGTATTTCTAATAAATGCACGTACGTGAACTTTTTGGAAAGGCGAGTTGGAGAGATCTTCGAGAGTCCAGCTCAATACGTTGCTATACCTATATGAAAATGAGCGTAAAGTAACGAAAATAGATCGTTATAACAATCTAAATTTAATGCCACCACCACTCTCGGGGAGAGGGATGGCACTCATGTGGATAACTGCTAAATAACTTTATCTAAACTGCAGTTTCTAGCCTCAAAAGTTTATTATGGATTAATACAACGCGCTAAATTGGGTTTTTAAAATGATGGGATTTGATATAGTTCTGAGGCTAAAAGTGGAAGAATGGAAAGCTGCAATGCGCTAAATTGCATCGTTCGCGTAAAACCCGCACTAAAGTCAATTAAATATACGCTCAGAAGCTTAAGAATGGAACGATATAATGCGCTAAATTGAAACGATAGTCCGAAGTCACGAGAGTGGTTATGAATGGTATCTATAGATAGAAAGAATAATGTACATATTAGTGCAATGAAAAAGATTTATAGAAAATAATGCGGACCGATATATGAAAGTGGTGGGATTTCTACTATCACTCTGTGATGGTGTCTCCACATGTGTCTTATATGATATCCATCCATGCGGGGAATCCTAGATATACAACGTCGTAAATTGTATCTTTTACGACGTCATTTAAACCTCCTGCGAGGGTAGTGTAGATTTATAGTAGATACATTGTAGGTGTGCATTCTCTTGCACTGACTGGTGAGTGTTGAAATGTATTCTGAATTGTTTCTTCTATTGTTCCCCAATACGTCCCTGTTAAATTATCTATTATTTTTCGCACTATAAGATGCGGGAATTAATGATTTATATAGTCAGAATGCTCTACTCTCTACTCCACTCTGATTTGGATTTTGGCGAAGAGGGGTGAGATCGGGGTTATTTTTAGCCTCATGTTGAGGCTGAGGCCTGATCCTAGGTAACGGGCACCAACCCCTGGCTCGCAAGCCAGGGGTTGGTGGATCCGTTCGTTGGTGCCGACTGCCTTGCGGCTAGTCAGCCAAGCCCGAGACGTCGTCGGCGATCTTCGTGGGCGCGTTGCCCTCGAGCTCGCCGGTTTCGTCCGGACGCGGATTGGGAAGGTTGTAGGTCAGGGGTGCATACTGCGCCACCAGGGGAGCCGTGTCCCTGATGTCGAAGGCGTCGAAGATCAGCTCGAAACGCGCTTCGACATCAACGACTGCGTGTATGCGATTCCACTCGGGCATGCCCCAGATATCACGAGCGTGTGCAGCGAGGGCTTGCTTCGCGTTGTCATGCCACCACTGTGCCTCGGTCTGATTCTCCTTCGGCACGTGGCCCTTGGCAAGGAGCCAGCGCTTCATATCGCCTGCAATGCCCAAGGGAACGTTGTCGAGCATGCGCGTCATGAAGTCGGTAGCCAAGTGGCATTCCCCGGCGCCGGCAATGCGGATCACGGGGAAGGTCTCATCGTCGGATGTTGAGGCACCATGCTGCACGATGATGATTTCGTACTCATCGCGAGCATACCTGCCTACCAGTCGCATCGCCCTGGTATCAAGCTGGACGGGAGCCATGCTACCGTCTGCGAGTTTGATACCTCCATGCCTCGTGCCGGTCTGAATGCTGATCTTGCTGAGGTCGGGCTTACGGCCGAGGGCGAGTGTCAGCTCCTTCATGTAGGCAATGAGCTCACGCGTGGTCGAGTTTTGCTTCCCGACCTCCCCGATCTCCCCACCGACGGACACCATCACACCCGTGGGTTGGTGGGTACGGATGAAGTTGAGGAAGTGGGCCGTCCACTGGGCGTTAAGCCGCTGCTGCTGGCGGAGAGTGCGCTGGCTCAGGTCCACCAACGTGGAGGTGTCCACGTCGATGTTGTAGATCCAGGCATCGAACGCCTCGAGGATGAGATCCTCGATCACCCTCACCTCATCAGCTGGATCGGTGGCGAACTTGCTCGCCTTGACCTGGAAGTGGTCACCTTGGACGAACACCGGGCCGGTCCACCCAGCCGCGATCGCTGCGGCGAAAATGGACGCTGCGTACTGGCGTAGGTTCTGGCCGGTGTAGCCCTTTTCGGTCCTGGCCAGCTCGAAGATGACCGCGCCGGCGTTCCGTTCCTTCGCCTGCCGGAACGCGGCAAGGGCGAGGTCGAACGTCAAGCCCCGCAGGTTGATGGCGGGAACGGTGAAGTTCTTCGGGAGCTCTCCACGGGCCATTGCACCATACAGGTTGTGGATGCTTGCGGGGTAGATCCCCAGGAGGAGAGCCAACTCGCGGATCAGCCACTGCGCCCAGGCCTGCTCGGCACGGTTGCCGAAGTTGGCCATTTGGGCCACCGGTCTCATGTGGCGAGCCACGTTGCTCGGGTTGTTGATGACGATCTGTCCATCACTGAGATCGGCACCGTAAGGCATCGGGATCGGAAGGGACGTCAAGGGTTGTCGAGTGCTCATGGGGTTTGTGCCGCCTCCTTGGCAGCGTGTCGAACGAGTGAGATGTCGGATGTGTTCTCTTCCCAATCAATTGTCAAAGTTCCAACGAACGAAAAGGACTTATATTATAACTTATAGTACGCAGAAAGTGAAGCTAGACACGAACCTGTGCAGGTTACGGTCTTCTAATATAAACTCGCGAGGCCTTTCTTTTGGGCGGTATTAATACTGGTTTTTAAGTAAACCAGGCTCAAAGCAAGATATATCACATTCAAAGCGAGGCAGGTTCCAAGTTTTACCATATCATAATGTCCTGTCGTAATAACCTCTCGAGCGCTCTCAAATATGTAACTCGAAGGAATCAAGTGCGCGACATTTTGAGCAAATGGAGGCAATGAGCTCAACGGATAATAAATGGCAGAGAATGGTGATATGACTGCCACAAGAGCCCAAGCAAGAGTTTGTATGCGAGTACCAAAACGTAAGATTGAACCAATGATAATAAATGCAATCCACCAGCTTGTCACAATAAGCAATGCAATATGTGGAAGTAAAAGAGCCATCGAAGCAAACAAGGATACTTTGTATAGCACAAGCGTTAACAACATGGTAAAGGTAAAGCTCAATGCGACTCTAACAAGAGATAATAGAATATTACCGAGCATCCATTCCGTCCAGGAAAGCGGTGATACGAGTACATTCATTAGATTTCTATCCCAAAGATCTTGAAGAATTGTGAGTGCAATAGAGTTACTAGCCATATAGAGGACGATCCACAGAATAAGACCAGAGATAATAGCCACAAAGAATCCCCCATCAGAACCAGTTAGTTTTTGAAAATAAGCGCTTGTAAGACCCCATATTGCGATATCAATCGTCGGCCAATAAAAAATGTCCGTTAGTCGATCGAGACTTCGTCGCGTTGCATATAGGTGTCGCAGTAAAACTGCAAATAATCTGTGTAATTTCATTTTCTTTAATTATCGTTAACTTTTTTGGAATTCTTACCCGTAACTGCTAAGAAAAAATCTTCAAGATTTGGCTTATCAATGCTGATTTCAGTATATTCATTCCCCTGCTCTAATAATTGTTTTAGAAAGTCAGGTATAGCTTTTTCCTTTAGATCAATCTTAATGTAACGACCTTCAATTACATGTGGTAATTCTTCCTTTTCACAAATACTAGCTACTCGCTTTAAGCCATCTTTTACTGTCAGGGAGAGATGCGAAATATCAAGGCGTCTGGCTAGATTTTCAGGCGTATCGTGCGCGATGACTTCTCCCCCATTAATAAAAATGACATCATCGCAAATATCTTCTACTTCCGGCATGTTGTGTGATGTAAAAAGAATTGAAATATTATTGTCTTTTCGGTAGTCCTGAATAAAATCGCGAATATACTGTGCTGTTTCAGGGTCCATTGATGCCGTTGGTTCGTCTAATAATAAAACTTCGGGCTTGTTAATAAATCCTTTTGCAAGCATAAGACGAGTGCGTTGTCCTTCGGAAAGCTGTGAAACCTCTTTTTTCTGAAGCTCGTTGAGTCGAAATGTTTCGATAACTTCCTGTACTCTTTTGCTTCGCTGCGGCATATCATAGAGAAAACTTGTGTATGTAAGACATTCTTTGACGGTGAGGCGCCAAGGCATACTAATGTATGTCGAAGAAAAATTGACCTTCTCCATAATCTCCTGGCGATGTGTGGCGAGTTCTTTTCCGAAATATGTGACTGATCCGCTTGTCGGAATAAGAAGCCCAAGCAGCATTTGGATTGTCGTAGTCTTCCCTGCCCCATTGGGTCCGAGAAAACCAACAATTTTACCTTGTTCTAGGTCGAAAGATACGTCTTTGACGGCCTGAAAGGTTCCAAAAGTTTTTGACAAATTACGGACTGATAATACGCTTTGGGGCATGAATTTGATTATAGCATGATATGAGTGTGGTGGAAGTTAGATGTGCAATATTTAGAAGGTATGAGCGCTGGCGCCCCTCACGAGGAGGGGCGCCAGCTTGCTCAGACTTGGAAAGGATCCGCTACGGCGTTGGTGTCGGCGTAGGGCACGGAATCGCTCGGGCGATCTCCTGGTAGATCGTAACGAGCTCTGCCGGCGACGGCGAGAAGAAGAAGTGGCGGTCCGGAGTGGTCGCCACTAGCTTCAGGAGGTCCTGACCGCGCTGGGTGGTGCCCAGCGCGATGGTGAAGATAATCGCACCCTCCTTCTTGGCGAGTGCGGCCTGCTCGAGAACGGTGTCCTCGGGCGTACCGTTGTGCTCGCCATCAGTAATGAGCACGATGACCTTCGCGTAGTCCGATCGATGGTTAGGGCCGTTTAGCTCTTCCCGGGCCTTCAGCAGGCCAAGGTCGATACGGGTCCCTGCCGACAGAATCGTGCTTCTGAGGGCACGAACCACCGCATCTCGATCGTTTGTCAGCGGCTGCCGGATTGCAGCTGCGCCAGCGAACGTCGCCAGCCCGATGCGATTGGGCTGAGCAACCATCGATGTGAATGTTTCCACCGCCAAGGCGAGCTGCTTAGATCGCTCGCCTTCCATGCTGGTAGACCCATCGGCCACCAACATGATGTCTGCTGGCTTCGATACCGGAACGCACGGCCCCACTGTGGGCGTCGGCGTCACCGTTGGTGGAACGGTCGGTGTCACGGAAGGCTTCGGCTTGTCCGTCGGCACTGGAGTCGAAGTCGCTGGCGGTGGTCCCGCGCATTCGCCTTCGCACTGCCAGATATCGTTCGGCCACGCCTCCTTCCAGTTCCAGTCGATATCGTACATCCAGTCCAGGGTCAGTACGTTGTCGACATGGAGCTTGATACGAGCGAACTCGTATCGATGGTTTCGCCCTGACCGGGGGTCTTCTTGCCCCCAGCTCACAACGAATTCATCACCCCAGAGCCACCCGACGGAGCCTTGTGGGCCCGACAGATAGCTCATGGGTTGGATCGACGACTTCGGGAAGATGAACTGGCTCACCAATCCCGCGCTTCGCCAATCGCTATTGGGTTGTAGAACGAACACCCGATCCCCGCCATGAACAGCGAGAAGGCCTCGAGTTCCGCCAGACGTATGCTTGATGGCGACTCCGAGGATCTTCTGTGCTTCGGGCGTTTTGAGGATCCAGGAGGTATGGTCGACTAGGTCGACCACGACCACACCGGACTTCTTCCCCGAACCGATGAGCATGAACCGCCCGCCCTCCTCGATTGAGTTGGTACGGTGATGCCAGTTCCCCCGATGAAGCGCGAAGCGCGGTTCCGATGCCGCATTCCGCTGTACGTGTGGGAATCGAGTTGTAGCGACTTCTTGCATGTTGCTGGGATCAACAGAACGGACTAGGCCATCCTCCTCCACCAGCTGTAGCAGTTTGCGTCCCCCGAAGGAGGTCTCAGCGACCTCGTAGACGGGTGACCACGTTGGGAAGAATCCGATTTGCCGAACGGTTGCGAGTTCGGGATCAGAAACGTCCATCTCGAACTTAGCAAATCCGAACACGCTCTCATCGAACAGATTCGGCCACGCGACGGCCCCTTCTAGTGCGATGTAGAATGTGACGATCTTGCCGACCTGTTGCTCGAACAGCACTGCGCCGTTCGGAAGAGCTCGGAAGTCACCACCGACTACAAACTCGTAGTAACCATCACGGGTGATAATGAGCACCGCGTGACGCTGGTTCGAATTCGATACGATGACGCCTTCGCAAGCCTTGCCGCCGATGCGCCCCGGGCTGACCCAGGGCCACGTGAGGCGAAAGTGTTCGGTAGGCGTGAGTTGGGATAAGCGGTCTCCCATGCTCACGGGCTCAAGTAACTCAAGCTTCTTCGTGTCTGTGATGGTGTCGGGGTTGCCCCCGTCATCGGTCACAAGCACGGTTGAGCGTAGGCTACAGAGCCAGTCGGCACCCTGAGCGAGCCCATTGGGCTCAGTGTCGCTGTCGGTCTCGTCTGCTTTCTGCAATCGCAGCGAGGTCGTGATGAAGGGCGTTGCCGCAACCCCATCCGAACGCCACGTGCTGACGACAGGCAAGTAGACAGAACTTCGACCACTGGGCCACGACTTCCTAGGGTCTTGGCCACTCAGCGCTACTGGGAAGTGAAGCTTCTGGCAGCGCCAGTCGCAGTACACCGCCGGTAGGAACGCCGTATGGCGCTTGCCGCACCCGAGCTCGTCCACGAAAATCGCGCGCTCAAGCTCGTGCATGGTTTCGCGTTTGACTTCCCCATAGCCGTTCCGCATGTTCACCTTGAGCATGGACACCTTCCCTTGCAGGGTGGTTTCCCAGTCGAGGTGATCCTCGAACAAGCTGATGAGCTCAGTCTGCGGCCATACGTGCAGCGGAATGGTGCGCCGCCCGAGGGCGGGACGCATGCATCCCCACATTCGGAACGGAATCGGGCTGTCCTTCTCGCCGATGCCCATTTCTCCTGTCTCGACGGGCTGCCGGGGCGGAGTTCGCCCACAGTAACCGCTGCGCGCGAACGCGCGCACGTCGAGCACCTTGAAGGTGTCGTCGGCCTGCGGTTGGACCAACAGTCCGACATAGGGATAGTTGGGAACGAGGTAGTCGAACTCTCCGGTGAACCGTCCCGGGTCGAGTGCGGCGTAGATCTCGCCGCTGCAGCGTGCCAGGTGGCGCCCTGTCAGGAGCCCCACAAGGTACACACTGTCTTCTGGCGGACCATCGGCCGTGCCGTCGAGGGTGGTGCTCGGGCCGGACATGGTGTCCGGATTCACGAACGCACCACTCTCACCAGCGTTGAAAGCGTCCTGCCAGTCGCCCGAGGAGACCACCAACGGTGAGTTCTCCTGGGCATTGGCGAAGGACGTTGAAACTGCGGTCGAGAGTACGACCATGATGAGGGCCAAGGCGGCCAGGCGGAGTCGATGCATGTTCTTGTCCTCCCGTGAAGGTGATGAAGCCTGGCCAGACGACCAAGGCCTTCGGAGCAGTCTCAAGTGAGATCTGCTTATGTTAAAACCCTTTGGCGACAGGGTCATTGTTTTCGTTAGAATAGTTTCCTTTCCAAGTCTAGTTGTAAACGCTCAACAAAAAGACCACAGCAAAAAAAAGCGATCAATTCGTTGCCTATATTATACCTTAAAACAGGCTCAAACACAATACTATAGGTTCTAATTTAACAGGGCACGATCCTGAACAAGACCAGGTCTTGTCTTGTATAATAGAATCCATGGTCAAGAACGTTGAAAAGCGGAAGAAAATCGCCATCGGCATAACAGTTGTCATAGTTTTTCTTCTACTTTTTGGAGCCTTCAGAGTACTCAAACTCTTCAACTCAATCAATACAAAATCAGCAATTTGGGGAAAGCCAATTCCAAAAGAAAAAAAGGTGTTTTCACTCCTCGTTATGGGATACGGCGGAGCAGGCCATGACGGCGCATATCTAACCGACACAATGATGGTCATGCGCCTCGATCTAGAAAAAAATACTGCAACAGTTATCTCAATCCCCCGTGATATTTGGGTGCAAATTCCTACAACAACAGATGAAGAATTTTACCGAAAAATTAATTCGGTCTATCAAACCGGACTCTTCCGTAAAAACTACCCTGCAGTTCCAGCAAAATACGATGGTGAACAAGGTGCAAGCGAACTTATAAAAGAAACCGTGCAAAAGATTGTCGGCTTCCCTATTGATAACTATATTGCCCTTGATTTTGACGGCTTTAAAGAAGCAGTTGATACGCTGGGCGGCATAGATATTAATGTGGAAAAATCCTTCACCGATATTGAATACCCAATTGATGGAAAAGAAACTGATCTATGTGGTGTCGATCCAACCGACATGGTGAAGTTTGAAGAACTTGAGAAGATTGCGACAGAAAGCCCAGAAGTTGCCTATCCGTGTCGTTATGAAACGTTACAATTCCAAGCTGGAGAGCAGCATATGGATGGTGAAACAGCACTGAAATTTGTGAGATCACGCCATTCTCTTCAAGACGGCGGCGATTTTGGTCGTGCGAAGCGCCAACAGCTCTTTTTAGATGCAATCCGCTCAAAGATTTTGAGCGTTGCCTTTATTCCAAAGATAATTCCCCTTATGAATGATCTGGAAAAGAATCTGCGTACAGATTTGTCTTTGGAGTTGATTAATAAATACCTTGGTGAAGCATCTGACGCAAATACTTATGTGATGCAACAGGTTATTTTAACGACAGATAATTATCTGGAAGAAGGAGTTTCACTCGATGGTCAATATATTTTGATGTCGCAAGAAGGTCAGGATAAATGGGGCCGTTTGCAGAAGGATATTAATAATACGATCATGGGTATTTCCCCTACTCCATCGGTTTCGGTAGTTCCTACGAAAAAAGTTTTGAGACGATGAAATCACTAAAAGAACTCAAACTTATCTCAAATGGCTGGTTTTACAGCAATCCGCATCCATTTTTGCGCTTTCTGACAATCTATGTAAAAGGAGACGCTTTAGTCATACTTCCCTTTCTCTTCATGATCGGCTTGATAGGCTTCTTCTCCCTTGAGTTTATGTTTTTTGTATACGCCCTTTTCTTCACTCTAAGACACTTTGGTGAGATGATTTATTGGTTTTCACACCAGTTTTGGGATAAGAAATATCGGCCACATGACTACGGATTTGTGAATTTATCAAACGATGCAGTGTATATTTTGTATCAACTCATGGCGCTAGTCTGGACTGTTGTTTGGGCGGCTTTAACGGTTGGTATACTTATTAAGTTCATTTTATAAATTATTCATAAAATTATGAAAGTTGCGATTATTTCAGACACTCATGAAAATTTCCCTGCAGTTAAGTGGATTATCGATTATTTGAATCAGCACGAAATTCTTACTGCGCTCCATGCCGGAGATATAATTAGCCCTCCCCTACTCAATCAGTTCGTGGAACATTACCGCGGCGATTTGCACTTTGTCTTTGGGAATAACGATGGTGAACAAGTAAAACTGGCTCAAATTGCAGATGAACAAGAAAAATTGACCTGTTATAAAAATGAAATGCGCTTGGAATTGTTGCACAAAAAGATCTATATGACGCACTATTCTGCGACAAGTGAGGATATGGTACATTCGGGGATGTTTGATGTGTGTGTTGGAGGGCATGATCATGAATTTAGAGTTAAAGAAGTAAATGGGTGTTTGTTTATTAATCCGGGAAGTACGGCTTTGCAAGAAGCTGAGCATAGTTTTGTAGTGTTGGATATGGCGAGTATGAAGTGGGAAAAAGTTGTTGTAGCTGTGTAAATCTTTATAGTATCGAAATTTCTTTTTTGTAGAAGAGGCTCCCCGGCGCGATGCCGGGGAGCCTCTTGTTCTTTGTACCCTCACCTCGAGTTAGTAGGCGGCAAATGCCGCTTTTCTCCTTTGGTAAGGGGTTGGCTGTCAGGGCCGGGCCGTCGCCACGGCCGGTGGGGTCGCACAGTTCGGCCCCTCCTCACATGGCTCCGGGGTGCGGTTCGCGCACCACGGGGGGTCGTCGGAACGTCCCGTGCACCGAAATGGCTCCGGGGTGTCCCGGGGGCCCGCGGGCGGTGGTTCCTCGGCTTCACCGCGCACACACTCTGGTGGCGTGCATGCGTCGGAACCGACCATGGGAAGGAAAATCCGTGGCCGCATCTCGTAGACTTTGATCGAGTCTGCGAAGATGACCATGAGGTTGCCCTTGGCCACGGAGGCTGATTGCGCCCCATTCGCAAGGATTCGGAAGTAGGACCTGGGAGTCGAAATCCCCGCTAAGCGCTGGTTCCATTTCGGCCGCAAAAGCGTATGGACCTCGATGGTCGTGCTTGTGGCACTCTTCAAAACCATGATCATGAAGCGACCATCATCAGAAGCTCCGAGGTTGGTCAATTCCACCCCATGATCAAAGTGCCATCGAATTGTCGGCCCCACTCCGTCGGGATGGTGATAACCGAGGTAGTTTTCGGTCTTGTTGTAGATCCAACAGTCCGAGCCTTGGTCATCTTCCGGAAGAGCGAAGCAGGCCGCCAAAGCGCCCTGCCCGAAATTGCCAGAAACCACGTTCATGGTCTTGACGCTCTCCTGAGCCTGCACCCCGGTCGGGGTGTTGAGGCTGAAGAACATCGCAGCGATGAACATGACAGCGATACGTCCAATTCGATTGAACATTTGTAGCATTCCCTCCAAGGGAACCCTAGACAGCCGGCTGCCGTCTGGATGTTCTCCCCTAGCCTACTCAGTAATTAGAATTGACTGAGAGAGAATATCCAAACGACAGATGTCAAAGAACGTGTTAATTATACTATAGGCTAATATGGAAGTCAAGTTATGAGGGTGAATGTAGGTGAGTAAGGCGGCGCCCCGAGGCTAATCGGGGCGCACGCCAAACTCGGTTCAGACGTCCTGCGCTAGCAGGGCGGGTAGCCGCAGGATCGCGGCGTCGGCAGGATCGGCCCATGCCCCGGAGTCGGGTCCTCGCCCGGCTCCCGCGTCGGGCCAGCCGGCACTGGCGTGCCGCACGGGTCATCGGGACCCTGGGGACCACGGCCGTCGCACACGCTTCGGTGGACGATCGGCAGGAAGATCGAGTTCGCCTTGTTGGGGCAGCCACCCTTGAACGGGCACGGGTCGGTCGGGATCACGCCTTTCCGCCACTCGACGACGTGGATGTTGTCATCCTTGTCGATGCCGACGACGAACTCACCAGCGACCGTTGCGCGCACGAACATGCCGGTCACGCCTCCGACGAGCTCCGGGTTGCCGGCAATCTCGCCGTCGAACCCGACGCGCCATACCTCCACCCCGTGGGGCAGCGTTACCGCGACGAACTCGCCACTCCGGCTGAGGTCGAACACAGTGTCCAGGAAGTCCAGCGTGGCGATGGCCTGCTGGTTCCGGGAATCCATGACGACGACCTGCGAGCCGAAGCTGGCCCACACCAAGGTACCCCGGATCGGGGTGATGGCGTGAGCCTTGAGGACGTGGATGATCGGTTGGGCGTTGGCCGAGCTGGCCAGTGCGCCCAGGAACAGGACGGTTGCCGCGACGATGGCGGCGAGATTCAACTTAGACGAGCGCATAACGATCTCCTCCGTCGTAACCTGTGGCAGTTGTCAACCTGCCTAAAGACAAGGTGCTCCCCTAGTGCGTGACGCGCCGCGTTAGGGAAGCACCTTGCCTCCAGGCAAGCTGCATTAATTTGTCTGAACAGAGTTTTTAAAGAGCAAAAAAAAGAAAAGCCGGTTGAATAGCTTTTAACTCAACCGCTTTTATGACCTATAGTATACTCTTTTTCAGGCAGAAAGTCAAGGAGAGGACACGAACCTGAACAGGTTACGGTCTTAGATTAGGGTCTTGATTTGCTCTTCGCTTAGCTGAATGGTCTCGCCTTCTTTGAGCTCGAAATCCTTCAAAGCGAGATCGCCAATTTTAACGCGAATAAGTTTAATAACTTCGAGATTAATTCTGCCTAAAACACGGCGGATTTGCCTATTGCGACCTTCTTGCAGGACAACTTCTAGATCTACTGTTCCCTTATTTGAAGCCAAGATCTTAATTTTCATAGGTAGCGTTCGCTTTCCATCGAGTCTAATACCATTGCGAACGCGGCCTAGCTGCGACTGCACCGCATTCTCCGTATAGTCACTTGGCATACGACACCATACGTGGTAGGTTTTTTCAATATGCGTGCTAGGGTGAGTAAGTTTTAGTGACAAATCACCGTCATTTGTAAGAATAAGTAAGCCTTCTGATTCTTTATCAAGCCGACCAACTGGGAAAAGCCTCAAATTCTTTGGAACAAACTCAGCGATTGTTCTTTCACCTCGCTGCCCTTTGAGTGTTGTTGTATAGCCTCTTGGCTTGTAGAGTATGTAGGTTGCCTTCTCTTTTACTTCTTCAACTGCTTCCCAACGGCCATTATTTTCATTTTGTACGGATACTTTTTGCACAGAAGGATCAACTTTTATGCCGAGTTCTTTAACAATTTTATTGTCGATTTTGACCTTGTTTTCGGCAATTAATGTATCAGCGGCTCTACGTGACGCGACGCCTGATAATGCTAGAAAATGATTGAGTCGAATAAGTGTCATGATTCCCTATTATAACAATCTCTTGCGTGGACGTACGATCTTCATTACAATGTGTGTATGCGGCTCAAAAAACAAGGTCATGATAGTGCCTCAATTCTCACTGTAGTGGCAATGTCAGTCATTACGATGGGTCTCGTTTTAGGATATCAATTTAGCACGATAAAAAACCAGCTCGCTTCGCGTTATTCTGATGCTTCAGATCAATGTAGATATGCGGCTGTAGCCGAAGTTCACAAAGACGTTCAAGGAAGTATTTTTTCGACTTCAGAAATTGGAAATCTTGAAATCGTAAACAGTCGAGGCCAACTTTTGGTTATGAATGAAGGCGGCATGTCGCGTGGTTCGTATATAAAAGACAATGTTGTGTTTGATAAGACAAGACGAACAGGTTTTGCTGAAAATGATAGAGCTTCGGTTACACTTAAGAAGCTCGATACACAAGTTTGGAAAGTAAAAGGAATTTTTTGCGATCAGAAGGCTGGAACGGTTCGAGGCTGTCCGCCTGATGATGAGATTGCGCGATATAACAGAGAGATTGAAAAAGGCTCGCGCAACGCGATGATTATTCCGGAATTTCGGGTAAATTGTGGCGTTGATCTTACGTATGGCTGGGTTTTGACAAAAAGAGCTGATGCTCCACGACCTACGGTGACGCCACGCTTAACTGCAACTCCCCGTCCAAGTGCCACACCTCGATTAGCAACTTTGACGTCTAGTCCGTCGATCACACCTCAGGGTGGCATACGACCCACGGTAACACCGAGGCCCACAAGTACTCCCCGACCTACCGTTACACCACGCATTACGCAGCCTGCAATTGGAGGTCCTGCGAATCCAAGCGCGACCCCACCACCCGGCTCAAATGGTCGTGGAGGATTAGAGGTACAAGTCGTCGCCTTAAATTATCCTCAGCGAACACCATTATGGTCGAACGACCATGTGGCAAGCCATAAGCCTGGATCTTGTACACGACAACGCGCGAGCGATAATGAAGAGCCTCGCCCGCTGTATCTTAATCCGTTTGAGGTGCGGGCGACGTGTGTAAGCGGCGGTTGTCGCGAAGGTCGACAAACGCAGGTAAAGGTAGACAAATATAAAGGATATGCAAATTTCACCGACCTTGATCCCGGAAACTATAAGCTTGATATGCGAAGCATGCAAAAGGGTTATCACGAATGGCCGGGATGTACGGGTACGTGGCAGGTAAAGGCAAATGAGATAAATCAAACCCCAGTCTTTATTCTCGAAAATGAAACAAAAGGAACATATGAACTCATGACCACAGAAAAGCTATGTAAAGATGCGCGTGGAATTCCCCATATTATCGAGGGACTTGGAGGAAATGCATGTTATTTTGCGAATGGTAATACGAGCAAACCAAATCCCGGTAACCCTATCGCTCCAACACAAGCCGAACAAAAATGTAAGGCGCTTGATCAAGCATGTAATGATGTGTATCGCGAAAAATGTTATGTAGGAAATACTGAAGGATCGAAATTGTGCTACAAATTTGGAAAATGCCTAGGTGTTGGCGATGGTACAAAATGTAGCTGGGGCTCTGGATCATATTGTGAATCATGTGTACCAAAATCGGGTCTGGTACCGACGACACCAATTGGCGGACCAGCAAATCTTAGAGTTAATGTTCGTGTTGATTCAAAGAGTATTAAGAAAGTCGTCGTGCAACTTGAGCCATGTCCAGCGACGGGCCCTTGTGAACAGACAGCGACATTTAATAGTGCAGGTATAAAGCAGGTTCAATTTAATGTATCGCCTACTGATGTGCGCTATAAAGTTAAGGTTATTGACAGAGAGATTTTATATGCACAGGCATTGACGAATGTTAAGGTAAAATCTGAGCGTTGTAGTGGAATTGTTGAGAAAGTTGATGCAGATTATGAAATATGTATTGTGAAGGCTCCGTCGTTTGTTCAGCTATTGGTTACAGAAATAAAGAGCAATGTTGCGCCACCAGCGCCAGTGCCGCCCGCACAACCACCTCGCCAATCACGCTGTGGCTACAGCATCAAGGCTAATGGAAGATGTTTTGTAGCCTGCCCTGATGATCCACATGCAAAATATTGTTCGCCTGATTATCTGAGACCATACTTTGGAGAGTTCGGCGAAGAAGTATTGCGACAAGCTGCAGGAACTTGCTGGAATGAGAGTCGCGGGTTTATTGGAGCAACTAACGATCGTTGTTTCAAAACTGGAAGAGCATGGTCCCACGATTTTTCATTCGGATTGTTCCAAATCAACCAGATTGGCGTCTGTGTGCAAAGTACCGGATCTGCAAGATCAGGAGGGCCTTCATGTCGTACAATTCCTGGCGTCGATCCATACGCATGTATTGATCAAATGGGATTACGTACGTTTGAAGGGAACTTACTCAAAGCAAAAGACTATTATGTAAGAAGGGGTTGGCAGCCATGGAATTATCAGTGTGTTAATTAATATGATGAGGAAGATTTTATATTTATTAGTGGGTTTCGCGGCAGCAGGAGTAATGTTGTCTATGGGCCGCGAGGCGTATGCAAGTACGCTGATAATAAATAACATTGAGGTGAACAATTTTTTGCCTCAGGCTGGTCCACTCTATTCTGGTCTTGATACCTTTAACGTAAATGCGTCAGATATTTTTTCGATAGATTACGCACCTGATGTGCAAAAATTCCAAATCATTATTTTACAAAGCCCATATGAAGAAAATCGACTCTTAGCAGAACAAACATTTGTTGAAAAGCTTGGTGTGACAAGAAGTGAGGCGTGTTTTCTTGATGTTTCGATTGTGGCGCCGGCGTATGTAACAGATCAACCAGATACAAAGAAATTGCTTTTATGCGAGCCAGAAAAATTGGCTGATGTAAATGGCGACGGCGGCATAAATACATTTGATTACGCGATTTGCCTTGATGAGATGGTCCAGGATCCAAGCAAAATAAAGATGCATTGCGATTTAAATGTAAATAGACGTATTGATGCAACCGATCTATCTAAGGTTATTTCTTACTTTAAAAAGCGCTAAACTTCTTTTCTATGAGGAAAAATAAAACATTATGGATTATTGGTTTGATCTCAGTAGTTAACGCACTAGGTTATGGCATAATCTTTCCACTTCTTTATTCGTATTCACAAAAATTTGGTTTAAGCGATTTTCAAAATGGTCTTTTGTTTGCACTTTTTTCATTTTGCCAGTTTATTTCGACGCCAATCATTGGTCGATTATCAGACAAATATGGAAGACGTCCACTCCTCATACTTTCTGTTGGAGGCACCGCAGTTTCTTTTTTTATGACTGCATTCGCGCCCAACGTATTTATTCTCTTTTTATCGCGGGCGCTCGATGGAATAACAGCAGGAAATATTCCAGTTACGTCTGCAGTTATTAGCGATACTACCGAGCCAAAAGACCGCGCACGTGGCTTTGGTATTATTGGCGCCTCCTTTGGCTTTGGTTTTGTTTTTGGTCCCGCAATTTCTGCAATAACCGTTCAATTCGGTTCTTCAGTTCCCTTTATTGTCGCGGGAGTAATCGCCTCCATTGCGACTCTTTCTACAGCAATATTTCTTCCCGAAACTAATAAACACATGGGAGAAGTTAAAGAAGGAAAACTGTTCGATCTTGGGAAGCTCTTTGGCGCCCTCTTCGACAAGATGGTGGGTCTTACGTTGCTTATCAGTCTTATTTATTCAACGGCATTCTCAATGTTTATTTATGCCTTCCAGCCATTTTCTGTAAAGATATTGCATCTGAATCCTACGCAAATATCACTCATCTTTAGTAGTCTCGGAGTTGTCGGTTTGATTTCTCAGGTATTTTTATTACATCGAGTCACAAAGAAATTTGGGGCTAAGAGAACATTTTCTGTCGCAAGTCTTGTGGTAGGTTCTGTATTTGTAGCTATTTTCTTTGTGAATTCATTTATTCCTTTTGTCGTTGCAATGATGATTATGGGACTGGCAAATTCAGCGCTGGGGCCACTTATTCAGACAATTTTGTCCCAGGAAACTGACGCAAAATCACAAGGAACAATGCAGGGAATAAATACTTCGTATATAAGTATGGGCCAAATTGTGGGGCCAATATTTGGAGGGATTCTTGCTACCCATGGTATTCCCTTTCCTTTTTTGGCGGCGGCGATATTGATGGTCGCTGTTTTCGCAGCGTCATTTAAAATTTTACGACCAGGATTTCATAAGGAATCTGCGTTTTAATGTTGACAAAAGAAGAAGATCAATTAGTTCAAGTACAATCCATATCCTTTTTTACTTCAGGAATGGCTGGGGTTTTTTTTCAAATCTTTCTATTTAAATTAACTGGATTTACTGAAGTCATGTACTTTAATATTGCACTTTTTAGCTCGTTGTTTGCTGCTTTTATCGCATCTGGTTATATTCTGAAAAATTACTCTACTCGCACCTTAATTCGTTTGGGCTTATTGGGTATGGTTTTTGTATGGCTCTTGGTTCTGATATTGCAGGAACGCACGAAGGACTTTCTACTTCCACTAGGATTTTTATATGGGGGTGCAGGCGGTTTCTACTGGAGTGGCTTTAATTTGAGTCAATATATCTTAACGCACTCCGAAGGAAGATCGCAATTTTTTGGAAAGATGGATACGATTGCGCATTCTGCACGCGCATTTGCGCCATTTATAGCTGGATTAATGATTACGACGGTCAATACCTTTTTCCAGTCACAACTTAAAGGATATTATGTGCTTTTTGCAATCGTTTTCTTTCTACAAATATACGTAGTTATGCTTGCCAAAGACCTTCCACGACATTCAGGTGTCCGCTTTTCCTTATTACAACTATTTAATATACCACCAGCTCGACGATGGAGGTTAATTTTATTGCAACAATTTACATTTGGTCTGTATGATAACGCCTTTAGCACACTTTCAGGTATTTTGGTATTTGTTGTTTTGGCAAACGAAACAAGTGTTGGGCTTTTACAATCTTGTGCCGCTCTTGCCATGGCAGCTTCAAGTTATTTTGTTGGGAAGCTATATAAGAAACACAAGAGGATTTATATCCAGGGAGCGCTCGCTGCAGCGAGCGCGCTGTTATTATTCGGCATTACCCAAAATATTTATACTGTTATCATGTTTATGATCCTTCATGCAACTGCACTTCCGCTATTGCATATTCCTACCTCAGTTGCCATTCTTTCTGGGTATGACGAAGTAAAAACCTCATGGCAAGATAAGTATCAGTTATTTATTCAAAGAGATTCAGCCTTAGGTATTTCTCGAATTGTTAGTTTTATTTTTCTCTACATTTTGTTTTCTCACTTCGATAAGGTTGTTGTCGCAAAGAATTGGTTTTTAGGTGCAGCCATTATTCCCTTGGCGATTGGTTATCTTCTTCATCTTATTTCAAAACAAACTGCTCGAGAATAATCTATAGGAGGCGCGAGAATATCGTGTTATATAATAAAAGTTGCGAATGGAGGGGTTTGGCTTCCTCGTGCAGTTGGTCCTGTTTCGACGGCCCTCCTCCATTCGCATCTTTATTACCGACAATACACCGCGCTAGATCGATGCTTCACCAACCAGAGCGGCGTACCGACGATTCCGCGCTACCCGTCAGACGTAGCGCGAGCCGTGGCGCCGGCCGCAAAACGCGTCCTCGTCTGGTTCCATGACGCCGAAGAGGCTACCCCCGCGGGTATCCCCATCAACGTCGTCAGCAGATGAATCGACCTGGTCCTGTTCATTGCGACGATCCCTCGCGGGGATCTCGTCCTCCGTCGCCCATCGCCAACCACTACCGGGACAATCGTTCATGGTGAAAACCTGTTCCTTTCGGGCCTTAGCCCTGTTTTATGCACTCAGAAGCCATCTGTAACTCCAACTGGTTACTACACATGGCGGCTGAGTCTCAAAAAAACTCGATCTAGCCACAAAAAAACCCGCTCGGTAGCGGGTTGCGGTTTCGTGTAGGTATCTCTTGTTTACGCTAGCACACCGCAACCTCCCTTTCTACAAGGGGTTGAGTGATACCAGACGGAAAACATCGAGATAACCATATTTCGAATATACTATGAAGCCGTAATATTTGCAAGTCCTAAGATTGTGTACTATACTACCCTCATATGACACAAGATACACAAAACAAACCCATGCTCGCTATGATCGCTGGTCTCGTTATTTTACTTCTCCTAGGCGCCTTCTTCTTCATGAAGAAATCTGATAAAACCGCAAATATAAATACTACTGATGGCACAACTACGGAACAGGAAGATGGAAATGATGGCACCTCTATGATGGATAGTGGTAAAAATACTTTGATGGGGCTCATGGGAATGGGAAAAAGTTTAGAATGTAATTTTTCGTATGAAACAGCTGGCAAAGCAGCTTCGACTGGATTGATGTTTATTTCTGGTAAAAAAGTTTATGGAGAATTTGGTAGTGAGGTCGGTGGAAAACAGGCTACAACAAATATGATCCAAGATGGCGAGTATATTTATATGTGGGGTTCAGCAATGCCAGAAGGAATTAAAATGAAAGCTGTGACAACAGTCCCAACCGGTGGCGCAGGTGTAACAACACCACAAAACACACAATATTTTGATCCTAATCAACAAATGGACTTTAAATGTAAGCCTTGGAATGCGGATAATGCTAAGTTCACTGTACCCTCCGATGTAACCTTCCGAGATATGAGCGCAATGATGGAAGATGCTAAAAAAGGTCAGTGTGCCGCTTGCGCACAGCTACAAGGTGAAGCAAAAACAACGTGTGAGAAACAGCTTGGCTGTTAAATGCGTTTTAAATCTTTGTGAAGGGATTTTAGAAAATCCTCTCCTGCTGCGCGAATCTTATCTTCAACGTTTTCTATTTTTTCGCGTAAATGTAACCAGAGCTTTACATTGTCATCTTCATGCAAATGTGTGAGAAATTTCTTTTTATCTTCCTCGCTAAGTTCTGTTAGAACGGTGTTGACCACGACATGAAAAATACTGTCTTCAACTAAGAGAATCAGTTCTTTTCGTTCATGATCTTCAAATCCTACTCGATCAAGAGCGCTATGTAGATCTCCGATTTCTATTATGTGTGAATAAAAATATTTCATAATGTTTTTATTGGCCCGAGTGGAACTTTATCTTCCGGATCATCTATAAAAAAGTATAATACGGGACCTTTTGCTCGTCCATCTTGGCGTTCAAGATATGCCATTACTTCTGGGGATCCTCCAAGGTGTTTTTTTGTTGATACTCCTGGTCCAGCGTCGCCAATAACGACAACCATTCCTTTTCCATTTTCAGGATTAACGACAAGCATTTTTCTAAATTTAAAAAACTGGTACATTTCTTTTGTGTGTTCTTTCCA
Source organism: uncultured Gammaproteobacteria bacterium (assembly GCA_964614975.1). Lineage (GTDB taxonomy): Bacteria > Patescibacteriota > Microgenomatia > UBA1406 > HO2-37-13b > OLB23. The sequence continues at coordinate 28,137 of CAZTOA010000003.1, read as the reverse complement.
GCCTGGTGCTAGAAAAGTTTGTACAGCAATATAATACTTTTCAAGCTGCTTTATTTGATTTGTCATTTGGGCTCTGGAAGGCGCAAAATAACCCCACGCTCCCCTTCCCGGCGCCATACCCGATGATATGTACTGGCGCTCTTCATCCGTATCGAAGTGGGTTGCGATTGTATCACCTGGATAGCGCATAAGATGTTGTTCTGCACCAATAATCCCATAGGTGCGATTGAGTCGCTTCCCATCTAGTTCGGTTTTTACTGTCAGATGAAATGAATCACTCAAAAGAGCGCTAATTATTGCATTTTGATTATCATCCAGTACATCAACAGATGGAGGTAGTGTTGCACCTAAGCCAGTAAGCAGTTTTTGTAATTGATCCGCTTCGCGGTCTATCGTTGGTACGGGTGTTGGAAGTCCGGTTGTAAGAGGATCCAATGTTGGCGTTTGTGCAGATACGCTGCCAGGATGGGCCATTATTACTGCTCCTGCAATTGAACCTACTGCTATCTGGGCGGATTTCTCATGTGCTTGTTGTGCCCAGCGGAGTGCTTCTTCATGGGTATCCCAGAGTTTTTTTTGTAATTCAGCCTGCTGCTTCGACCAACTTCTATGGAGTTCTTCGTAATACGATTGTTGCTGTCGCATAGTTTAAAAAATTATACAGCAGTATGAGCATGATGCTATACTGAAATCCATGGCAGAAGACACAGGAGGACATGAACCCATCGAACATGATGGCGACGTAGCCGAAGTCGCACCACCCATAGTTGAAAAAACAAGAGCAGAAGAAGTTGCTGAACTTCCTGATGCAAAATTGGTAGGAGCTTTGTTGGATCAACTTGACCTTGCGCTTGATACATACGATGCGCATATACCAGATTTCGGAATTGGCGATGACGAAAAAGAAGAGCTCGCGGAAATAATTGGTGATTTGAGAAATGCTTTCGATATCCCTGAAGGTTTCTTACAAGGAGGCAAAATTAAAATTACTCCTAAGTTAGAAAAAGCGCAAGATGGGCCGAGGCTTGAACGCGGTGAAGATGTGGGGGTACATGTTGAGGTGCATCTTCCTAAATTAGGAAAGTTGGTCGTTTTAAATATTTATGGATCTCGACAAGATTATGAAGGTTCCGAGATGCTTCATAGTGGCCAGGCATCAATGGCAGATAAGCTAATGGATACACCTCGCACAGTTAATTTTCACCTCTATAAGGAAGTTCCGAGTCATGGCAATGTCAAGAATATGCGACTAATGCATGATGCTCGCTATAAATTTTTTAGATCAGGTCACCCTGGTAATAGAATTGAGATTATGCGACATGATGGAGCTAACATTGAGCATGATGCGAGACCAATATTTGCAATTGATAGTCGCATTTCGCAAAGAATGAATGGTGAATTATTTACCTTGACAGACCAATTCTATAATAGGAGAGGTTCACTTGAAACTGATGAATAATATAATCGTTTTATAACTTTACTGCTTCGATACAATGCCCATATATCTTGGCTAATACTTGAATATTCGCTCCACTTTTGCATGCCTCTAGGTAAGGTTGACCAAAAATCCATGCGCTATCAAGAACTACAGCTATCGCTGCCGGATCGGCGTCTATAGTGAGGAGTAAATTATCATCTGAACCATCATCTTTAAAATGCGGAATGACCGGATTGTACTCTGAGTGTAGGGTTCCTGCAGCAACCCAAAGAAGTTGTCGTAGTTCTCGTGGGACAATAAAATTGCCTGAGTCGTCTTGTGGAAATGGATAGCCTTCATTGTCTATCATAAGGACCCATATTATATCATAATGGGTCTATTTCTTTCACTACATAGAGGTTAATTTCTTTGGAATCTTAATACCTAGTATAAATATCGCCGCCATGACAAGCTGGCATGAAATACAGACGGGACATACAACTTTCAGTTGGAATAATTCGATGTAGCCAATATAGAGGCAAAAACCAAGGCCAAAGGTCGCCATGCCCATTAAAAGCTTCTTATTTTGCTTATAAGCCGCGAAGAGAATCACGATGTAGCCAATAAGGCCATAAAGTGGTGTTGGGATACCTAGCGTTTTTGCCACAGGACCACTAATCACCGCATCACAATTAATAGTTTCATTAATGCTACAAGGCTTAAATGCTGGTTGAAAGAGCTGTTGCCATAGAAGATACACCGATAATAAAACGCCGATAACAGCGAGGACTTTTATATAGCTATAGATTTTTTGTGTAGTCATTAGATTTTATGGAACCTGTTTAAATATACATCTTCCATTATCGCATATTGCGATTGGACAGTGGCTTCTATTTCCAAACATATCAATCGTTTTTTGATCACAAGTATCAGGACAATCTGCAACAGTCTGGCAAGTAGTATCTTTCATTACCTCACCTTGGGTTCCTTGTGTGGGCAAAACATGGGGAGTTGGAGCTTCTATCGTGGGAGTCGGCTCGAGTAATCGGTTTTGTTGTTTTGTTGACTTCACAACAAATGCAAGAATCAATATGCTTACAGCAGCCAAGAGTACGACTATCGTTTTTTGGTTCATAGGTATAGTATATGCTCTTACACTTCCATAAATCCGGTCAACTCGCGGATCTCAAAGCCAGCACGTTCATAGAAGGCTATTCCCCGTTCGTTTTTTGCAGAAACAACAACACGCATAAGTTTTATACCGTCATTCTTAGCTCTTTCTTTTACTTCGTCGATTAGTTTTTGTCCAATTCCCAAGCTTCGGTAGTTTGAGTCAACGATAAGTTCCGTAATATCAATAAATTCTTGAAAGATAGTATCGAAATGTCCTCTTGGGCTTATTGAAAAAGTAACAAGTCCAACCGCCTTCTCCTCTACTCTAGCAACAAGTGCGCCGTTTTGTGTTTCTAATAGATCGTTAAGAAATGCTGCGGCTTTTTCTTCAAGGCTTGATCCCCAATTATGATAGAAATTTGGATAAAAAGAATGCAATATCTCGTATTGCTGTTTAAGCAAAACAAGAAGATCCGATACATCTTCTTTCCGCGGTTTTGTTATGAGAACGTGTGTCATTTAGAGAAAATAAAAGACTGCCGCTGCCGCCTGCAGACACAAGAGCGAACCCCCTGCTTGGATGGCAATCTTCTTAACAATCCATTTACTTTCAGTTCCTCCAAATAATACCGCACTTATTTGAGCTGGTAAGACAAGTCCAAGCCATAGAAAGCCTGCCATACCAAACGCGTGCCATTCACTTGAAAGGGATGCTAAGAATAACATCATCACATATGACGTAAGAAGCGTAACTAGAAACTGGAGACCATAAAGTGGTCCCATCTGTTTCATCATCTTGTTTTGGGTTTCTTTAGGAAGCTTATCGAACCCGTGTATTTCTCCCCACATCTTTCCAAAAGCTGTGTACCAAACGGCACCACATATAAATTGAACAACGGTTGCAATCAGGATTGTGACGTAGTTGAGTTCCATAGGTTTGAATTTAAAAATTTTAATAACTTAATAATAATTCCCTTTAGCTGTTTTTACAAATGCGGAGAGGGCGAGATTCGAACTCGCGGTCCTTGCGGACGGCGGTTTAGTAAACCGCTGCACTAGGCCACTATGCGACCTCTCCAGGCTAGTGATTCTAGATATTATACAAGGTAGTCAACATTATGCGAATATGCTATCATTTATGTATGATGGCAAGGCTCTTTGGTCTTCTTTATAAAGGCATATTTCTCCTAATTCCTTTACTTGTGTTTATTTTATCGCGCAATACTTATACAAGTGCATTCAATTTTTATGCTACATTAGCACTTATCATGGTTACGATGGCCTATGGGAGTTTTCACTCACACAAGGTGTTCTCTGCAAAAAGGATGGGTTTACTACTTCTTATTACTGTCCTCTACCTTGTCGCAACATCGGGTTGGTTTTTTTCACCATTCTTTTTTCTACTTTATTTGGCCTCTATAGGCATTTCTTTTTTCTACGGACAAGCAGCTGCGATGGTTTTTACCTTTGCGCTTGTCGCCCTCTTCTCTCTTAATATCGGCGAAGTAGATATAACCTATGATTTTCTTGTGCTTCTTTCGCTACTTTCGGTACTACCGCTTAATATCGTGTTAAAGAAATACTTTTTATCCTTTAAGGAACAACAAAAAGATATTCTTGTTTTAAAGCGTGATGGGAATAAAGATTCAGGATCGAATGTAGCTGAGCTCCTTGCAAATAAGGTCAATAATATGTCTGCATATCTTCGTGAAGATATCAATGATATTAAACAACTTGCGTATGCGGCTCAAAGGCTTAAGACAAAAGAAGAACAAGAAAAAAACAATGAAAGAATCCGTATTAGTGCAGAAAAAGCTCTCAGACTGCTCAATGACTTTGAACAAGAAGTAACCGGCACTACGGTTAAGAAAAACCGGTAATATATCCATGAAAAAAATCCTTCTTATCGGCTTAGGTATGGTTGTAGGTATTATTTTGTTTTGTGCTCCACCTACATATGCAACCACAACTCTAATTCATGAGTTCGCTGGCGGTTTTAATGATGGTTCTAATCCCTTTTTTGGCGCTCTTACGCAATCGGGCTCTGTTCTTTATGGGACTACAAACCAGGGAGGTGATTATGGATTTGGTGTCCTGTACTCAGTTAATACTAATGGTACCGGGTTTACATTGCTTCACGAGTTTGCTGGCGGGGCAAGCGATGGTCAAAATCCGCAAAATGGTTTAGTTAGATCAGGATCTGTTTTATATGGAACAGCATATCAAGGCGGAGATGATGATAGAGGAGTAATATTTTCCATTAATACTAATGGTACCGGGTTTACATTGCTTCACGAGTTTGCTGGCGGGGCAAG
>CAZTOA010000003.1:21087-23192 GCA_964614975.1 uncultured Gammaproteobacteria bacterium | reverse complement strand
CGATGGGAGTTTTCCAGAGAGTTCATTAGTACAAGTAGGCTCTGTGCTTTATGGTTTGACACAGTATGGTGGAGATGCAAATGCAGGAACTATTTTCTCAATTAATACAGATGGGAGTAGCTACACCATACTTCATGAGTTTGCGGGAGGTGTAAGTGACGGTCAAAATCCACATGGTTCTCTTGCGGCCTCAGGAAGTGTATTGTACGGCATGACCGAAACAGGTGGCGATTCAGATTTAGGCATTATTTTCTCAATCAACACTGATGGAAGTAATTTTACTAGTATTTATGAATTTCCAGGTGGAACGGATAATACAGCATACCCAAATGGGACTCTACTCGCTTCGGGTACGAAGTTATATGGATTATCGGCATATGGTGGTGATGGAGACATTGGAGTAATTTTTTCACTCAATACAAATGGAACGGGTTTTACGATACTTCACGAGTTCGCTGGTGGTGGTAGCGATGGTAGTCAGCCGTCTAGAGGTCCATTGGCCATATCAGGGAGCACTTTATATGGAATTGCTACATATGGTGGAGATACAGATGTCGGTGTTATTTTTTCGATAGGTACTGATGGCAGTGGCTTTGCGATACTTCACGAGTTTATTGGGGGGAATAATGATGGCGCGTCTCCTTATGGTGCTCTGCTTATCGATGGATCAGTTATGTATGGTACAACAATTTATGGTGGCGATTCGGGAAACGGGACAGCTTATTCACTTACACTTGATTCCAGTGGGCCAACTATATCATTAACAGCACTTTCTCCTGATCCAAATTCTGACAATACACCATCTATAACAGGTACTGCCGTAGATGCAGGAAGCACAGTAAGCTCTGTTCAGTTTCAGATGGATGGAACAGGTGGTAGCTGGACTAATTGTGTAGCTACCGATGGTACGTTTGATGAAGCGAGTGATCCATTCACTTGTACAAGCGCATCTTTGTCTGATGGATCGCACACCATGTACGTACGAGGTACTGATAATAATAGTAATATGTCAGCCAATTCAAGCGATGTATTTACTATTGATACAACTGGGCCAGCAGTAAATTTAACATCGCTTAGTCCCGATCCTACTTCAGATAACACGCCGACATTTTCTGGATCTGTCACAGATACATATTCGAATATCTCGAGTGTTCAATATCAGGTAGATAGCACATCAGGCAGCTGGACCGCATGCACAGCCTCGGATGGAACGTTTGATGAAACAAGTGAAACGTTCACATGCACATCCTCCACTCTTGCCGAGGGTAGTCACACTGTATATGTGCGTAGTACAGACGCAGCATCAAACATAACAGCTTCTGGAGATTATGCGAGCGATGCATTTGTGGTTGATCTTTCAGGTCCTGACATAACACTTCAGGCCGTGTCTCCTGATCCAACTGTAAACACAAAACCCAGTTTAAGTGGCACTACAGTAGACAGTGGGCTCTCTATTAACTCCGTACAATTTCAAATGGATAGCACTTCTGGAACATGGACAGATTGTATCGCAAATGATGGAGCGTTTGATGAACTTTCTGAGGGGTTTACCTGTACGATAACCACGTCGCTTTCCGAAGCCGAACATGTAATGTATGTACGATCTGCTGACACAAGTGGCAATAGCTCGCAAACTTCGGATACTTTTACTGTTGATCTTACGCCCTCATATTTAAATGCTGATTTTCCAGGCGAGGGCACATACATACGTCAGCAACGCCCAACTTTTAAATTTCGAGCAAGTGCGGGGAGCATATCGCAATTTAACGGATACACGATGTCGGCACACCATGAAGATGGCACAGGTTTTACCATTGCACATATTCCAGTAAATGCGCCATCGATAACAGGTACTGGCTACACCATAACGAGTACAGGCTATGGAGATAGCAATGATGATAACGATTACATCTATATCACCACCACCTCGAGTCCCGACTGGAATAGTAGCTCCAACGATGGAAGACTAAAAGAAGGCAAAAATTCTTGGACCATGACCGCACATGAATCGAATGGGAACACTGTTTCGGTTGGCCACTCGTTTTTTGTTGACGTAACCAAGCCACAAATTTCTGATGTTACGACTTCAACGCTGGGTTTATTTG
>CAZTOA010000003.1:17537-21077 GCA_964614975.1 uncultured Gammaproteobacteria bacterium | reverse complement strand
AAAGCCCAATGTTTCTTTTACCCTTTCTGACAATCTCATCCCGTACAAATACATAGTTGATGTGTATAGACAAAATTATGTATTGGGCATTGAAACTGGACGCACACTTGTTTCTTCCGAATCCACCATGCCGCTCTTGGGTAGCGATCAGTTAACGGTTGATCTTGACTTTGTACCTCAACAAAGCCTCCCTTATGGGAAATATCTTTTTATCTTTACTGGGTATGACAAAGCAGAAAACACTTCTGATATTTCGACACTTTCATTACAGCTCCTTTCCCAAGAAAAAGCAGAAGAACTCCTAAAGAAATCTGTTAAGAAAGATACGAAAACACTTTCAATACCTGAGTTAGAAAAAAAGGCAATTTTACGCCGTCAAAAAGAAGCTCAGGCACTAGAAAAACTAGTGCAAGACATAAAAGAAACTACTGCTAACGTTGATGGTCGGGTCGTAAGAGCTGCTTCTTACGTCTATCAGCCGCTGCAGAAACTTGCTATCTCAACACAGAAAGTGCTTGGGGCATTTATTGATTCACTTGATGAAAGCCTAACTTCATTGGTGCAATATGTGCAACTTCCTGCTCTTCCTCTTGCAATGTCACCCTCTCTTGAGGAGCGTATCGTAGCAATACGTAAAGAAGAGCATGAGGTCGTTGTACACGGTGCACCTAAAGTGGGTCTGTCCACTGAAAAAGTCGAAGAACGATTCAAGCAGCACCATGAGCCAACAAACCAGAAGATACAAGAGATGTTTGTTGCAGCCACCACCACACTTCATGGATTTCAGGAGCCTGTCGAGGATATCTTTGACTTTGGGACACGGGTCAAAGCAGGCGCCGAGACATTCTATGCGATTGTCTTCGATCAGGAGCCAACACATATATCTAACGTGACTATTGAAGAAATTGGTACCGACTATGTAACAGTATCGTGGGAAACTAACCATCCTGCTACAGGAAAGGTAAATTATGGCGATACATTGACCTTCAATAAAGAAGTTCATCTCACAAAGTATGAAACAACCCATACAGCAAAGCTTGAAGGGCTAACGCCAGGTAAGAAATACTTCTTCGAAGTAATGTCACATGGCAAAAATTATACGTACGATTCATTTTATACGGTAGAGACAATCATAGAAGAAAAGGAATAGTGAGAAATTTATTATGCTAAATTCTTCTTTACCTGCTCAAGAAACTCGTCAGGATTTAATTCTGATTTCGTAAGATATCCACTTGCGCCTAATGAAATAGCTTCGTCGATCACACTATCATGAGCAAGATTTGTAAGAAGTACGACTTTACAAGGTAACTTTTTTTCGTGTTTGGCGTGGAGTTCTTTTAAGAGTCCGATTCCATCTAGGTTTGGCATCATGACATCTAAAAGCATAAGATCTGGAGTCATGTCACCGAGTTTTACTAGTCCTTCTTGACCATCATTGGCTGTAGTGACCTCATATCCTGCATCGGAAAGAATTCCTTCGTATAACTCCCGAATATATTGATCGTCTTCCACAATTAGAATCTTTTGTTTCATGGAGATAGTGTAGTGATTTTAGTTCAATATTGCAATAGACGTTCTGGCGGAAGGGGGGGGATTCGAACCCCCGAAGGTCTCCCTTACACGCTTTCCAAGCGTGCGCACTAGGCCACTATGCGACCCTTCCTGTGAGAGTATTATAGCAGGATGAGGCGCTCAATTGAACTAGAGACCTTGTTGTTGTGCTCTTAGAAGTTGAAGACCAACCTGTGCGTCAGTACGAGAAATCCTTCCTGTTCTAGCGTGTTGTTCTTGTAGATACGTGGTGAGCGGTCCAATTTCATCTCGTCCTGCTCCAGCACCAGCAGCTAAATTCGAAGCATGTAGTTTCATATGGCCCCCATTTATTCCTTTCTCACTAATCAGTGCTTTCAAAGCACCGAGATTTTGAATTAAACCGGTCGCACCAATAACGCGAGCAAGCTCATTCGAAGATGGATTTCCGAGCATGCCAAGAGCAAGTCGAACTTGGGGATGAACATTAGTGATACCTCCAACAGTACCAATAGCCATGGGAATTCTCATGCGTCCCGTAAGTGCGCCGTCCACCATTTGCCACTCAGATAAACCTCTATAAATTCCGTCGCGAGCAGCAAATGCATGCGCCCCAGCTTCGACTGCCCGGGTATCATTCCCTGTAGCAGTGACTACTGCGGTAACACCATTCATGACACCTTTGTTATGTGTTGCCGCTCTATAAGGATCGACTTGGGCAAAAAGTGAAGCTCTCTCAATTTTATTTCCGTGGTCAGGATCAAAGCCAGGGATTACAATCTCAGCAGATACAAGACGTTCATCTGCTAAATTAGACAGAATTCGTAGGTTTGCCTTCGCGCCAGTAATCTCTTCAAAAGGTCCTTGTAGCTCTTGACACACCTGGTTTACAATGTTTGCGCCCATAGCATCACATGTATCAATAATCACATGGACAACGGCCATGTGTGTTCCGTCGGGTATTGGGTGGTGTTTAACTTCAATGCCTGTCATTCCCCCACCTCGAGCAACCATATTAGGAATAAGAGTACCGTTAACATAATCAATAATTCCATCTTGTGCACCGAGTACAGCTTCTTCAAAGGCTCCAGGATCTTCTACGTAGTCGAATTGAATTTGTCCTATCGATCCGCTGCCCAAAACTTCTGTAGTTAGATGGCCTCGTTCTCTAACGAGTTTGGCTATATTTCCTACCGTTGCGACGACTGAGGATTCTTCAGTTACCATGGGGACCGCTGGATAAACTCTGTCATCAACGGGAACACCGATAGCGACACCCATAGGCGTTGCAAACTCAGCTATATGGTTTTCAATCATTAATCTGGCAACCTCTGCCGGAAGGCCTTCTCTTAGATGCGCAAGATCGGTTGGAGTAATCGCTTCTATTTCAAAAAGCCGTGCGTCTCGCTCATCCGCAGTAAGTCTTGAAAAACCAGCGAGAGGATCTGTTCCAACACCATTTAATCTACCCAGTTCAGCCATAAAGTAATTTGTCGAAGTTTTAGGGTCAAATCATGCTGACACCGCGATCTTTTCAGGTCTTTTCAGGACCTGGTCCTGTCTAGTTCTTTACATGCGTATCGAAGAAATCAAGGGAGCGCTTCATTGCTTGGCCGAATGCAGCGCCAGAAAGGTTATGATCACCGCCTGGATAGGTATAATATTCAACTTCTTTTTTCTCTGCTTCAAGAGCTTTAGAAAGAGATTCTGAGAATTCCCAAGGAACCGTATCGTCAGCTAGTCCATGATGAATTTGTACAGGACCACTTATATCTTTTACAAAATATATAGGACTTATTGAGCGCCAGAAAGGCGAAGCACTGTCTGGCGCGCCAAATTCTTTTATAAGCTCGTCGCGCGTAGGGCGACGAGCAGCTGATTCACTATTTGATGGTCTCCATGGCTGACGTCGGCGCCAGTTATTCATCATATCTTCATATGAGGCGACGACGCCACCCCATATAACACCAGCTTTTATATCGCCGGTAGTAACCATTGATCGCAGGGTTA
>CAZTOA010000003.1:0-17527 GCA_964614975.1 uncultured Gammaproteobacteria bacterium | reverse complement strand
CTTGGGGATAATTTTTTATAGCACTTACCGCATGTAATACATCTCTAGTGTAAGCCGTTGAATAATATGCCCCCTCTGGACTTCCTTCCGAATCGCCATGGCCACGATAATCAGATTTAAACACAATATAGCCATTGCGTGCGAAGTAATCGACGTACGCCACATATTTCTCTGTAGTGCGATATTGTTCTGGTGGAATATATCCATGATTAAAAATAATCACAGGAAATTTCGCATCTTTATCATTAGAAATTGGCACTGTTAATAATCCTTGAATTTTATATCCGTCAGACATATAGGATACGATATATTGCTTGTAGCCATTTTTATTCGATAGCGTTTTTTCTAGTGAAATTGCTGCAACTGAATAGTCTTGCTTTCGCATTTCTTCGATACTTAATGGATGCACAAATGGTGAAGGCTCCGGTTTCATATTTTTTTCTAAAATAACAGGAATAGTAAGTTTCTTTGGATTTTTGTAATAAGTAAAAGCTAGACCGCCAACCGCAATTCCTAGGAGAAGAATAATGAGAATTTTCTTCGGCATATTCTTATTCTACACGATGTAGTCGATTCGCACACCACTTGCAACTCGCTCGTTGATGTCGTTTAATGTAAGTATCATGCAATTAAAAGACGCCATTGAGCGATATCTTGAATACGCGGAGCTTGATCGCAACCTTTCCCAAAAGACAGTCAGAATGTATAGCTATTACCTTTGGTTTTTCTACACATGGGTTGTCGCGGAAAAAATGCCAATTCGAAAATCAAAGAAAGATGACGTCGCTGAAACCTTAGATTTTATTGTTGAAGATGTTGACGATGAACTTGTCAGAAAGTTTCGACTTTATCTTTCGCGCGATTACTATAATCCGTTTAAAGGTGAGCTAAAGCGTCAAACTCAAAGTTATTTTCTCGTTGCACTCCGATCATTTTTCCGTTTTCTTGTGAAGAAGAATCACAAAGTACTTTCTCCCGATACTATCGAACTAGGAAAAAGTCGTGATCGAGAAATAAAATTTTTGACCCCTGAGAATATGGAGAATCTCCTTCTCTCTCCTGATACAACTGAAATTATGGGGCTTCGAGACAGAGCAATTATGGAAATGTTATTTTCGACAGGGTTACGTGTTTCTGAACTCGTCGGTTTAAATAGAGATCATGTAAATACAAAAGAAGGTGAATTCAGTGTTATTGGAAAAGGTGGAAAAGCTCGCGTGGTTTTTATGTCCGATACCGCAAATGAATGGATTCTCCGCTATTTAACTGCACGTGATGATCCATATAAGCCTCTTTTTATTCGGTATTCAGGTCCAAAGCCAAAGGAATTAAGTGATGAATCTCATCGGCTTACAGTGCGCTCAGTTGAACGTATGGTTGAAAAATATCGTGTACTTGCTGGTATTACCTTCCCCATTGGTCCCCATATATTACGCCATAGCTTTGCGACAGATCTTCTGCAGCATGGCGCCGACTTGCGTTCTGTTCAGGAGATGCTAGGACATAAGAATATTTCTACGACGCAAATATATACCCATGTGACAAACGTGCGCTTGAAAGAAGTACACAAAAAATTCCATTCTGGAAACAAGTCACGATCCTGAACAAGACCTGGTCTTGAAAAGATCGGGCCAGATCTGCATACTATTACAATGCACATTCGCAAGCCGGTAAAAAACTCAATTGAAGCAGCTGCGACACTTGTTGGAACAGCAATTGGTGCCGGTGTTTTAGGGCTTCCCTACGCTATTTCTCATGCAGGATTCGGCATTGGAATTGCGATGCTTCTTATGCTTGGTTGGGTAAACATTATTCTGCAGATGATGTTTGCAGAAGTTACGCTTCGAACTAAAGATCAACATCAAATTCCTGGCTATGCGGGCATTTATCTTGGACCGTACGTAAAAAAATTGGGATTTGTTGTCGGTATTTCATCAGCATACGGCACTTTGCTCGCATATATTATTGCTTCCGGACAAATTCTACAAGCGTTATTAGGAGGCTCCCCCAATATGTGGAGCCTTGTGTATTTTACTGGTATTAGCTTCATTGTATTTAAGGGTCTTGATACGATAAAGATCTTAGAAGTTATTATGTCTGCGTTTGTCGCATCAATTATGGTTCTTATTTGGGTCGTTGCATTCCCCCATGTAGATATTAATAACCTGCTCTTTATGCATTTTGATCAAAGCGCTCAAGTATACGGGGTTCTTTTGTTTGCGTTGAGTGCGACTGTTGCAATTCCAGAAGTGCGACAGGAGTTAAATGGGCAAGAGAAAATGTTTCCTAAGGTGATAATTCTCGCAAATCTTTTTACTATTGTGGTGTACGCCCTCTTTACACTCTTTGTTTTGGGAGTAACAGGAAGTGCTACTACAGAAGTCGCGACAATTGGTTTGGGTCATTTCATCGGTCCGTGGATGCTGATTATTGGTAATATTCTTGCATTTTTTACTATTACGACAAGCTGTTTAACGATTGGATTGGCTGTTAGGCGTGTATTTCAGTTTGATTACGGCTTTCCTCGTTGGAAAGCACTTGCTGCAACAGTTATTGTACCTTTGCTTATTTTCTTTACCGGTTTCAGAAACTTTATTCAAGTCTTAGGAATTGTTGGAGGAATTGGATTGGGGCTCCAGAGCTCAATAGTTATATTTTCATTTTGGCGCGCAAGAATTCATGGTGAACGAAAACCAGAATTTACATTGGGAGTTATGTCTATAACGGGTATAGTTATGATGGTGATTTTTGCAATTGGTGCGTTTCTTACGATTAGTGCGCTATAATAGGCTTCATGAACAAATCTACGTTTGATATTCACCATAAAAGTTCGAAATCAAGGGCACGACGCGGATTAATAAAGACGCCTCATGGCGACGTACAAACACCTGCATTTGTAACGGTTGGGACAAAAGGAACCGTCAAGGCTTTGGGGCCTGAGGACTTAGAAAAAACGGGAACTCAATTTGTATTCGCAAACACCTACCATTTAGTTTTATCTCCTGGAGCGGATCTTGTTGAAAAACTTGGTGGCATACACAAAATGTCTGGTATTCAAAAACCAATGAGTACGGATTCTGGTGGCTTTCAAGCATTCTCATTAGCTTTTCCAGATAGAAAAAATATGTATGAATTATTACCTCAACACGACGATGCAATTGAAGGCGAAATGAAGCGTAAGCCCCTAGCAAAAATTAGCGACAATGGGGTGGAATTTACATCACACATCGATGGAAAAAAGTATTTATTTACACCTGAATCTTCAATAGAGGCGCAGAAAAAAATTGGTGCGGATTTTATTGTCGCTTTCGATGAGTGTATTTATAATGGTGCGACGAAAGAATATACAAAGCGCGCGACCGACCGCACCCACGAGTGGGCGCTTCGGTCGATCGCGCAACTTAATAAAGGTTCGAATAAAGGCGCGACCCTAAAAGGACCTGGTCCTGATCTTTATGGTGTGATTCAGGGAGGCTGTTTTAAAGATTTGCGCGAGCAGAGTACAAAGTTTATTACCGCGCAGCCATTTTTTGGTATTGCTCTCGGAGGGATTTCTGTAGGAGAGACTAACGATGAACTTCGTGAGCAAATTAAATGGGTTATGGATGATCTTTATGAGGATTCGCGCCCGCGTCACTTATTGGGCATCAGTACGCTCGACGATGTATTATTTGCGGTTAAACAGGGCGTCGATACGTTTGACTGCATCCTTCCAACGCGCGACGCGCGCATTGGAAAGCTTTATGTTGAAGGTGGTACATCAATAGATATCGAAAAGGCTCTTTACAAAAACGATACAAGTTTTATTAATGAAGAGCTTCTGGGTGGCGTTACTTTTGCCTATCTCCACCACCTTTTTAAACAGCGAGAATTACTCGCCTATCGCCTTGCTACGATAAACAATCTTTTTATGATCGAAAAATTCTTCGCCCAGATTCGCAAGGATATAGAAGAAGATAAGTTGTAATCAAAACACTTCTGGCTTTATAAATCGAGCTAGCGCTGCGATTACGCCATCTCTATACCCACTCGTACGTGTAATCGCCCCATTCGTCAAAAGACCGAAATGACCATCGCCATGTTTCGAGTTTTCGATGCCAAATATCTTGTCATTTACATGTCCAAGTTCCATTCCTTCTCGAATCATTTCCATCATTTTTTCTGGTGTTAGCATACGAATCGTTGAACCCATTCCTTCATTCCCTGCAGCGTCAACAATCACAATCCATCCGCTATCAAACCAGTTGTTTTCAATTTCCTGCAGGCCTCCCTCAAGCCCCACGCCATAATCTGCACCCAACGCATCTCGAGCTCCTTGCGCCCTATTCCGCGCACCGGTAATACTTTCGATATCGCTCATCGGTTGATCGGCAACTCCCGAGGTTATCTCAACCCCTTCGACATCCCAGGAAATATCAGGAAATACTTTTTCAAAAGCTTCTTTTACACACGCAATTTTAACGGGGTTTTTCGAGCCAACTGCTATTTTCATATAGTTTTTAAGAAATCATCAACAGTACCATGCATTTCATTAAAAATTAAGTATAAGCTCTCTGCTTCTTTCTGCTCTCCGATCAATATACATTTTTTTCCAAGCCCATACGCTGCGCCGGCTTCCATATGGCATGACTTGCCGGCTGGAAGCAACATGACAAAGGTGTTACTTTTTCGTTGTCCTTCCATATCTTTTTCAAAAACCTCTCTTATATATGGATCATTTCGCCAGTCTCTTGCTTCGAATTTCTTCATATCTTCTTCTGGATCATTAGCGACTCGATGTTTATTGTGGGGAGTTTCAAGGAAACAATACACTTTATATCCTTTCTCACGAATTTTGCGTGATAAATCTAGTACATTATCGCGATTGCGCCAGCGCCCGGAGACAAAGAAATCATACATACTTGTCTAAGAATTTTCCTATGACTTCATTGACTTCTTCGATCTTGTCAGGATACTTGCGATAATCATGTTCGCAATCAATCTTATACAATTCTTTTGGATCTGGGAATTGTTCGTAATTCTCTAGTACTTCTTCAGGTGTTATAAGTATATCCTCGGTACCCAGGATGAATAATTTTGGTTTTATACAAGTTGCAAATTCTTTTGTTAAATCCTTTGCATCTTTTGGGTCTAGAAATGCACGCCCCATTTCAAACTCTCTATATTCGACTGGGTTAGTTAATGGTATATCTCTCACAGAGGGTTTAGAATCATTGGTCATCCAATGTTTTGATGGATATTTTCCACCCATAATTGAAATAAAATGAGTGATATTCTCGATTGTAGAGCCAGCGATTGACGCCATGCCGCCACCCCTACTATGTCCGAGAATTACAGTTGGTTTATTGCCAAAATATTCGATCAATTCGTTAATGGTTTTTAAATAGTTCGTCATGTTATAGGTGCTGATATCTCCGGGGCTTTCCCACGTGCCAGGTGGATCAAATGAAAGCGCAAGGTATCCCCTATTCGCAAGAAATTCGACATGAGAACGCATGTGTGCGTAATCTTTTGAATCAAACCTTCCGGGAAGAGCGAGCGCAAGTTTCTTAGCATTCTGATCGCCTTTCATGTAGACGGCGATCTTAAAAGATGGTAATTGTATAAAGCTCATAATATGAGCGGGTGAAGGGAATCGAACCCTCGCCTACTCCTTGGAAGGGAGTTATTCTACCATTGAACCACACCCGCAATTAGCCTCTATTATATCATTTTAATCTCCATGCTTTACAATGATCCTATGACTCTAAAGATTGATCCAAAGTTAAAGCTTCACTTCTTAAATATCAGCATTGTGATGACTTTTTTCGCAATGATTGTTCTGCAAAATATTTTTGGTGGTGAATGGGCGCAGTATCAGAAACAGTTGAAGCTTCTTAAGAAACTTGTACCTACCCCTACCCCGCAAGTTTTGGCGGTGACTGACGATAAGATGTGGCTTGTAACTAAAGTTGTTGACGGTGATACGATCGAGATTGAATTTGAAGGAATAAGAGATACTGTGCGCTTGCTTGGGATTGATACGCCGGAGACAAAGGATCCGCGCAAGCCCGTGCAGTGTTTTGGAAAGGATGCGTCGGCAAAGACAACAGAGCTTCTTAAGAATCGAATGGTGCGGTTAGAATCTGATCCCTCACAATCGAATCGCGACGTATATAAACGCTTGCTGCGATTCGTGTATAGAGACGATGGATTGTTTATAAATAAGTATTTGGTAGAAGAAGGTTTTGCATTCGAGTACACATATAAAAGCAATCCGGGAAAGTATCAGGAAGATTTTATGGAAGCACAAACATTAGCCCGTGAGCAAGGAAAAGGACTTTGGGGAAAGAATGTATGTCCTAGCGATCCCCGTGTCACAGGAGTCCAGTTTTAGTGCACAACCTGGACAATATAGTGTTTGTGATGGAAGGCTTCCTTGCCGTAAGTCGTTTCTTTTATTTCTTTCTCTAACATTTTTGAGAACCGTGGATCGCTGAGCAGTTTCACTGCCTTTATCGTATTCGTTACCGTGTTGAAAAGTGTTTTCATGTTAATATTTGTGAAACTTATAATAATTTAGTGATACTTTCGTATTACGCCAACAACAACTCCTGCTATTTCTAAACTTTCTTCTGGGTGGATTGGCGCATAATTTTTGTTCGCTGGCATAAGTACGACTTGATCACCATTTTTTTGATAGTACTTAAGCGTTATTTCTCTATCGACTTGTGCGACTACAATATCTCCGACCTGGACCTTTTGCATGCGATCGACAAGCACCAGGTCGCCTTCATGGATTCCTGCGTCTATCATGGAATCGCCCGAGACGGTCAAGATAAATGTTGCCTCGGGCCGGTTCACAAGATATTGATCAAACGAAATAATGTCCTGCATGTCTTCTTCCGCGACCGTTGGGAATCCCGCCTTAACTATGCCGGTGTTCGGGAGCGGAGCAAAAAGATTGCGAGGAATTAATTTTCCTTTATCGTCTTTTTCGAGCCAGCCTTCATCGATAAGTTTTTGTGCAAGCTTGAAGGCTGCATTCTTTGATGCAAAGCCCATTACATCTGCAAGTTCCTGAAACGTAGGTAATCTGCGTTGCCTTCTGAAAAAGATGCGAATTTTTTTTACTGCGTCTTGTGTGTCTTTCATGTTGGTGTGAACAATCGTTCACTGACCATTATGACATGCAACTTTTGCCATGTCAAGAGCATTTATATGGGTATATAATGAGCTCATGGATGAGCAAGTTGAGGTTATTAATGAAGCAGGAGAGATTCTAGAAGTTATTTCAAAAAAAGCTGCACACGAAAAAGGCCTTCTTCATAAATGTGTTATCGCGGAGTTAATTGATTCTGAAGGAAATTGGACAATGGTAAGACCTGCTGCGGATCGTCAAGACGCTGGGCAATTCGTTTCACCCGTTGGTGGTCATGTATCTGCGGGAGAAACAGAAGAACAAGCGTTTATTCGCGAAACTGAAGAAGAAACAGGTATAACGCCAAAGAATTTTAAGTACATTGGACGCGCCATCTTTAATCGCGAAGTATTAGGTCGAAAAGAGAACCATATGTTCGTTGTATATGAAGTTTTTACCGATGATGTGCCGACATTAAGTCATGAAGGAGTCGAATTTAAGAAATTTACACTTCAAGAAATTATCCGTCTTTATCGCGAGGATTCTCCAGAACTCGGTGATGCATTCAAGTTCATGCTTCGTACGACTTATTCCTCATTAATAACCTGAGCCTTTTTCTTATTCTATGTTGTGAAATGCTATCTTTTACAGTAAGACTATCTTGTACTATATTGTGTTCAAGCATATCAAGTCGATTTATTATCTCAATATTCTCGTGACCGAAATATTTTATTGTTGTATCAACATCATTTCGAAGTCTACGATATGTTTTATTAATTTCGGTTATTTCTTTCCAAATTTTGCCAATTTCGATATGAATATTATGAACATCGTGTTTAATGATTGCGATTTCTTTCCAAATATTATTTACATCTAAACGTATGGGCTTAATTTCCTCTTTAATGAGCAATCTGATTTGCTCTAAATCTTCTCTCGTCAGCATGGTGAGGCAACTATACCAAGTGATTATTAAAAAATTATTATGAGGAAGGCGCAGAATAAATTAGTTTTCGAATCCCATGTCTACGAGTATTTCTGTACAAGACATTGTTGATCTGCGCTCGAATACATCTTGCGCTGCCAGAACAGTTTCGTTGTATGAACTAAATATTGCACTAACTGCATTTCGTGCTTCTTCAGGAAGCCATAAGACTTCAGTTTGATGAAAACGGACAGCTCTTCCATATGCAAATTCTGCCTGGCTTGCGGTCCATTCTAAAGCTCTCTTTTTTACAGAATCTTCGTATATTTTAGGTATTGGAACACCTCGATCTTTTGCATACCGTACATCAAGATTCATTTCTTGAAAAAGACTATCCCCTTCCCATTGATATGTTTCAGGACCATCCATTGCCGGACCGCCCAAATCTGCTAAAGCCAAAGCTTTTGTTATTATTGAGCTTTCTTCGGTAACGTTTGGTTGTATAACAGTTCGGAGTTGCACATCGAATCCAGGAACTGTTCCCATTATTGCTTCGGTTACCGTTGTCATATCTTCTTCTGTGAAAAGTTCTTTTCCTTCGCGTTCATTTGCTTCGAGCATATGTTTTCGAGCCATGAACGCACTTGCTTCTTCATTAAAGCCTGTTTTTCTTTTCATTGTTACTGCAGGCATATCTGCTATTTGTGAAGTTCCCTCGCCCCAATGTTGGACGACATCATGGAATGAAGCGGCTATTGTTCCCATTTGTATATCGCGCTCGGATACAAGCTCTGGGTTTGCAGCTTGAACTGCACGAAGTATGCGTTCCACGCGACTTACTACCGACATTGTGTGGAACGCGCCATGATATGGCAGTCTCTGCCTGCTGTCAGGCGGATTATCATAGCGAGTGTCTATGTACGCCAACGCTTCCTGTGATAATTCTGCTATGACATGTGGCGGAAGCCTTTCTGAAGGCCTGGAATTAAGTACTTCGTCAACCATATGAACGTATTCTATGTCTGAACGAAGTTTTAGTCTGTTCCCACGGGAACATTATCAGTGCAATTGAAGAATGATCTTTTTTGAAGAAAGTGAAAGCAGACCTTGTTTTTCTAATGCATGCAATGCTTCAGTTAATCGCGGCCGTGTTATGCCGACAAGCTTTGCAAGATCTTCATGGGTCAGTGGGATTTCGTTGTTTTCATAACCGCCCGCAAGCGTTTTTAAAGCATCTAATGTCAACTCTGCAGAAGATTCAGTATGGATTGCTTTAACGTTCTGGTCCAAGGCGCGTATTTTGATCGAAAGAGTTTTTAATAAGGTCAATGCAACAGAAGGTTTGTTGAGCAGAATATCATGAAAACTTTTCGTTGAAATTTTCAGCATATGCGTCTCTGTTAATGTCTCGGCATATGCTGATCGTTGTTGGCCATCGATAATCGCCATTTCGCCAACAATACTACCATGACCGGCAATATTTAGTGGAATTTCTTTTCCCTCAGAGGTCATTGAATATATTTTCACTGAGCCCTTATCAATAATGTATGCCCCATCGGGCTCATCGTTTTCATGAATAAAAATAGTTTGTGGTGGTAATGTTATTTCTTCGGTCGTTTGGACGATCTCCTCAAGATCATGTCGCGAAAATTCCGCGAAGAGAAAAGACTTTTGCAACAATTCAATTTTCGCATCAAGTGTCATGATTTTATTTTGCTTAACCAACTCTTCTTAAGAAGATTATATGATGCAGATGAAACGAGATATCCAATGGTTGCGATAGTCGCATTTAAAAATGGATGATCATCTTTAATAAGAAACATTGCTCCCACGATGAGAATATATGTTGTTATCGCAATAAATCCAACACGAGTTCTGCTTAATTCCCACGCCTTATCCGCCTCAACGCGCTGATTTCTTTCTTGAATATGTGCCACTTCCTCTTTTAGCTTTTGCACTTCTTCCTGAATAGTCATAAAGATATTATATACCTTTTATCTTTTCCCAACGGTCACGCGGGCATTTATTTGGCCAATTGCGCCAAGCCTCTTTATCCCGATACTGAGGAAATTCATCATCTTCGACCCAATGCAGATTTTCATCATTTGTAATGTGCGTTACGAATTCCTTCCCATTTAGATGATCAATTTCGTGCTGAAAAATCCGCGCAACATATCCTTCATATTCTTCTTCAACCCTCTCGCCTTTTCTATCGTATGCAACAATCTTAACTTTTCTCGGTCGTTCAACAATGCCGCATACGCTGTCGGTTGAATAACAGCCTTCATACCATTCCTCTTTCTTATCAGAAGACCATACAATTTTTGGGTTAAGATACACGCGCAAATCAGAAACTCCTCCATGTCCATCTGCCCCGACATCAACAAGAATGATTCTTTTAGAAATCCCTGCTTGTGGTGCGGCTACTCCAACCATAACGGGTTTTGCACGATCTGCTTGTTCGCCATGAGCTATAGTGAGAAGTTTTTCAATTATTTCTTGTGTTTCTGGAGAGGAGATTTCCTCAGGTGGAATTTCTTCAGCAATTTTGATTAATACCGGATCATTTGGAGCAACGAGTCCTGGTCTTTGTAATGCCATTAATACAAATTATATCATTTACGTTTTGCGGAGCTCTTTTTTTCTTTTCTCTTGTATGTAATTACTTACAATTATGGCTAGAAACAATAATACTAAAAAAATAAGTGTTAGCGCTCCACCAATGGTAAAGCGAGATTGTATGTCAAGAAGAAGAATATCTGTGGGGGTCATGATTTTATGTACTGATCAATCTTAACTGATAGTGAAAAACTTCCGATTCCTAGTATTAATTGTAGCAAAAAAGTACTCGGGTCTTTTTGAATTGTAACCAAGGGTGAAGCTGAAATGCTACCAACATAGAGCGTGCATATTCCTATAGCTAATTCGCGAGTGCTTTTGAGTGCTGATTGAGATCTTTTAGTTAACATGAGGATATCTTACAAGAAGAATCTTAAAAAGATATTAAATGTCACGCTAAGAAGTTTTTGCAATCAACTCTTTACTGCAAAGGTTGTATCTGCTTCAACCTTTTTTGCTTCTTCTTCAGAATATGGGCAGATAAAAACTAAAACTGTACCATCAGGATCTTTTAGAACTATCTCGATAGTACCCCAATAGTAATGACGTGGTCCAACACTGGGCGAAATTCCAGCTGCCTCGCATCTTTTAATAATGTCATCGATGCTATCGACATTCACCATTAAAGAAATCTTGGAACTTTGTACATCTTCTTGAAAAACTTCCGGTTTTACCGCTCTGTGGCCACTTGCAATTTCAAGCTTACATCCATTGTGTTCAAACACCATGCCGTTATAGTCCTCATCAATCGCTGTTCCTGGACCATATTCAAATACTTTCTGAAATCCGAGGGCTTCATAGAAAGCCACTGATTCTTTAAAGTTCTTAACTTTGATATGTGTGCCAATGCCATTGATCATACGTATATTATACTATAGCCATGGATCCGATAAAAACAACTCTGAATACGTACAGCCAAATTGCCCAACCTTACAGTGACGAGTATTATGATTACTTTAAAAACAATCTTGAGCACTTAAAGCCTTTTATCAATGGATTGCCAGAAGGAGGAAAGGTTTTAGATGCAGGAAGCGGTCCTGGAGGAGTTGCGGAATACTTTGCTACACAAGGCTTCGAAGTTGTCGGTGTTGATAATGTTCCCGAAATGATTTCGTTAGCAAGAAAAAAAGTCCCTTCAGTTGAATTTAGAGAAATGGACATTCGTCAGTTAGATTTTCCTAAAAATTCTTTTGATGGCATTATTTCTGAATACTCGATTATTCATATTCCTCGAGCTGACATCCAGAATACCCTACAAGGATTTCATCGAGTACTAAAACAAGGTGGCCTATTATATGTATCTCTATTTGAAGGTGACGAAGAACGTTATATTGATGAACCATTCAAACCTAGTGAAAAAGCATTTTGGAATTTTATTCCCGCTAAAGTTTTTGAGGAAATACTTATACAAGCTGGATTCAACGTAATACATAAGAAAAAGCAAAAGACACAAGCAGAGGAAGATTTTTTAAGTATGGAGCTATTCTTTGTTGCAGAAAAACGTTAAGTTCTGAAGTTTATAGAGTGCGCCGCTATCACTTTCTGCCCCGCTATATGGCCCATTATGGGTATAAAACGAGTAGGAGTTTGCGCAGATTAATCCAAGATTCTCGCTATTACCCTTACTGGTGCTGCATCGGCATGCAATTTTGCCGGCAGCGCGACAATATCAAAGCTCTCAATTCCTAATAACTGATCTAAATTTGCTAAGTTTTCAATAATGAGAATTCCATTTCCCAACAACGTCGTATGTGTTATCCATGGCTTATCATAATCCGGTCCCAAAATATCCATACCAACAATATGCACTCCTAATTCCACCATCTTTTTTGCAAAATCCTCTTTAATTTCTGGATACCCCTTAAAGTAATCTTCAGTTCTATATTTTTCGCCAAAGCCTGTGTAGACCAGCACTATTGATCCCTTTTCTATTTCTATTCCCTCAAGAACTGTGGCATCGATAGCCATTTTTCCTCGCACATCAAGAACGATCCCCTTTCCAAAGAATTTTTCAGAGTCTAATTCATCAATTCTTTTTCCACCGGCAATCATATGTAGTGGTGCATCCATATGTGTGCCAACATGCATTGCGGTTGTAAGAAGATGATCGCTAAATGTGTCCTTTTCAACAAATGCGACTTGCTCTAGATGTGATTGTGGGTCTCCAGGATATACTGGCATCTGATCGGTAAATGTATGGGTTAAATCAATATATTTCATAAAACAATTACCTTACTGCGATAGCTGGAATGCTCCGTAAATCATAATCGCAGCTGCGGTAAAACGAATCGCATAGATTTTCGTTGTATGTTTTTCGAGCAATTTTGGAGCAAAAAATGAAAACATAGCTGCAAGAATCATTGAGAAAGGAATTGACATAATAACTGATGTCTTTCCTACATTTACTGCAAGCGCCGAAGTCAGTGCAAAGTTTGTAATTGTTTGTAGAATTCCCATCAGTCCTACCGGCAAAACTTGGTGAATTTTAACTTTCAATAGGTCCTTCTTAAATAACGGAAATGTCAAAGAGACAAATACTAGGCTAATAATTCCAACCCACAGATTAATAGTCCAGACCTCATTGTAACTCGAAGCCCATTTTGTCGATGCATTGCTCAATGCAAGAAAAGCCATTGCTGCAAGTGCGATACCAATCGAAGGAGTAAAAAAAGACTTAATGTTAATTTTTTCGTCAATTGTTGCAAAAATTCCTGCAGAAATAACGATTGCACAAAGGACTACTTGATAGAAAGATAACGTTTCACGGAAGAAGAAAACGCCCAAGAGGACTGCGAATATTGAACGGAAATTGAATAGTGGTGCTATTGTTGAAACGTCTAAACGATATATTGAGAGCACATAAAATAGATAGAAGAGTGTTCCAAACATTGCAGAAAATAGTATTGGTACCCAATATGTCGGAATGCTAGCATGATTCATTATCGCTATTGGAACAATAAGAATGACGCCTACAAGTGTCCATAGAAAATTAAAAAGCCAAGGATTTGAGATTGAATGTTTGCTCGTTAATTTACTGATGATGATAATGAGTCCTGAGGTAATTGCTGCGGTCCATGCGAAGAAAATGTATGACATTGGGTAATTATAACAAGAATTTATAGTAACAAATCTCTGTACAAGGGTTTATCAGAATTCAAAAACATATCCAGTGCTGCCCTATGTCCAGGAACTATATTTTCTGGAAGCGCATCGAGCGGATACCATTCCCAACTTTCACATTTTTCTGGTTCAAGAAGTTGCGGATTACCAGTGTGATCAGAGCTGAAAAACGCGAAGTGAATAAAACTAGATTCTCCCTGTAACTCTCTAATGACGCCAACATACGTTAGATTGTTGATTTCTATGGATGTTTCTTCAAGGACTTCTCGTTTACCACATTCATCCAGTGGTTCTTTTGCTTCCACTCTTCCCCCGGGTAATCCCAACATTCCCGCTTTATAGCTGTTTAGTCTTTTACCCAGTAATACATTTTTCTTACCTTCGTCTAAAACGATGACGCATGTTCCTATTTTTTGTTGTTCCATGATGCTTGTAATTTCTTAATATATGGTAATCGTTCTTCTAGGGTAGTTGCTCTCTTATTTCCACCTTCTGTATTGTATTTGTCTCCTTCGTATCGCGGAAATATATGTAGATGAAAATGAAATGCATGTTGTCCGCCTGCTGGCTCATTGTTCTGTCGGAGTGTAACTCCATCGCATTCGTACGCTTTTTTCATAACTATGCTCATTTTCTGTGCGGTATCTGCGATTGCATATGCATAACCGGGTTCCATATCGTAAATATTTTCTATATGTTTATTTGGTACTACAATAACATGTCCTTCATTTCCATTAATAAAAAAAGAATTCAGGTATACAGAAGTTAACTCGTCACGGAAAATTAAATCTTCTTTCATAAGCATTGTGTGTTCACTCTCGACTCCTTCGATGCCGAGACAGATTGGGCAGATGTAGTTTTCAGGTGCGTTATTATACATAGGAAAAGTATATCATCGGTTACTTGTTATAGTTTCAGAAAGACTTCCTGGCATTTCTTCTAAAGAACCATACTGCGGTTGTCTATACCTAGGTCTAAGCCTATTCGCTGGATGATATACGCTAGCAGAGAAATCGGTAAGACCTCTCAATGTTGTATTCTCGGGCGCAACAAAGCCTCCGTATTTTTCACCCGTATCATAATGCCATACAAGTACCGTACTCCCTGGATGTGCCTCTAAGTATCTTCGTGCAACAATCATTCCAGCTGCACTCGTTTCACCAATTGTTTCTTCACTAAAACTGACCGATCCATTCCACGCCCTTTGTGCAGTTCTTGATTCATCGCGACTCACTAAAGCTACATCATCTAGAATTCCAGGATCTTGAAAAGTTAACCAGTCCATACCTGGCAAAATCATGCCGGGCATTATTTCACCTATAGCGGGCTCACCTTTTTCAATACCGTATTTTTTGTTATACATTACGGGGTTTGCAGCATTTTCTATACCGATCAGCTTTGCACCAGCAAATTGTCTTTCTCCTACTAGGTATCTTCTCATTGCTTGAGTTGTCGTTCCATTTCCAACAACACTAAAAACTGCATCGACATCCACATCTTTAGGGAGAATGTTAGTGACGCCCCAAAAAGCCTTACCAAAGCTTCGCACAGTACTCATTTGCTCAGAATGATTAAGGAATAACTTTTTTTGTCCGGTAGTTTTATTTATGAAATATGGGACAAAATAGTCTGGGTATTTTTCATCACCTCCCCTGCGATATTGACCTGCTTCCCACACTCCACTAGATTTTAATTGTTTAAAATCACTTCGCATTCTTTTGGCAGCCTCTGTCATGTAACCATCAGTAACAATAGTAGTCGCACCTAATTGCCTCATCGCGTCCAACCGTTCGTTTGGCAAGCTTCCAGGCACATATACAGATAAAGGATATGGTCCAAGTTCTTTGGCAGCCCAAGCGGCAGCCAGACCTGAGTTTCCTGAAGTTATTTCTATGAGTTCATCACCTTCATTCAACAGACCATCTTCTTCCAGGTCATGAATTAATGGTGTATACACATAATCGTAATGATTACTTGTCGGATTATGTGCAAAAGAAGCTACTAGAATATTCCCGTTAGGATCGTCAAGTCGAAACACTCGAGGAGGAAGAATGGCTGCTAATGCATCACTATAACGTTCTTCTTTACTTCTATTGAGATAATCTCGATATAAAAGAGTTCGTATTTGAGGAGCTTGTAGCCGTTGGCTTAAGCCATAGGTGGTTTCAGCGCTTGCTGTAGGCATATAAGAATACTTATTATACCAAATTGGCCTTTTACTGATTGTTGTGAGGCTCTCTCGCAAAAATATAGAGTTCTTCTTCTGCTCTTGTAACAGCAGTATAGAGCCACCTTCTCCATTCCTCATCATTCATCTGTTTAAACCGTTCTTCGAAAAGGACAACCCGTTTTGCCTGACTTCCTTGAGCCTTGTGAACAGTCAACGCATATCCAAAATCAAACAAGTCACCCTGCATTATTTTTGCGCGCTTGTTTGTAAAGTTCAAAGCCGAAGGCGCGCCAAACTGGGCTCGAGAAATAAGACCCTTATACACAAATGGCTCGTCATCAAGTGCAATCTTAACGTTATACCATTCATCATCTACCTCCTCAATTGATTCAATGGTTCCTAGCATTCCGTTATAGATATTTTTCTTATGATTATTGCGCAAGCAAATTACCCTATCTCCACCAATCGGATCATAGGATTCAAGTCCGCGAAGACTGCGAATGTGTTTATTGAGACGGATTCGCGTAGTGTTATAGCCGCATAGAACAAGAGTTTCTTCTTGAGTATTATTAAGTAATTCTTCAACAATCTCTTGTGATTCGGGATCTGCTAAGTTGTATTTTTTTACCGTTTCCGAATAAATGCCAGTTCGTACAAGCCCCTGTTCTCTTGCTTGTATCGATAGACCAATTATTGGATTCCCTCTTGCTTGTCGATGAATTTCATCTAAGCGAAGCTGAGGTTCTTGCATAAGATTAAAATTTCCTCGAATTGGCGGAAGCTGACCATGGTCCCCCACTGCAATAATGGGAACTTTATACGCAAGCAAATGTCGCCAAATGGTTTCATCAACCATGGATGCTTCATCAATAATAATGAGCGTTCTATCAATTTTCTCTTTTGTCGCCCATCCGACAATCTCCTCCTTTTCATTGACAATTGGTGAATAAATAAGTGCATGAATTGTTCCAACTGTGTCCTGTGGAAGAATAACTTTTTGTTCCGTAAGTTTTGTTTGTAAAACTCGTGCTGCTTTTCCTGTGTAGCTTGCAAATCCAACCTTTAAATCTTTATTCCGCTTTGCAAGCTCTTGTCGAATAACAGCGATTAACGTGGTTTTTCCCGTTCCTGCATACCCACCAAGAGTGATATAGGGCTCCTTTTTAATAAACCAAGCAATAATAACATCAAGTGCCTTTTGTTGATCTGGAGAGAGTGTTTCTATCGTATTCGACATTTATGTTCATTATAACAGGCAGATTAATTCCTATAGGCTTGAATTAAGGTTCAGAATAAGGTACAATAGCCCCTTATGAAAAAATTCAAGAGTATCAGCCACAAACTAACTCAAAAAACTAATATTTTACGTAAAAAAATTAATGAGAAGCCCTTGCTGTTCTTTTATGCATCACTCCTTACTCTAGTTTTGCTTATCGTAATCGGTAATATTCTTCGAAAACCTGCTCCGGAGCCTAAAGATACTGTTAAAATACCACAAAAAGTAGAAGTATATACGCTTGGACAAGCCCCACATGTCTCCGTTATTGGAGAAGTTGAAATATCAGGTGTTGTTAAA
>CAZTOA010000002.1:0-56603 GCA_964614975.1 uncultured Gammaproteobacteria bacterium | reverse complement strand
TGGTCCTAGTCCGACTCCATATCCATCATGCCCATCTGATCCTGCACCTAAATTCTGTTTTCAAGGATCTATATGTAATAACTGTGGAGACTTTGCAAATTGTACCTCTGGAGGAACATGCAATTCTCCATTACAACTCTATAGTGAAGGTACATGTTCTAATAGCTGTCAATAAAAAGTTATAGTGTGGTGTGAATTATCCCGATAGTTTGATCACGCTTCCCAGTATTCAACTCATCATTCATGTCCTTAAAAAGCTTTGGAGAATATATCGGTAACGAAAATGAGAATGTCGCTCCTTTCCCTATTCCTTCTGAACTTGCCTTCATTTCTCCATCATGTAACTCAATAATGGACTTACTAATATAAAGCCCTAATCCAGTACCAGATGCTTTTTTATTTGTTGCATATGATCCTTGAACCATTCCGAACTTTGTGAAGAGTGTGCCCATATCTTTCGCATCAATTCCCCTACCCGTATCCTTCACGTTCGTAACTATTTTATTGCCTTCTTTCGTAAAGAATATTGAAATAAGGCCTCCTTCTTCAGTAAACTTAAGAGAATTTCCAATTAAGTTAAGTACAACCTCTTTTACTTTATCTGGATCAGCGATAAGTTCTTTTACGTCTTCCTTCGAAAGTGATCCGTCCTTACTAAAATCAACTTTTATGTTTAATTTAAGCTCATCGATTCGTGGTTTTATTTCCTCAATGACTTCATTAATCAGTGCTAAAATATCGGTTTTTGCAAGACTCACAAAAATTCTTCCAGATTCGATACGAGAAATATTAAGCATGTCATTAACCAGCTTAATTAATCGGTCCACAGAGTTGTACGATCTTTGAAGATAATACTCTTGCTTTACTGAAAGCTTTCCACCCTTCCCCGCCAATGCTAACCACAAGTAAGATTTAATAGCCGTCATTGGTGTTCGCAATTCATGGGAAGCGACAGATACAAAATCATCTTTCATTTTGTCGAGCTCTTTAAGCTTATGATTTGCAGAGCGTAGATTGTATGTCGCGTGTTTTATTTTTTCTTGAAGAGTAACGTTGAATTGTTTTATTTCGTCATATTGCAGCGAATTTTTTACTGCTACTGCTACTTCTGGTGCAAGAATTTTAAAAAGATGCATGTCTTCAGTCGAATATGTTTCACCAGAAAGCTTTGATCCAAACCACATAAGGCCAATCGGTTTTCCTTCTACCAGAAGCGGAAATGCAATACTCATGCCGTATTCGCGCATAATATCTTTTTCCGCACCATCCTGAAGTTCTTCGAAAAGAAGAATATTATCTTCTCTTTTTTTGTGAGCAGATTCAATTAAAAAGCTTATGTAATCACCAACAAAATTATGAGCAAGCGCATGATTATAACTTTGACCATATGACCAGATTATTTGGTTTTCACGCATCAAAAGAAGATAACCTTTCGAGATACGCATATCTTTTAACAAAGTTTTAAGAATCATCTGAGCGATTTCTTTTAATTCAAGCGTTGAAGCCATAATACGGCCTAACTTAGCAAGAAGAAATCGCGAATCATAGCGATCTTTGAAAAAGAGCTTATCAGTAATATGTTCAATATTGCGCAAAAGCGGATGGTATGAGATCGCGATAATAAAAGCGAAGAATACTGACACGATCATGTTAATTGGCCTGATTTCATAACCAATTACATATGTACCCACAAGAAAAATTCCCGATGAATATGAAAGCACGAGGATGAGTACTACAACGGAGTACGCAATTGATCGCGCAACAATAAGACGAATATCTAAAAATTTATGCCGAAGAATCGCATAACTAATTAATCCAACGAATATTGTTGTATATATTGGCAGTAGCCCTATAAATGCAGTCGTCTTCAAAACCAACACAAAAAATACGTTCGTTAAAAGTATGGATACAAACATAAATGCGGTAGCAAAAATGAGATATCGTAATTGAATACGAATGACACCCTTGGCAACCTTAAACTTCTTAAACAGAATGATGACTCCTCCTACTAAAAATACGAGTGTATGAATAAGGAATAAAGGAATTAATTTTCCTGGAACAGGTTGATTAGTGCCTGGATTAACAGAACTGAAAATAGCAGCTGTTTGACTTAAAAATAATAATGGCAATGTACAAAGTCCAATGAGGTAATACCAATTCTTTGCTAATGATCTTTTAATATTTGGAAATTCAAAGACTAGAAGAAAATAGAATATATTAATCAACAGAGCAAGCCCCATGACAACACGTATCCAAAATAATGTAAGGGAATCAACGCTCTGAATTGCAGATAAATAGTTTGCCCAAATATATAACGCAAGTGTTGATGAGAACAGAAAAAACAAACGATTTGTAATGCTTTTTGGGCTTGTTTGCAAGGTTGAAACTCCCAATAAGACAATGCCCACAAACGCAATAAACTCTAGGACAATCGTAAGAATACTGAACATAGTTTGATTATAAGCTTCTTTTCAGGACATCTTCAAGAGGTCTGCGAGGACTGACGTGTGTGGGTTCTTTAGCATATCCAATACGAGCAAAAAACAGTGGGTGTTTTTTGGTTTTTAGTAGTTTCATAAGTTGTTGATTTGCTATTGGGTGCTCAACAAAACCCCCCATAGGTGCTACAGAAATACCGAAATTTGTTAAGGTAAGCCAGCAGTATTCAACAGCACGCCCGGCACGTAGCCAGGATTCTTTTGAATCGTCGGGCGCAGTTAATACAAAAAGCCCTGTAGACGATTGCACAGTTTTCCTATCACGTTCAGCTTCTTCTTTCGGATCGGCCTGCGTAATATTTTTGACAATCATCTCAGTAATTTTTGCTGGTACACCGGCATCAAAGAGTGCAATCCCGTCTTTTTCTTTTGTAGAAACTGGACGCAGCCATTCTTGCAATTCTTTTTTAAATACAGGATCGGCGAATACAAATCCAGCAACATCAGCAGCTATATCAGCAGCAGCTTTTATTTGTTCTGAGTTAGTAATGATGTGCACCGACATATTTTTATCAAATTTTTGTCCGGAGCACGCAGAAATTATTGATTTCGATAATTTTTCATCTGTATGTGGAAATCTATTCGTTTTTCTTTCAGTTATTGCTGTGAAAAGTTCATCATTTTTTCCGCTCTTTCCCTTTGTGCATGTAATTTTTATCGCTACGTCTTCAATTTCGTCTTCCGGTAATACCTCACTTTTTACCGAATATCCAAAATGTTTCGCAGCAACCTCACAATTTGCCCATACACAACCAAGCGATATGAAAAGTTCACGATTAAATCTATCGCTATATGGAAGGCTACGTGCATAATCTGGCACTATTTTTATTATGTTTCCTTCAACTTTAAATTTCCAAGGCTGGCTGTTATGGCTTGATGGAGCTAAGAGTCCGTATGCAACAATATCTTCAATCGTTCCTTTCTTTCTGTCTGGTTCCCATGCTTTGTAATTATCTTGCGTTGTCATATCTTTAACATTTTTTTAATGTGTGAAACCTTTCTTTCTCTGCGATCTATATTCACAGATGAAGAAAAATCGCTTACAAAAATATCATCAAGTGATACGTAATATCTACCACTCTTAACAGCTTCACCCAATCTGATTTTCTTTAAAATAGTCGCTATAACTCCCCCAGCAATGCTTGCAGTAGTTCCGAGCTGCGGCCATGTTGGTATTGATGCTCCCATGCCGAAAAGAGAATTAATCATTTGTTCACTATTATGTTCAAAGCCGACAAGTTTAATAATAAGACGCTTCAATTCAGGTTCACTTAGTTTTGTAATTTCAAGGTTTTCTAAGTTTTTTTCACGTCCGTGGAAAAATGGATAATTCGGATCAGTATCGTAACGCTCGATATCGACCATAATGTTATCGCCTACATCGGCTGCAGAAACAAGAGGTATTTTGCGCTCTCTCGCTAGTTTGCGAAGCAAAATTTTTGATGGAAAATTATCAATTTCGTCGACCACAGCTTCTATTGGAGTATTTTTATCAAATATTTCTTTAACAGATGCAAGATCAGTTTTTTTTGAAGCAATAATAACGCCATCAGGATACATATCTTTTAATTGTTCTTTAACCACATCAATTTTATATTTACCTACAGCACTCCATCCAAAACGAAGTCTATTGAGGTTTGAGGCATCAATGGTATCTGGATCAACAATTTTAATAATACTAGCTCTAGAAATAAGCATCCATGACAATGCGGCATGGCTACCAACACTCATGCCAAAAAAACCGACAGGAAATGTATGGAGATCATATTGCTGATCGGGCTTTATCAAATTGCGGTTCCTCGCAGTTGTGAGTTCAAATATTGCTTTTTTTGAAAGCCCATGAATAGAAGATTTCGTTTTTGAAACGGACGTAACTTTTGCTTCTAGTTTTTTGAGATCTATTGCAGTGGGAGCGATGTGCGGATTGCGAATTTTGAAGAGTTCCTTAATGAGCTTTGCTCTCATGGGAGCAATTATATCACAGTAAATTAAGCGGTTTTCTTTACTTTTCCTACAGGAAAATATTTTTTATGCCCAAATTCATGCAAAATAATTACTGGATGGGCTCGCTCGCCCATACGAGAAAGCGCATCGTTGTATTCGCTATTCATCTTTCGCACTTCATTAATAAATGTGTCCTTAACTTTTTTTTCAAGAATCGCGTCGGCGGGAATAGAAATATTTAGCTCGACGCGACAAGTAAGCTGCGGATTCTGGGCGTCGTCATATATCATCTCCATCGCAAAACGACCTGTAAGATGAGGTTGTAAATCTTTATGGTTTAATGCATGTTGAACATGCTCGGTGTAGATGTTTGCCCCATATATCTTAACCATGAATTTCTCACGTCCGTAAAGATATAACATATTATTTTCCAAAATGCCTCCAGTATCATGCATGTTGTAGCGAATAAGAGGTATGCTTGAATACTTTGTAATGCATAATTCACCATCAACTGACTCAAAGTGGACAATTCTAGGATCATAACTATATATTGATGGAAGCCGCTCATCATTAAATAAACTTCGAGCTTTTTTTGGATTGTCAGCTAAATTTTTTCTTAATAAAATTGATGCGGGGCTTTCATAGGCCATGAGTGCGGCATCAGCAGAACCATATAAATTAACTACAGAATGCGTGTAATCTTTCTTCTTTAATATAGAAAGCACATATGTACGCCAATTTTCTGTAATCGCCTGCCCCGTTCCTAACAAACGAACATCTATTTTTTTAAAATCAACACCCTCTTTTGTGGCTTCTTCGACAAGCTGTTTTAAGAACGGTGCATGTCCGGTAATAACAGTCATTGCATATTGTGGTGATAATTCTTTTAAAAGTTTTATTATTTCTTCAGAACTATATCCGGGAGTCGCCGCTGTTAATGGAAAACCTTTTAGTGAAACAAGAAAACAACATTCAGAAGTAAACGTTCCCGCAATCCAATTTCCTAAAGCAAAACCATTGATAAATAATGTCTGCTTTTTTTTCATATTAAAGCACTGATCGAAAATTACTTCATGATACATCGCGCCTTCGACAACGGTTTGAATATCTCGAGGCCAGAAAACGGGCTCTCCCAACGTTCCAGAGCTTGTAGAAATCATATGCTCGTTGCTCGTATTTCCATCCCAAGTTCTACTTTTATAATCATATGCAAGAATATAATTCTCCTTTGTCATAAGGGGAATCTTCACAAAATCCTTCATTGTCTTGACTTCTTTTGGTGAAAATTTGTTTTTCTTCAAAAAATCTTTGTATGCAGGAATCCGTTGTGAAGCCTCATGAAAAAGATCAAGTGGCTTCAATGAAGAAGTTTTATTATTAAGATAGTTTTGTAGATTTTTAGACACCATTATGAAAATGTCTGCTCACGTAATAAAGTATTCAGCTCACCAGAAGCGATAGCTTCATACAATACTTCAATTTCATTGTGTAATGGGCGCTCTTCTTTTACATATGCGATCTTCGATCGCACAAATCTATATACTGGACGGGTTTTCTCAGAAAGCTTATCTGCTCCACCGCGCAAATCTACTGCTTGGCACACAGCCATAAGCGTTTGCGCGAGCGCATAATGTGTCAGACGTAAATTTTCCATACCAATCATTCCTGATGTTAATGCATGCGACGTTATATCCTGGTTTCCTTCCTCATGCACGCCAAAAAACGTACTGACTGGCACGGATAAAAGTGAGGAATACACATCAAGCATGCCCGATTGAATCTGAACACCCTTAAAAGCACATTGGGTAATCGCTGCTTTATCAGAAAGATTAGGCGGCAATCCATTACTTTCATGCGTGTTCACCAATCGCGCAACATGACGATCACATAGTTTTACTATATGCGTCATGACTTTACGTGTATCATCAAGAACATCAACCATATGCATTGCAATAAAATTGGCTCCACTTACCCACTGATATGGCTTTTCACCCTTGGTCGCATATTCAGGCAAAACCCATAGCGGGTTGTCAGAAACAGAATTCGCATTTATCTCGATTGTATCTAGGATTCCTTTCATCTTTGCCACATCGACACCTAAGTATTGGGCAATGCCTCTCAAGCTATATCCATCTTGAACCTTTACTCCAGTGGGTCTTTTTTTATGGCCCCGCATTTCTTGATATGCAAGTTTGCTTCCTTCTAAAAGATCACGCATCATATCTGCTGTTTCTCTCTGACCTTCGTGAGGACGAACATGGGCAACCAGCGGATGGAATGATCTATCTGTTCCCCTCAATACCTCTATAACCATGGCTGCAAGAACATGCATCAATAGCAACGCACGAATAGTATCTGTTGCAAGGAATGTGGCAACAGATGTCGAAAAATTATCGCCGTTCACAAGCCCTAAACCTGCTTTTGGGTCCAGTGTCAGCTGTTTAATACCAGCCTCTATCATTGCCTTTTGTGCTTCTAAAACCTGCCCTTTTGCATTACTTGCCAGGGTTCCTTTTATTCGTCGAGCAGCATTCAGAACACGAGCATTATGTGCCAAGTCACCCGAGGCACCAATACCTCCATACATATTTATAATAGGAGTAACTTGCTTATTCAGCATTTGTCGAAATATATTCAGGTCATCTAGTTTGACCGCACTTACCCCATTCAACAACATGTTAATACGTATTAACATTGCACCACGGACAATTTCTTTCTTAAATTCTGGTCCAACTGCAACATCAATATGCGTAATACCTTCCGAGATTTTCTTTGCAATTTCAACACGCTTCTTTTTCAAACCTTTATTTACCACATGAGAAGCTTGTGCTCCATATCCAGTATTACACCCGTAAATAGGCACTCCATTTTGCACGTCAGTCATCATTGCTTCATAAGTTGTCTGTACTCTCTTGAGGACATCGGGATCGGCAGTAAATTGTACGTCCGTATTTTCACGGCCGACTGAAAGGATATGTTCGAGCTCTAATGAAGATCCATCTATAACAACACTTTGAGGTTTTTTTGATAATTTACTATCAATAGCAATGAGAGAAAGGTTTCTATAAACATCTGTGCCTGCTTTCATAAAACGAATAGCTTGTTAATGTATATTATAAGTAATCAACTATACAGTACCCCTACTCTATATTCAACTCGCTTGTTGACATTTATTATACCTTGGCATAGACTTGTATTATTATGCACAAGCTGATCGTGGTTGATGACGATGAGTATATTCGAGACCTCTACGAAGAAATTCTTAAAGATAGTGGATTTGATGTTGATACGGCAGTGGATGGAAAAGATGGTTACGATAAAATCATCGCCGGATCATATGACTTAATTTTACTCGACATCATGATGCCAAAAATGGATGGTGTCGAAGTACTTCGCGAACTTTCAGAAAAATCAAAGTCTAACGCTTCAAAAGTTGTGCTTCTCACAAACCTAGCCCACGACCCTGTAATGAAAGAAGCTCTTGATTTAGGTGCAAAAGCATATCTCATTAAAGCAGATATGACACCTGATCAACTTGTAGAAAAGCTTAAAGAATACTTAAAGTAAATAGCTCCCTTGTTTAACTTATCTTGCCTTTTTTTTCAGAAGATGTATGGATGAGTTTTTTACCTGTTACTGACACCTCAAAATCTTCAATAATTCCGAGAGATTCATCACCGAGCTTTTCAATTTTCTTTAATGCTTTTGCGATTTTCGCCTTTGTATCGGTCTGTGCGAAAATCGCCATCTGCTTCATATCATTAACAGGTTGACGCAGATTTACTGCAAATTTTATGACACGATTACGCAAAACTTCATCAACCTTATTGTGTAAATCCTGGGTTTCTTCTTCAAGAATAAGAACTTTCTTTTCTTGCTGTCGTAAGTATAGATACTCCTTTTGAAGGAAGAGCGTTATCGGAACAATTGAAAAGAGAGATAATATCGTAATGAGATCCAAGACAATATCGATTGATCCAATATTTGGAGCAAACAGCCCTACTAATGTCATAACAAAAAGAAGCGTTGAAAAAGGTGAAAGAACAAATGAGAGCATTATCGCCAGCAGATAAAGAATATAGAAAAATGGTGAGAAGAACCAGCCCGTCACGCCAACCCAAAAGAGCATTGCGACAAAAATAATCAGCATATAACTTGACAAAACAGTTTTGCTTTTAATACTTTTTCGTACTACCGGAAAGTAAAGTGAGCCAAAAAAAGCAACACCTATATATAAGAGAAAAAGTGAATTAATAAAAGGGCGCGTTGATGGCAGAGTCGTTAATAGAAAAACAATAATTGTGAGGACAGCGGTGATTACTCCACCCATGTATTGTTGCATACATACATACTAATCGACAAAGAAAGGTCTTGTCAATACTCCCCAATTTTCTGTTGACAAGAAATTACATTAAACGTAAACTGGTACAATCTAATATGAATGATTTCCTCCATAAATTACGCACAAATTTACTTTATATAACCCTAGCACTGGTTCCTTGGTTTTTCCTTCCTTTCACACAAGAGTATTTTTTAACACAGAAATTTTATCTTCTTCTCGTAGTCATCCTTATTTCACTTGTACTGAGTGCTCTTTCTCTATTATTAAATAAACATATAAAATTACTTAAAACTCCATTCGACAGAGTTTTACTTTTCTTTAGCATCTCTCAAATTATTGCTGTTCTTTTTTCATCAACAAATAAAGTACAAGCTCTTACAACTGTGCCTTGGGGCCTTGCACCAATACTTACATGCGTGGCTTTGTACTATGTTCTTGTAAATTCATTAACAAAAAAAGGTGACGAAAATCGCGCAATGCGTTTCTTTGAAGTTGGAATGCTCTTTGCCGCTTGTATAACTGTAGTATTTTGGTTCGGCCCACTTAACAGTGCACAACTTTCAACAGAACTCGATTTCTTAAAAAATATACGCTTCTCTCCTATCGGCAATGTATTAGACGTCCTTATCATGACAGGCTTACTAAGCATTGTTTCATTGATGCGAGTTATACAAAATATCATGCTGTCAAAGAAACCATCATACATCTCTATAGTAGGAATGCTCGTCGGTCTGGTAGCGGTAACTCTCGTTGGTTATCGTGGTTTTTTTCCCCCAGAAGGTCAACAAGCCCTTCAACTTCCTCCGATTGAATCATCTTGGGTAGCTGGTGTGGAAAGCATGAAGACACTCAGAACCGCTGTAGTTGGTGTCGGCATTGATAATTATGAAGCAGCATTTACTGCTGCAAAGCCCCGCAGTTACAATGCCTCCGAATTTTGGCAGACAAACTTTAATTTAGCAAGTTCGATGGTGTTACAAATTTGGACTGAAACTGGAATTCTGGGACTGCTGGCCTTCCTCTTACTCTGGGTATATATTATTCGCGAAGTATATGGTTTGTTTGCAGAGAAAGATCACGAAAGCAAAATATATGCCGCCTGGGCGATGTATCTTGGATTAGTATCGCTAATACTTCCAGCATCATTCATATCACTACTCCTCACAATAATGCTGTGTGTTGGTCTGGCGCTAAAAGCCCATGAGTACAATGAAGAAAAAGTTTCTGTGGATCTCCGCTCTATGCCTCTTTTGTATATTGCTATTGCATTAATAATATTGGGGCTTGTTGGTGGCTTTGGATTTCTTGGATATCGTGCCTATGCAGCAGAAGTCTATTTCAAAAGCTCAATAAATGGAATCCGAAATAATAATGGTCAAGCAGTATATAACGGTTTGGTAAAGGCAATGCAAACAAATCCTTTCATCGAGCGCTACCACGTACAGTTCAGCCAAGTAAACCTTCTCCTAGCAAATAATATATCAAAGAAAAAGGATCTTACCGACAAAGATAGAGAAGAAATTGCCCGCTTCATTCAGTTGGCAATTAGCGAAGCTAAAGTTCCTGTACAGCTCAACCCAAATAAAGTTGGTTACTGGAATAACCTTGCAGTAATTTACAGAAACATTATTAATGTGGCCCAAGGTGCAGAATCATGGACTATTGCATCATACCGCCGAGCGATACTTCAGGATCCAAATAATCCACTTTTGAGATTAAATCTTGGTGGTGTGTATTATTCTTTGAAAGATTATGATGAGGCTGAAAAGCTTTTCGAACAGTCTGCTGGATTAAAACCAGATTGGCCAAATGCTTTCTATAATCTTGCATGGGCACAATATCAGAATGGAAAAATCGATAGAGCGGTAACAAGTCTAGAAAGCGTATTAAAAGTGCTCGATAATAAATCTGAAGATTACAAAAAGGCAAAAGAAAATCTTGAAGCATTTAAAGCAGCAGCTGATGACACAAAGAAAAAAGCAGCGACTGAATCAGCCGGCATTCGACAAGGAGATCAATTAGATCTTCCAAAAGAGCCAAATCCACAGCTCTCACCAGCGATTCAATTGCCTGAAAATGCAGGACCGGAGAGTGAAATAAAAGTAACACCGAGCCCAACTGTAGAACCAACTCAGGTAACACCAACACCCAACCCTTCAAATTAACTATATGCTTAGTGCGGAGAAAGTAGACCCTTTCATTGAGTTGTTATTTATCAAATATTCGCTAAATAGATTCTGTAATATTTTTGCCGTTCCTATTTCGCTATACTCCATGGTACTCTGATCAGATATATACCCATCATAAAGACTTGTTCTCTCAATAATATCCTTGTGTATGAGCTCAGGATGAAAAGTAAAACCATATGAATACTTGCCAAACTTCGCAGCTTGTATAGGGCATTTTTTTGAGTATGCTAGCCTCACTACGCCCTTTGGCAATGATACAACGGATGTTTTATGGCCAAGCACAGCCTTGAATGGTGTTTCCATACCCGCAAATATTTTTTCCTTAGCGCCCTTTTCTGTAAGAAACACATCAAATATACCTCCTTCAGACATCTTAGGTTCAATAGCCAAAGAGCCGCCAAGTGCATCGACCATAATTTGAAAGCCGAAACAGATACCTATTAATGAGACTTTCTGTGAATATAGCTCGCGAATAAGCGGGTACAATCTTTGCTTGACAATTGTCAGTTTTTTTTTGCCATCTTCATCCTGACTCTCATATCCTGCTTCTCCCCATCCAGTAAGAATCCACACGTCCGTATTTTTTTTTAACTTATTCACATTATTAAGAAAGCTGTCATTAAGAGCATTAATAAATGTGAAGGATTGATATGGAAGTCCACACGAGTTAAATAAGCATTTGACCTCGTGTGGTCCTGATTGATCAGTGCGGAATTGAATAACCGTTATGTTCATTACTCTTCCATCAATGATTGTAAGCTACAAGCGCTACTTAACTCACTAATTATACGCTGAAATTCAGCATGAGATTCAGATGATGTGTTAGGTCGCATTCCAAGTACCACAGAGGTTGAAAGACAATCATTTTTAGGATCATACTCAAGCGGGAGCCTTGGGACAATAAATATACCCGATGCAGAGAAGGTGTCATTTACCCGATCAATCCATGCAATGAGCTCGGATTCTGTAGTGACTCCATGAGGTGCTGCTATGTAATCCCAAACTGCGAATCCGCCTGATTGACCTTGTGCATTTTCACCGCCATAAAATGCATGAATATCATCATATGTTATGTCATCCCTATTACGACCTGATAATTTATTGTCGTACAGAAGTAGTGGCCACACAGAAAGCGAAAGTGATGTCATACGTGGATTACATTCAGCTATACCAACCTCCATACAGTTTTTTGAGTAAATCGCAAGTTCAGGGTGCTTCTTGATGAGTTCAACGAGTCGCATTTCTTTTTCTCCAGCAATCATAAAATCAATACCTATGTGTGCTGATTCTGTCTTGACATATAGAGCATTTTCGGCAATGCGACCTGCCAACGCCCGCATATATGGTTCTTTTTCTTTTACCGCTTTAAATCCCGAAGGATCTACTGAGTTCTGTGATGCGCCGCCGATACAGCTTCCATTCTCAAAAAATTGCACCGTTACAGGCAAGGATACCGTGTCTGCACCATTAACATACACTCCAACACTTGGACTTGTAGCCACGTCGACATATCGTGTAACTTTATATTCTCCACCTGATATTGCCACAAGCTCAACCAACGCTTCTTCAGCCTCTTCACGAGATGCATATTGTTTCTTCTTTTTTTCCGCTTGAATAATCCATTCCCCACCCTCACCTTCATGCATAATGACTGTTCCATACCCACCATCGCCACCCGACTGTTGAACCACGACACCTAACGGATAACCAGCAATACTTGCATCGAAGACTGAGAATCCCGCATACATTCGCCTTGATGCTTCCATGCTCTGCGCTATTATTTGTCTGGCATCTGCAGGATCGTTAAAAGTTAAATACGGAAGCACTGTTGTGGGATGAACTCCATTTTCAAATGAGACCTCGGCTAAGTCATCACCCATCTCCAGAATAGTATTAGCAAAGCTAATTTTATTTTTTAGGTTAGCCGCCACCTCCGGATCAAGTCCCCACATAGGTTTATCACCAAAGTTTGGGGATGAATAATATGGAACTACAACCAAATTTTCGTCATCAGAGAAGGGAAGCTCACCAGGCCTCATCGATGTCATGACATATTGAACGCCGAGATTACGCTCTGCCCACGAAAGCAGAGGTTGCATTTTTTTAAAGTTCTCGGGGTTTGATGGTATAGCTACTATATCACCCTCCCTCGAAGCCATGAGTTGATGAAATGCACGATAACTATAGTGCTTATTTACATCTGCAATTTGTCCTTGGGATAAACTTCCAATTAAATCAGGCACGTTGTGATGGGCCTGGACAATTGGCTCTCGATCACTTGGATACAATCCTCTTGCTGTAGGAACTTCACTCCTATTCATATTTCATTATTAAATTGGCAACAAAAAAACCCGCCTTTTGGGCGGGTGTCTGTGTGCATTCACACTTCTTCCTCGCCCTAGATGGCGATAATAAGAAAGAAAATAATGAATGCGGATACGTATTTCATACTAATGAAGCTAGATTATCACATGATTAAATTTTTTGCAAGAATTATTGTATAATCGAAATATGGACCAACCTGCACTATTCGATCGCTATGTTCAATTGTTAAAAGAATTTGTTGCGTTACGCAGCATTTCTACTGATCCCCAATTTTCTGAAGATATTCAAAAAACCGCAGAATGGATAAAAAGACTTCTCGAAGACAACGGATTTGACGTAAAACTTATTACCGGATTTGATAATCCTATTGTCCTTGCACATTATAAAAATACCCAAAACGAAGGTGAAAAGAAACAACACGTACTAATATATGGCCATTATGATGTGCAACCAGCTGCAAAAGAAGAGGGTTGGACTAATGATCCGTTTACTTTAACTGAAAAAAATGGGCGATTTCTTGCTCGTGGAGCTGTAGATAATAAGGGTCAGATTATGATCTATCTAGCGACAGTAATTGAACTCATAAAGCAGAAAAGTCTTGGTTATGACGTTTCGTTTTTGATTGAAGGTAATGAAGAAACTGGTTCAGGAAGGTTTGATGAGTTTATTCGTAAATATAAAGAAGAATTGAAGGCAGATTTTTTGCTTGTTTCTGATGGTGAGATTACCGCAGGGCATCCTGCGATTGAAGTTGGATTCCGCGGCATTGTTAATATTGCTCTTACATTGGATACATCGGCAAAAGATAACCATTCGGGGCTTTACGGCGGAATAATGCCAAATGCTGCTACGGAACTTGCGATCCTTTTAGGAAAGCTTTTCGATGAAAGTTCGATGGAGAAAAGGATCGCAGTTAAAGGATTTTATGACAATATTACTGAGCCAACTGATAAAGATATAGAAGCAAACGAACTTATTCCCTTTGATGAAGAAGAATTTAAAAAAACATCTGGGGCAAAGACACATTTTGCACGAAACGGCTGGAATATATATACCCAGCTAGGTTTCGCACCATCCTTAGAAATAACTGGGATCCAGTCAGGCTATACTGGGGTAGGATTTCGCAATAGCGTCCCTGGCAGTGCGACAGTAAAAATGAATTTGAGGCTTGTGCACAATCAAAATCCCGAAGATATTGCCTCAAAATTCAAGGCTTTTGTTGAAGATAATATACCCGAATATTGCACTTATACGCTTGATGCAAGCGAAAGTTGTCCTCCGGTACATATTCCTACCGAGGGCCCCTTATTTGATAAAGCTTTCGAGCTTATGGAAAACATTTATGGTCGCACAGTTATTAAAAAATTCTGTGGCGCGACCATTCCTATCGCAGTGCTCTTTGAAGAGCTCCT
The DNA here is from genome assembly GCA_964614975.1 of uncultured Gammaproteobacteria bacterium. Taxonomy (GTDB): domain Bacteria; phylum Patescibacteriota; class Microgenomatia; order UBA1406; family HO2-37-13b; genus OLB23. Next base: position 41,893 of record CAZTOA010000002.1, on the reverse strand, counting down.
AAAAATTCCGCAGTTGTATATTCCAATGGCGAACGAGGATTGTAATATGCACGGAGCTGACGAAAACTTCGAAATCGATCTCATAAAAAAAGGCCTCACCTTCGCAACAGGGTTCTTGAATATCAAAACACCTTTTTAAGACACGGTCTTACTGCAGATATCCTAGCGGATTTTGAAGCACTCCACCCTTACGCACTTCGAAGTGCAAATGAGGCCCTGTAGAACGCCCTGTTGATCCAAGTGTTCCAATCTTTTCTCCCTGACTTACATTTTGACCAGCATTTACATCTATACGCGAAAGATGCCCATAGAGCGTTTGGAAGCCATTTCCGTGATCAATGATGACATGGCATCCATATCCATACCCTACACATCCAGAGAATGAAACTGTTCCCGTATCTGAGGCTATGACAGGAGGGAGTGAGCGATTCGCAATATCTAGCGCCATGTGATAATACACTGGATATTGACTTACACTTCCTGTTGTTGGCCAAATAAATCGACCACTTCCAGGTTGTCCAGCAACAATATTAACTCGTTGTGGAGCCTTACCCCTAACAATAGTGGGTTTCTCTTGTGGTGGTGTTCCACCTGGAACAATTAATGTCTGACCTACGCTTAAAGCAAATGTATCAAGATCTTCAAATTCGTTGAATGGAAAGTTAACTATTGACTGCGCGTCAACACCGTATCGCTTTGCAATAGAATAAATGCTTTCTCCTGACTTTACTTTATGTGCCACTCCAGATACAGGTAAAACACGAATTGTTTGACCAGGCTTTATAGAATCTCCTTTTAGGTTATTCTCCCACTTTAACGAGTCTACGCTTATATCAAATTGGTCTGCTATGCTTGCGAGCGTATCACCTGCTTTAACCTTATATTCACGAATCTCGGCACGCGGTTTATTAGATATTGTAGTCTGTACTGATAAGTCGCTTACATCTGTGGCCAAAACACTTTGCACAGAACTTTCTTCATTCTGAAAATAATCAGAAATAAAAGGGTTGTTTTCAATAATAATTGGACCTGCGATAAGTGTTGCTCCAACAAGTAGAAAGAACGAGGTATTAAGAAAAGACTGGGAATACTTACCTCTCTTAACTACTAAGAAGGCAACGATTATGTCTTTGATGTGCTCAAAATTGGTTCCCCAACCATGGAGCCGGAGTTTTATGTAGCCTGCAAGGAAACGAATGAACTCAGCAAGTTCCCTCGCGAAGGTCTTTTCCGAAATCATTGAGACTTACATTATAGCAGAAAAGGAGGGTTACGTTTTTCCAGGAAAGGATTGAGAAGCCGGCCCCGCAGTGGGGGCCGGCTTCAGCGAATACGTCCTACACGGCCAGTATGCGTCAGACTAGCTGACGAGCGTGGCCCAGACGCAAACGCTCTCGGGAGCGTTTGAGCTGTCGAGCTGGATGACAACATGCGGGCTGCCATTTGGCTTCCAGCTGCGAACGACGAGCTTCTTCGTGCCGCCAGGCATGCATATCACCTGATCGGCAACCCGTGTGGAAGGGATGGCATACGTATGACCATCCCACGGAAACTGCACCACGTCGTTGGGTATCACCGCAAACTCCTTATGGTAGGACAACGCGAGCTACTATTTTAATACAGAACTATAGGATATGCAAATTACATTCTGAAGATTTGTTCGAGAAGTTTATCCATTTTGGCTTTATTTTTTCCTGAGGCTTCACCAAGCTCTTCTTTTAAGACAAGCATGCCGATTTTTGTGAGCGCTTCACGCGCCGCAAGTATTTGTTGAACGACATCGCCACTCTTTCGCTTACTATTTATCATGCGACGAATACCTTCGATCTGCCCAACGAGTCTGTTTATACGTGTATCCATAATCAAGACCGTAACCTGTTCAGGTTCGTTAACTTAATAAGATCTTAACATTAATACCCTACAATTTCCACAGTATGCCATCACGACATGAACGGAAAGAATTTGTAGCCGGAGGGCTATATCACATTTATAATCGTGGTATTGATAAGATGGAAATTTACCATAACACAGATGATTATGCGTATTTTGAAAGGGGTCTAACAATGTATCTGTGCCCTGCCAGTGAACTATATACAGCGTTAAAACACGCCACACTTCCCGTAAGCTCGAAACGCCTTACTCACCTGCTGCACAGAGCTTCTCGACAAAAAAACTACTCTAAAGAGATTAAGCTGCTGGCATTTTGCCTTATGCCAAACCACTTTCATCTGCTTGTAGAACAAGTTGGTGAACGCTCCATTTCTCAGTTTATGAAGTCACTTCAAACAAGCTATGCTATGTACTATGGAAAGAAATATGAGCGTATAGGACCGTTGTTCCAGGCAAGATACAAGGGAATTCATGTCAAGAATGAGACCTACTATAAAACCGTGCTAAATTACATACACCACAACCCATCTGAGCTACAATTTGGTACGCAAGATCCAGAAGCATATCTGTGGTCAAGCTTAAGAGATTATCTTGGAACACGAGAGCGTAGTTGGATATCGAAGGATACGATCCTGGACAGGTTACGGTCTTCTAAGCATCTCAGCTGCTAGAATACGCTCAACAGCGAGAATATATGCTGCTTTTCTGAGGCTCGCGCTCTTTTTATCCTTCTCCTTGAGCTCGCCATACTTCTTCCACATAGCCTCAAAAGCCTTTGCCATAAGGTTTTCAAGCTTGGCATCAACCTCAGCCTCACTCCAGTAGTAACCCATGCGATTTTGAACCCATTCTAGGTATGAAACAGTTACTCCACCTGCATTCGAAAATATGTCAGGCACAACTAAAACACCTTTTTTCGTCAAAATGTCGTCAGCCTCGCTTGTTAACGGCCCATTTGCCATTTCGATGACTACTTTCGCCTTAATCTTGCCTGCATTATCTTTATGCAATACGTTTTCTAAGGCCGCAGGCACCAACACATCTACATCGAGCTCGAGCAAAGCTTCATTTGTAATTTCTTTACCTTTTCCGAGCTCACAAACGCCGCCAACACAGTAACAATTCGAGATCTTTCCTTTCTGTTCTTTGCATGCAAGTGTGGCTGCTGGATCAAGTCCTTCTTCAATATATACGCCACCTTTTGAATCCGAGACTGCTACGACGCGGTATCCTTGATCCGAAGCTATTTTTGCAAAATAATAGCCTACATTTCCAAATCCTTGAACCGCAATCGTAATCTGTGCCTTAGGCTTATCGATAACATCTTTAATTTGCTCAAGAAGCGCTTCCAGAGCCAAAACGCCGCCATAACCTGTTGCCTTTGTGCGACCTTCAGACCCACCAATTTCAAGCGGTTTACCTGTTAAAACGCCAGGTTCATGATGGCCTTGGAGCTTCTCGTACTCATCAAGCATCCAGGCCATAATTTGTCCATTTGTATTGACATCAGGCGCTGGAACATCTTTATCAACACCAATATGAGGTGCAATAAAGGTTATATATGCGCGTGAAAGACGCTCAAGTTCGCCGGCACTTAAGTCGCGAGGCTCTACGATAATCCCACCTTTGCCGCCTCCATATGGAATTCCGGCAATAGAAGTCTTGAGCGACATCCAAAGAGACAAAGCCTTGACCTCAGATTCGGAAACATTGGGATGAAAACGGATACCGCCTTTATAGGGGCCGAGAGCATTATTATGCTGAGATCGAAATGCCTGGAATTTCTTCTTCTTACCATTATCCATGGTAATTTCGAGCTCACCTTTTACGATATTTTGGGGCTTTTGAAGTCTAGAAAGGTATTTCTGATGCTCTTTTGAAAGATTAGACTTGATGTTATTGAGAAACGTTAGCGCATTTTCAAATGGATCCATAATTGGACCATTTTACTCCACAAAAAATGGATGTGCAAGCAGAAAAACTTGGCTCGCGCTTACTTCCCGACAGTGAGCTCCTTAAGAAACTCAGCATTCGTTTTTACCTTAGAAAGCTTGTCGATCATGGCGGTTATACGCTCATCTTTATCGAGTAAGGCCATCATGCGGCGCAATGTTGCGAGCTTATCAAGAGTATCCTTGTCGAACAAAAGTTCGTCATGGCGTGTTCCTGAACGCTCAATATCAATTGCTGGGTAAATACGCTTATTTGCTGAATCACGGTCAAGGTGAAGCTCCATATTACCCGTTCCCTTAAACTCTTCATAAATAAGGTCATCCATACGAGATTCTGTATTTACAAGAGCAGTACCGATAATGGTCAAACTTCCACCTTCTTCACAATTTCGAGCTGCACCTAAGAATTTCTTAGCTGGGTACAAAGCAGCAGGATCAAATCCACCCGAAAGAGTTCTTCCAGAAGGGTTGACTGCAAAATTGTACGCACGTGCAAGTCTTGTTATAGAATCGAGTAATATGACAACGTCTTTTCCAGTCTCGACAAGGCGTTTTGCACGCTCAAGTCCTATTTCAGCCGCGCGGATCTGATCACGAGGTGACTGGTCAAAATGCGAAGAAACCACCTCAGCCTTAATTGATCGCGCAAGATCAGTTACCTCTTCTGGTCGCTCACCGATCAAGATAGCTATTAGATGTGCATTCGGATGATTTGTAATAATACCGTTCGCAATTTGCTTCAAAAGTGTCGTTTTTCCAGCTTTTGGTGGCGATACAATAAGTCCACGCTGACCAAATCCGATTGGTGACACTAAATCCATAATACGTGTAGACAAGATATCAGGCTCGGTTTCGAGCTTGATTTGTCTATCTGGATACATGGAAGTAAGTGCGCTAAAGCGCTTTCTATTACGACTATCGTCTTCGGTCATAGGAATATCGTTGACCTTTTCTATCTTTAAAAGACCATGGTACTTTTCATTATCCTTTGGAGGTCGAATAAGGCCTTCGACTTCATCTCCTGCGCGAAGCCAAAACTTGCGAATTTGTGATTGCGATACATAAATATCATCTTGCGATGGGGTAAATTTTGGACGCAAAAAGCCAAAACCTGAGGGTGTAATTTCAAGAATACCCTTTCCTGGGAAAGAGTTTTTAAGATCTTCTTGAATGCGCTCTTCAAGTGGCATTTCTTCACGCATCGGCGCTGCATAAGCTGGCGCGGCATGATGTACTTGTGCAACTGGCTGGCTAATTGGTACCTCTACTGGCTTCTCTATAGAAGTTTCTGGCAAATCTTCGACAGGAAGTATTGGATGAGAATCCTTAAAGTGGAGTTCATCGGGGTTCAAAAGTGTGTCATCATCTGACATATGAGTTTAGAATTGAATGAATAATAATAAATGACTAATAATTAATTACGTACGAAAATCAAGGGAAATATATATACAGTGGGAAATAAATGACCCTCCTAAATAAAGGGCTATACAGAAAGTTTTTCCATGAAGCAATGGGTGGGTGCACCCGCGACGTGTTCAAAACTGAACAGAGGATCCCGGGATACCGCCAGATTTCCATAATTAGATATTTTCAATCGAAACTATGGATTACCCTGATTGATGAAATTGTTAGAAAAACTTTTTCAATGTACACGCCTCTTTGTAAGGAGGATCAACCCTATTATACTGCGCGTCTATTCTTATTGTCAAGCAGGTCTGGTTTGCTTCTTCTTCTGTGAAGAATAAAATTGATCGCGACGATATGCAATATACATAAGAATAAACACGATAAGCAGAAGACCACCGCTGATAAAGAATCCCATATTCACATCTTGTAGAAATTCTTGTGTGATCATAACTCAGATTGTTGTGAACGAATAATAACAGCGAATATGAAAAACATTATACCAAAGATCAAATTGTTCAGAATATACAAAGCCTTGCTATGAGGATCATCCTCAAAACTCAGAGTGGATACTACAAAGCCATAATAGATAGTTGATATACCTACTGAAAACTCACCGAAGATTTGAAAAATATAACGCATCATATCGCTAGCATACATCAGTCAAATTAAAAGCATATTAAAAATATTGGCTGAAACTATATGACTTGCATTCCATCTTATAGTATGATATACTATCGGCCATTATCCCCTTTTATATATCTCATCAATAGTAAAGCATTATTGTTGTGGTTCTTATTGGGGAAGTACTTTGAAAAGGAGAGAGTTGATTAATTATATGGGCCTTTTGTAAGGGCATGTTTTTCCCTGCTTAGGGGGAAGGTATGTTGCGGGTACGCCAAATGACGTATCTGCAGCATGTCTTCCCTCTCCTGCGGGGAAGACTATTCGTGACGCTGTCGCGAGTATTTCCCTTGCAGGAACCAACCCAGCGCACCAGCGCATATCAAAGGAGCTCGAACGCCATGTCCACCCGCTTCAATCGCATCGTCACGTCCTTCGGCCTGGCCGCCGTCCTGGTGGCCTCCATGCTCGCCGGCTTCGCCGGCACCGCCAACGCCTCGCCGTCCACCATGGGCGGCCAGGGCAACGTCAGCCTGGAGCTGTGCCAGCCCTCCGAGGGCTCCGGCCAGACCTGGGCCAAGTTCTTCTACGCCGATGCCCCGGGCTGGGCCGTCAAGAACGGCAAGGTCATCACCGGCACCAACGAGGCCGGCGTGGCCAACGTCTACCAGCTCCGCACCACCGTGGTCGACACCGTCAAGGGCGGCACGACCGTCGGTGGCGGCGGGGTCGACGAGGGTGACTACGTCGTCGTGCTCTTCAACGGCACGAACGTCAAGGTCATCCCGACGTTCCTCACAGTCGTCGGCGGTCAGTCGAACACCTTCGGTGGCTATTGCGGCACGACCACGGCCAAGGCCAAGACCGGCACGACCAAGACGACCACGGCCGCGGCCCCGACCGGCACCGCCATGTGCCTCTTCGCCACCACGTCGCCGATCACCACGACCAAGACCGCCGAGGTCATCGTGGGTGACACCAACGACGTGTTCACGGGCAAGCTCCTGTTCGTGCTGAACGGCAAGGCCATGACCGCCGAGGCGGCCCTGGCGGCCTTCAACAAGGACAAGAAGCTGGGCATGGAGCGCAGCTTCGACGGCCTCGCCGTGGGCATCAAGGTGGCCATCAGCAGCGGGAATTGGCGGGTCTTCCGCATCCCGACTTCCGGCGGCAAGCCCATGTACCTCGGCGACCTGGACGCGACTCCCGGTGGCAGCTTCACCAAGCTCACCCGGGTCGATGGCGTCTGCCAGCCGTTCGACCTCAAGTTGGCCGGCTCGAAGGGTGCCACCACCGGCGCGGCCACCGACATCATCGGCTGGCTCATGGCGATCGGCGCGGCTTTCGGCCTGGCCTTCGTCAATCGGCGCCGCTTCCTCCCCGCGTTCAGCTTCAACCGCTGAGCGTCGGATGCGCTGGTCAGGGGGTCCGGGTTGGCGCGAGCCACCCGGGCCCCCTGGGCCAGATCTCAACTCTCTCCTCTTTGCTTATGCATATATATAAATGTGTGCAGGAGCAAAGAATATAATTTCCAAGCAATATGTATCGATTAACAGCATCAGAATTAGGATTAGGTGATGAAATAACCGGAGAGACAGCTTTTAATAATCGCAATAATTTTGTTGTGTCTGCTGAACCTATCGTTGAAGCAGCTCCTACCCCACTTTCTCCATACGAAATTCTCCAAGAAGCCTTCACTGAAAATGCAAATGGTAATGATTTGCTCCGCATTAAAGTAAAAAGAAAAACCAAGCGTCATGTTCAGGTTCTTACTGAAGAAGCGAAAGCCGTTTCCCAATCATATGTGGACGCTTTGTATGCCACTAATGCCGAAAGCTTGGACAAAGAAAGTCTCTTGGCTCAAGTTGATGCGTATTATCAACAACTCGTAGAAAGTGGCTATAACAAAACCGCTGCATATAAAATGAAACAATCGGCTATTTTTAAGATTCGTAATCGATTTAATCCTGAAGGTAGAGCGAAACTCTTCCAAAAAAAAGCCACAATTGCTGAACTTCCACCAGAGGAACCTTTAGTTCCAATTGAAACTGTTGGTAGTATCGACCCTGCTCTTGCTACTCTTGAGCCTATTGAAATAGTTCCAACTTTAGATCTTGGTCTTTTTGAACCAGTTGCGGAACCAGTACAAATTGTAGCAACACCCCCACAAAGAAGATCAAGATTCGGACTTGGGAAAGCAAAAGAGTTAGCTGGAAAAGCATTCAACGTTGCCTTATTGGGTGTCGCTTTGTTTGGTGTTTATCGACTAACTCATGCCAATAACGATCTTCCCACATTAGACTTGCCGAAGCCAAACCCAATCGCTCGCGATGTGAGTGTATATACTGGACAATCTGGTGATCAAGTCCGTGCAGAACAACGCTACTTTACCCAACTTGCGCGCACAGCACCTACCGCAACTCCAGATTCAGCACAATATCCCGCACCGCAAACTGGATCTACCAATCCAGAAGCCCCCAACTTATCGGAGATGAAAGGAAGCATGCAACTCTCTGTTGAATATACTGATGGCACCTCATATACCTATCAAAAACCTGTCGGCATAGAAAATACTCAGGATTATTCCGAAGTAGAACCTGGAGAAGAGCTTGCACCACAAACAATTAATGGACTTACCATCGTTAACGTCAGTGAAGTACCCGTAGTCCAAGCACATCAAACTTGGAAAAAACAAGAGGGCCCTTTCGCAGATATATCAAGAAGAGCAAACGAACTTGGTGATGAAAATGTTGCAAAATTAGCAGGAACTAAGCTAGTCCTAGACGCAGAAGACGGAAATACATTGAACGGAGTAATTACAGACGTGGAATTACTTGACAGCGAAGGAGCAAGCCCGGTAAACTACCAAATCCGTGTTATACCTGGCTTCGATGGATATTATGTCCTCACCTGCAATAAACAAGGAGTTGACGGAAATACAAATCAGTGGATGTGGATTACTGTTAAAGCAGATCATCAGAAATACATTTCTCAATAATACGACTCGGCTTGAACTAAGTGTGTATACTATTCGGTATGAAACTCTCCTCGCGTTCATTATTAGTCTTTGGTTCGCTGACTTTCCTCGTCATATTTTTAGGCGGATTCCGACTCGGTAGATTTGTAGAAAAAACCGATAAATCGTACGTTCCTCCAACAAGAATTCCTTTTCCCACAGAATACATTCCCACAGCAACACCAGTTCCGTTGGTCCTGAAAACATTCACACATCCATGTGGTGTTTCGTTTAATTATCCAGCGACATTAGGCGTTGAAAAGAATGCAAGCGAAGCAGCAAAACTTAGTGACGGTAATCAACTGATCGAAATAACATGCGCAAAAATAGCCTCAAATTCTGCGAAAATTGGCGCTGTTGCGGATACCATTACGCCAATGGTTAAAAAAGAAGGTGTGAGTACGTGGGAAATAAAAAACACAAAAACTCGACAAGTAATTTCGTTTAATGCATCCTCGAATCTTACAGAGCTAATCTTGAAAACGTTAAAAGTAGAATAGGGAATCTCCCAAGTCGATAATGTTCTTTTAATATTCATGTGAGATTATTTCCTTATGAACATTACAACTTTAGCCCATCTACATATCGTAAAAGATATATTCACGGGAATTGTGGCGACACTAGTCCTTGGTTTGACAACCATACACAGTGGCAGTGCGCTCGCTATACAATCTGCTGTTATATCTGTTTTGTACTTGCTAGCTGTTATAATTGAACATAAGTATGCTTATGATAGATATATCTAAATTTTTTGAGGAAGCTAGTTTCCGAATTGGTATTGCGCTTATACTTTTATTGTTAGTTCTCATTTATGGTGAGCTTGTAAAAAGAAACATACACGATGACCTTAAAAAGAAAGCACGAAATAAAGTATCACTATGACCACAGATGAAAAAATACAATTAATTGAGCAGGTCGGCGAAGAGATAAATACTGGAGACGACCTGCGCGCGTTATTAGAGAGCGGAAAACCGCTTATCGCATATGATGGATTTGAGCCATCTGGCCAAATGCATATCGCTCAAGGTATTCTCCGCACAATAAATATCAATAAAATGACGAAGGCAGGCTTTACCTTTAAAATGTGGGTAGCCGACTGGCATGCATATCTGAATAATAAGTTAGGCGGAGATCTTGAGAAAATCCAAACTACAGGAAAATACTTTATTGAAGTCTGGAAAGCTTGTGGTATGGATCTTGATCATGTCGAGTTTCTCTGGGCAAGTGAAATGGTTCACAAACCTGAATATTGGGAACTCGTCATGAAAATTGCGACCCAAGTGAGTCTCAATCGCGTGCTTCGCACAACACAGATAATGGGTCGCGATGATAAAGATGCCCTTTCTGCAGCGCAGATTCTCTACCCGATCATGCAAACTGCCGACATTTTTATGTTAGGTGCTAACGTAACCCAACTCGGCATGGATCAGAGAAAAGTAAATATGCTTGCGCGTCAAATTGGAGAAGAAGTTGGCTACTGGAAACCGGTTGTCGTAAGTAATCATATGCTTCTTGGGCTTGGAAAACCAACAACTGATGCGACTGATGCAAAGGAGCGAGCTATCGATCTCAAAATGTCAAAGTCTAAACCTGATACAGCTATTTTTATGACTGATACACGTGCAGATATCGAAAGAAAGATAACAAAAGCGTGGTGTCCAGAAGGTATTACCGAAGAAAACCCTATTCTTGAATATTGTAAATACATTTTGTTCGAGAAGTTCCCTTCAATAACTATAAAACGACCTGAACAATTTGGTGGCGATATTACTTTTTCCACATATTCTGAGCTAGAAACTGCATTTGGTCAGAAAGAAATCCACCCAATGGATTTAAAAATGGCCGTCGTAGAACTTCTTGACCAACTACTTCAACCTGTTCGCGCTCATTTTGAAGAAAATTCAGAAGCAAAAGCATTGCTCGAAAAGGTTTCGTCTTACAAAATCACTCGTTAAAACTACCTATGAGCAATAAAATAAAGCTCGCCTACTTTGGATCTCCCATATTTTCTGTAGAATTATTAAAGAAAATTGTTGATGAAGGAAAAGATACATTTGAAGTAGTGTGTACTGTTACTCAACCCGACAAACCGGTAGGCCGTGATCAAAAAATAACTCCATGTCCTGTAAAACAATTTGCATTAGAAAATAACATCACTGTCTTTGACGAAGTAACAGATGATGTTCAAGAAATACTTAACAGATGCGATATTGCCCTTGTTTTTGCGTATGGACACCTAATAAAATCGGATCTTCTCAGAGCCCCAAAGTATGGCTTCTGGAATGTACACCCTTCTGCACTCCCGCTATATCGTGGACCTTCGCCAGTCGTCTTCCCTCTACTTTTGGGCGACAGAGAAAGTGCAATTAGTCTTATTCAAATGGATGCAAAAATGGATCACGGAGCGATAATTGCAGAAGAAAAAATGGCTATTTCTCCTGATATATTACACAACGAACTATTAACTAAAATGGCCCAGATGAGTTACTATATACTTTTTAAAAGTGTTAAAAAAATTGCTACAAATACTCTGGTTTCCACTGTTCAAGATGAAAATAAAAAAACTTTTACGCAATTGCTTTCGCGGGAAAGCGGATATATTTCTTATGAAGTTTTAGTAAAACTCTTGAACGATGAAATATTAACCATCAATGAATTTCCTGAGATTATTAAGACTTTCTTAGAAAAAAATTCATCTTTTTCTTGGGAAGTTCCGCATGGAAAACAACTCCTTTGGAACATGTATCGCAGTCTTTCACCATGGCCAGGAATATGGACAGAAGTTGTGATTGATGACGTAAAAAAGCGGCTTAAAATTATTGAAATGTCCTTCAATGAAAGCGATCCAATAATCATACAGATCCAACTTGAGGGTAAAAAGCCTGTTTCTTTCGCATCTTTCAAAGCTGCCTACCCTGTTCTTTAATAAGTATTTAATCTTTACATGATATCCTTACTTTCATGAGAAGCGTATTCACACAAAAACAAGTAAGTAGGTTCGCAAGTATCATTGATGACATTAATCAACTCTGTGTTGGCTCCATAATATTTCCGCCAATTTTTCTAAATGGTAATATTAATAGTAGAACTATCGTTGGCATCTTGTTGTCGATTTCAGGAATTTGGATATCACTAAGGTTAGAAAGAATTAGTGAGAAAGTATTATGAATGTGGCACAAATAAACACCCAACTTCTTGTATACATAGGTTATGGGATTTTTCTCTTAATCGTCCTTATACTTGTCTACACAAGAAAGCGAGATTAATTTCTCTTAATAGATGAAAGGATCCGGTGATTAAGATAAAGTCTTCAGGTGTTTTCAGTGCATTTTCTAAAGCATCGTGCGGGCTTTCACACCAGATTGGATTCAAATCTAGTTTATCAAAAATAAGAATTAGCTCATCTTTACTCATAACTCTATTGTTGTCGGGATTATTTTTATCCTGAAACTGAGTCAGGAAAACCCTACTTGTTATTGGTTTCAAGATTTTCGCCATTGTCGCCGCATCCTTTGTCCATTTGCACGAAAAGATGAGTGCTACTTTTTTGCCTGGATATAGCGTTTGAAAGGTAGTAATGACTGAGGTGATTTTCTCTGGATTATGCGCCACATCGAGAATAATCGTTTTATTTTTGTGGCGCACTATATCAAACCTGCCAGGATTCTGGACCTTTTTTAATGCTTTTTTAACAGCTTTTAAAAATTTGTCGTATGAATATGAATGCCCGAGCAAAGCTCGGGCGGCTGTAATTGCAACAGCAGCATTATCTGCTTGATGCGCGCCGATAAGCGATACACGCACGTTCTCTATGCGCGCGTTTCCTTCTTCACCATAGCCGCGATACGAAAACGCAGTTCCCTGCTCATGTATCGCAACATTATCCACCTCAAAATCTCTTCCCAAGAAACTTGTCTGCACATTGTTTTTTGCTGCTGCCTCTCGAATTACAGTTTGTGCATCCTCAAATTGACGCCCGACGACAACTTTCTTATTGCTTTTTTTAATAATTCCCGCTTTATGCGCGGCTACTTCATGGCGATTATTCCCCAACAACCGTGCATGATCAATACTGATCGGCGTAATAACACTAACATCACTTTCTACAACATTTGTCGCATCATAAAGTCCACCCATTGCAGTCTCAATAACCGCAACATCAACATTTTCTTCAGCAAAATAAACAAGGGCTCTCATTGTCAATTTCTCAAAATATGTAACCTCACCAATCTCAGGCACTTCAATTCCGCCTACCAATTTTTCTACAGCCTTCATTGCTCTCGCATTTGCGCGCGACTTAATAAATCCCCCATCTATCTGAATATTTTCGCTAATCTCGTATAAATATGGTGTTACGAAAACACCTACCTTAAGCCCCAAAGCTTGTAAAATTTTTGCCGTCATTAGCACAGTCGACCCCTTTCCAGAAGTTCCTGCAATATGAATAATCTTGAATCGGGGTTTATATTCTTCTTTATATTGACGATACAATCTTTTCATTCGAAGGAATCCTGCTTCTCCTGGGTACATTCGTATTGTCGACATAGGATTTATTATGCTATAATTTCATCTTCGATTTATTAGCTATTTGTACTCGCTCATATTCAGATCGATACATGAAAAATAATAGTAACAATATGGCAGCAGAAATTAGAGGTCCTATTCAAATTGATACTGGTAGTCGCGTCACTCTTGCATCAGATGCACTTGTATATAGTCATTTACCGACAGATACCATAGACAGCGCTGAAGAAGAAGACTCAATTGAGTTACCATCTATCAATGAGCTTGATGATCGCTTAGCCCACCAGTTTGAATATACTCTCTCACTTTATGACGACGTCATCCCAGCAGAACAGCTCGGAAAGTTTAAAACGTTTGCTGAAAGATATGTCGCTTCACGCTATCTTCGAGGAAACGAATTAGATACTCCCGAACTTCAACAAGCCAGAGAACAAAAACTTGCTTTTCATGGTGAAGGTAATCATTTTTTTATGGTCACTTGCATTGATGGAAGAAATATTCCAACAATTATGTTTACTTTTGTCCCGCACTCAGAAGGAGGCTTTATACGTACCCAAGCAGGTGATTTAACCGCATTCAAGCAACAATTTAATTCCGATGAAGTACGACTTGATAAAAAATCTGACTATTACAAAAGACTTAAGGCGATGTTGGAACAATATCCAGGTGAGACTATTTATTATGGTCTTGACAGCCACGTTGGTTGCGCTGCCCGAGGTGATATGTCAAAAGAAGGCGGCAGCACTGTTGGTGATGGTGGTCTTTACGAAGATATCGTACGAAAGAAAAAGATCGCAATAGAACTTCAACGAATATCAGATGAACTAAGAGAAGCTGGAAAACCCGTAGGAGAACTTATACCTGATATGTTCTCATACGACCCTCACCTAGGAACCATAATAATGGGACTTAAACGTTACATTAATGATGTTGACCCAGAAACAGGTTTTACACCAGCAGTTCGTGAACAACTTGCCCGCGAAGGCAAGATCATTGATACCTGGAGTATATTACAAGAACCTGCGGTAGTCGCCGAACTCGAAGCTCATGCACCTCATAAGGCTAATTTCCGCCTCAATTATGCCGAGAGCGTTGCAAAAAATTGGCAAGCCCTTACCGATCTTTACGATGGTGGAAATGGAGCTATCTACCGGATGCTTATGCAAAGACTACATGCTATCTATGATGAAGATGGTATGGAAGAAGAAATACTTGACCATAAAGCTAAATTACTCATGAAGAACATGGTAACTCGCTGGTCTATCGGAAGAAATCATGAGAAATGGAAGTACGATAAGCACCAGGAAAGAGTCATTGCAATTACAGAAAGAGCTTACGGCCCCTTCCCAGGTAATATTGACCATTTCCTCGTCTCATCGTTTGAGGGTGAAAACGAAGTGCTTGATAACATCAGAAGAGCGAATGGTCTTATTCGAGACTTTCGTATAGCAGGTGGAATTCCTGATGATCCTTCTGACGTATTGCTTATTGATAATCAGGCAGTAGTAAAACATCTGATACCTAATGCTTCAAGTGAAAAGATCGAAGCTGAATGGCAAAAATTGCAAACAGTTGCACTCGATGTATTCTCACATATTAACTGGGACTCCGAAGAAGTGATGGCTTATAGACCCCCAGATGTTCGTGCAATATGGTATCAGGCTGTTGGAGCAGCACAGCTTAAAGATGGTGAAGATATTAATCCTATTGCTACAAATAATGTGAATAATGCTATATGGGAAATATTCGATAGAATGCGCTCAATAATGCGAAATTCAACTTTTAGCAATCATCTAAAAGATGGAAAAACTATTGTTTTAAACACTGTAATGGATCAAAATGGCCGAGCACGTATGATTGTTCCTCTTATCCCCCACGCAAACGGACATCACCCTGGTTTGATACAATAATGATGTATCTATGTCAATTTCACTCATCATTGTTGCGCATAACGAAGAAGAATATATTGCCGAGACAATAAAATCTGTTTATGAGCTCGTCGACGAAATAATATTGGTAGATGCGGCGTCGACGGATGAAACAGTAAAGATAGTGCAAGATAATGATAAAGAAAAAAAACTGAAAGTTTTTCGCGAAGATAATCCGCCAAATTTCATAATAAATAAGCAAAAGGCTCTTGAAAAGGCAACAAGAGAATGGGTGCTTGAGCTTGATGCAGACGAAATTATCACACCAGAGCTAGCAAAAGAAATTCAGAGCCACACCCTGACAGGATCTGGTCCTGTTGCCTTCTGGATTCCCCGCTTAAATCACCTTATGAATAAGCCCCTAAGAAAAGGTGGGCAATATCCAGATTACACGATTCGCCTTTACAAGAAAGATCACGCAAAATTTCCTGTCAAAACAATCCACGATCAAGTCCAAATTGATGATTTTCGTACAACGAAAGACAATGTAGTCCTCAATGAAAAAATAGGCCAGTTCCAAAATCCACTTCTTCATTTTCCGTATCGGAGTTTAGTTGGATATTTCCGAAAATGGGCTCAATATTCCGAATATGACGGAGATGAATGGTACAAAATGGGCATGCGTCCTTCACTTTTGACGTTTTTAGATTTATGCGTTTGGAGGCCAATTTACTGGTTCTTCCTTACCTATTTCCGTCATCGGGGATATGTTGACGGTTTTCCTGGTCTCGCCTTTTCCTTTTTTTCCTCTCTGAGATATTGGGTAAGCTACATGCGCGTATATGAACTCTCCGTAAGACAAGCTGGCCCCAAGCACACCTAAACCTGTATACTATACTCATGTCGCTCGTTATTCTCGATCCTGATCAAGCGTCGTACGAAAGTGGCCATCGCGGCGGGGGACGTTTTTTGCAGATGCTTCATGAAAATTTAAGCGACTATGCAAATTTTGTTGATAACGTCGAAAAGGCAAAAAAAGATGATACCCTCCTTATTCCATTTTGGAATCCGTATAAACCCGCAACAATAAAAAAACGACACACCCAAACCCAGGTTCTCACAATTTTTGATGTAATCCCATTCAAGTATCCTGATAGATTTCCTGTTGGTTTTAAAGGGAAATTGGGTCTTATTGACAATCTAAACCATATAAAAGAATTCGATAGTTTTATTACTATCTCGGAGGCATCAAAGCGCGATATTGTGCAGTACTTAAACATAGAACCCAATCGCATCCACGTCGTGCACCTAACGACAAATTCATCATTTTTTAACAAACCAATCGAAAATAAAAAGCACAATGAAGATATTGAAATCCCTAATCTCCCTTTCTGTGTGTATGTTGGTGACATTAACTGGAATAAAAATATCGTTAATATTGCGCGCGCTTTAAAAATCGCGCAGGTCAAAGGCGTGTTTATTGGAAGAGCGTTCATCGAAGAATACGCAGACCTTGAACATCCTGAACGCGCAGAATTCAAAGCGTTTAAAAAAGAAGTCGGAAACGATGACCAATTTATTTTTCCTGGTTATGTTTCAGATGAAGATCTCGCACGATATTACAAAAAATCACTTGCAAACCTATTAGTTTCACGTGATGAAGGCTTTGGTTTATCCTATCTTGAAGCCTCTACTCAAAAGTGCCCCTCGGTTTTAAGTGATATTGATGTGTTTAACGAAATTGCAGACGGAGCTGCCCTCTTCGCCCAGCCAGAAGATCCACAATCGATAGCAGAAAAAATCGTACGACTAAAAGACGATGGTGTTTTCGCAAAAGAGTTAGGAGAAAAAGCCTACAAACATGCACAGAAATTTAAACCAGAAAAGTTTGCAAAAGAAATTCTGAGATGGATATCTTAACATACACCATTGTCTCTGCCGGCATCATCATGTTCTGGCACATGGCTTTTAACACGAATCCAAAAGATTTTGGCCTCATGCAAATGATCGGCGTATTCGCACTCGGAGGAGCCATGGGCTATTACATGCACTCTTTAGAGACAGGTTTATTTATGTCAATCGTCCTTTCGCTCATCTTTATATAAGACCTGGTCTTCTTTAGGATCGTGCCTTATTGTTGTCCAACAAAGCAAGTAGTTCTTCTGCATTGCGCGACTTTGCAATTTCAATGCGTAATTCGCCTGATCCCGCAAAATCGCGAATATACATTTTCATATATTTTTTTAAACGATCAAAATGTTTAGTATTTCCCCAAGTTTCCTGATGCAATTTCACATGCTGTGCATACGTTTTGAGTCGCTCTTCTGAACTCACATTTGCGGGGTTTTTATATTTTTCCTCGGTATTAAATACCCAAGGATTTTCAAGAATGCCGCGCCCAAGCATTACTCCATCAATCCCAGATGCTGCAATTTTTTCTAAGCCGTCTTGACGGGATTTTACATCACCGTTTCCTATTAAGACCGTGTCTTTTTTAGACCGTGCCCTGAGCTCGACGGCTTTTGCAATTTCGTCCCAATGAGCTGGAACTGAAGACATTTCCTTGACCGTACGTCCGTGAATGGTAAGAGCACTAAGATTATGATCTAGCAAAAACCCGATCCAATCTTCAGTAATTATTGAATTAATACCTATGCGCGTCTTAACACTAACCGGCAAACCTCCCGCCCCATCTTTAACCGCCTCAATAATATCTGTTGCAAGATTTCGATTATTCATCAACCCAGCACAAAGCCCCTTTTTAACAACATCTTTAATTGGGCAACCCATGTTCAAGTCAATGCCATCAAAACCGAGTTCTTTAATATATTGAGCTGCTTTATAGAAGTTGTCTGGATTAGCTCCCCAAATTTGGGCAACTAATGGACGCTCAATTTCAGTATATTTTAATCTTTGCGTAACAAGTTCGCGCCCTTCAGAAAACATACCGTCCACGTTCGTGAATTCAGTGAAAAATACATCGGGTTTCCCGCATTTTGTAATCATTTGTCGACACACAGTATCGGTCACATCTTCCATAGGAGCCTGTACAAACAGTGGTTTCGTAAGTTCCCTCCAAAAATTTCCTTTTTTTGCAGTCATTTTTATTAGTATAAAATTAATTTTAGTAAGAAAGGAGCCGTGGGAGACGGCTCCTTATGCCCGCCTGACGGGCTATTCGAACATGCCTTCAACGGCGTCATATAGAACATCTTGGGCTTCGCGCTCGCCAATGTCGTCAAAACCCTCGAAGCTTACGCCGTAGGGCGGATTTTCGAGCAACTCCTTCGGAACAACGATACAGCGCCTGCCGTCCTTTCTCCAAAGCTCGTATGGAATTCCCATGTGGTTTCCCGTATCGAGCAACTCGTCGTTCATGCGTCACCTCGCTGTTCAAACCGCTTCCCCCAAGAAACGAACGTTCCTAAGCGATTTTGTCTTGGCATATATTATACCAGTCGCATCCTGGCAATAAAAAAGCCGCCCGGCTGGGCGGCTCATAACTAACATTTTTATCCTTATTTTATTTCAAGTCACCGCATGCGGTATAGACTTTTGGTTCATCAGCGCTCTTATGAACGTTGATTGCAAGTGGCATCTGCTCTTTCAAGGCTGCCATCGTAACGCTGAGCGTTGTAACAGACTTTCCATCAACAACATCGGTCAAAGGATACGCAACTTCACCTGGTGTAGGACAAGCACCCATATGAATATGAGCTGGCTGTGACACTTTTCCAGCTGGACTTACTGATAAAGTAACGACGACTGAGCCGTCCTTTTCCTCAATCATGGCAGTTCCTGATTGCTTCATTGTGCTACCTGATTGTTCTGCTAAAGCGACATTCATGACGCCTTCTAACTTTGCGCCATCCTCACCGATTGCGTCTTCTTCAACAACTGTTGCGCTTTCCTGGTCATTTATCATGGCAGTCGAATTTTTGGATTTCATATACCAAAATCCACCACCGATAACGAGAACTGCCAACACGATTATAAGAAGATTGTTCTTGTTCATACGTATTTATATGAACTTGTAATGAATAAATTATACACCTGAAGATGAAGAGAAATGCCGAGGGAGGTCGGCATTTGTCCGGTCAGTCCGGACTGGCCTTTGTCGAGGCCGCAAGCAGGCTTTCGAGCAACCCCTGAACAACGTCGTCAGGTTGCTGATCGCCAATGTCGTCCAGCACCGTCACATCGATGCCGGCGGCGACAAGCTTGGTGACGAAGTTCATGTCTTGGATGCCGATGTATCGTTTGCCGTCCTTCACGGTGACAAGATATTGGATACCCGCATACACTCCGTACATGCTCACTCCTTCTTTCGCTTCCTCCCAAGAGCCTGAGCCCCAAGCGAATGATGAAATATTATACCATATAAACTATAGGCTATATAAGATCAGCTGCCTCTTTGCTATACTATCGCAATGCTAAAAGTAGGAATTGTCGGTCTCCCGAATGTAGGAAAGTCAACGCTTTTTAATGCACTTTTAAAAAAGCAGGTAGCCGATGTGGCAAATTATCCATTTTGCACCATTGAACCAAATGTCGGCATTATCGAAGTCCCAGACGAACGACTTACAAAACTTGCGAAAGTTGTAGAAACAGAAAAAATAGTTCCAGCAGCTGTAGAATTTTATGATATCGCCGGATTAGTACGCGGGGCTTCAGAAGGGGCTGGATTAGGAAACAAATTTCTCTCCCATATTCGAGAAACATCATTAGTCGTTCATGTTGTTAGGCTTTTTGAAGACAAAAATATTACTCATGTGGATGAAGTAGCAAATCCCGAACAAGATATTGCAACTATTGAAACAGAGCTTATCCTTGCCGATCTCTCCACTCTCGATAAACAGCGCGAGCCAAAATCAAATGCTTCAAAAGAAGAAAAAGCCGCATATGAAACTATGCTTTTTGTTAAAGAAAAATTAAATCGTGGACAATCCGCTCGTGATCTTGAACTCACAGAGGATCAACTTGAACATCTCAAGCAATTTAATCTTTTATCGTTAAAACCTGTACTTTTTCTTTTTAATGTCTCAGAGCCTCAGCTTATGGATCCTGAAGGCACGAAGGAAAAAATTAATAATTTACTCAATTCATTAGAAAAATCTAAAAATCCTTACTTGTACCTTTGTGCGAAGCTTGAACAGGAATTATCTGTGCTTGAACCTGAAGAGCAAGTTGAATATCTCGCAACATATAATTTAGAAAAGTCTGGGCTCGATAGACTTGTAAAAGAAGCTTATGATATGCTTGGGCTGATTTCCTTCTTAACTGCCGGAAAAATTGAGGCTCGCGCATGGACAATTCTGAAAGGCACGCTCGCCCCTCAGGCGGCAGGAGTAATTCATACAGACTTTGAAAAGCATTTTATTAAGGCTGAAATTACACAGTATCAAACATTCGTTGAATTTGGGGGGTGGGTAAAAGCACGTGAAGCTGGAAAAGTAACATTGGGTGGAAAAGATTACATGATGAAAGATGGTGACGTAGTTGACTTCAAAGTATCTGCTTAGAAAGTTAATAAGCCCCCGGCGGCGCGATGCCGCCGGGGGTCTTGCGTGAGGATCACACGACGGTCACGTCATCTTCACCCCGCACCAGTGCCCGGTATGATCGTATCGCATGCATCACAGCGCCCGTTGGGCGGTGCGATGTAATACTCCGAAGGGCACTCCGGATTGGGACACTTGATCGTCACTGTCTTCGACGGCTCGACAGGCGCCGCTGCCCGTGGGATCGGCTCCCCGGGCCCAATGGCGAGCGGCTTTGGGTCGAACACTGTCCAACGAGACGGGAAAGAGCAGCCAGGCATGAGAACCTCCACAATAACGAAATGAGCGTGTACCTGAATGCAGGTACGACAATGCTGGTATTATTATAGGCTTTTTGTATTAGAAGTCAAATTTGGGAAGAGTTGGGATGAAACCCGCTCCTCCCGACACATGTCGGGAGGGCGGGCTGTGCAGCGACCGGAGTCGCTACTTCTTGACGCGGACGTTCGATGAACCGCAAGACGGACACTTGCTGAGTGAGCCCGGCGAGACAGTTCCGCAAGCACCGCAGTTAGTCTGCGGCTGTGGGGTCGGCGTGTTCATGTGCATAGCGGAGTTTCCTTTGAACGAAACTAGCTATATACCTGAGGGCAGGTACCACCTTAAGCAGTAAATATTATAGGCCTTTTCTGAGAGAAGTCAAGTTTGCTATAAACCGAATAATAGCCTCGCATTTGCAGTCGTTACTTCCGCCACACGCTCAACAGACTCACTCTTCAATTCCGCAACTTTATTAGCCACTAAAACAACATTCGCAGGCACATTTGGATACAATTTTTGGCTTTTCAAAGGCTCGGGCAGTAAAAACGGAGCATCCGTTTCAATAACCAACATTTCCAACGGAACTTTCTTTATAAATTCTTGTTTTTCAGGCCAATATGTTAGATCTCCATCAACACCGAGGTACAAACCAAGCTCTTTTGCAAACTCCAAAAGCTCCATATCAGGCTCACAACAATGCAGCACTACCCTTCCTTTTAAGCTCGAATCCCATAATTCCCGCACTAGCGGCAAAAGCTCCTCTTTCGCCTCGCGGTTATGCATGATAATCGACTTGTCATACTTCTTTCCAAGTTCAAACTGGGCTCGAAAAAGCGCTTTTTGCTTCTCAATAAACATATCGTCGACGTGATATTCCTCATACTTTGTAGCCTCGTATTGGTGTTTATCCAGGCCAATTTCGCCAATCGCCACAACGCGATCTTCTTTGAGAAGTTTTTCAAGCTCTTCAAGCTCATCTGAACCTTCTTTGTGTTCAAATACATGATGTGGGTGAATACCGACGGCTGCCCAAATATCCAAACCCTCAGCTGCGTACTGTTGTGCAAGCTCGACCGCCTTCAGCGATGAAATAATATCAGTTCCAGGAATAACGATGCTTTTAACGCCCGCCTTATTTGCGGCACGAATAACTTCATCTACATTTTTTTTGAATCGGCTAAAGTTTAAGTGACAATGTGTGTCGAAAAATGTGTTCATATCTAGTAGTATATATGAACTAAGCTTATGACAATATATATAGGTGCTGACCATCGCGGATTTGAGCTCAAAAACCAGCTTAGAAATTGGCTCGAAGAACAAGGCCACAAAGTCGTTGACTGCGGAAATGATCATATGGACGCAGAAGATGATTTTCCAGATTTTGGTCGTGCAGTCGCACTAAAGATTTTGAAAAGACACGAACAAGAACAGGCTGAAAAAGCTCCATTAACCGAAGATACCAGCGAAGATCCAGATTTTACGACTACAAAAAGCCACACATTTGAAGGTGTTGCGAGCTTACCAAATGAAACTGAACGAGAAATTCCCTCTGAAGATCATGAGCTTGGCATTTTAGTGTGCGGATCCGGCATTGGTGTTTGCATTACCGCAAACCGCTATAAAGGAATCCGCTGCGGGGCTGCCTATACACCCGATCATGCGCGCCACGGCCGCGAGAATGATCATATCAACATCCTTGGCCTCGCGGCAGAAATGCTAGATTTTGAAAAAGCAAAAGAGATCGTTCATACATTTTTGAATGCAGCACCCTTAATGAAAGAAAAATACGTTCGCAGAGTACGAAAACACGACATGTACTAATCACAAATAGTGCATGTGCGCCCCGACAAATCGCCGGGGCGCACTACACCCTTCACGGCTTCGCCGTCAATCAACTCACGTTGCGGATCAGCTCCCGTCCATGATTGGAGCAGTACGGCTTGTTCCCGATGACGTAGATAGCCTTCTCCGAACACAGGCTGCAGTGTCCAAGAGAAGTCTTCCTGAGCCGGAACAAGACCACGACCGCAACAATGAGGACGAGCAACAAGACTCCCCAAATCAGGTTGCCCTGGATGAACTCCAAGACGGGATTGGGCTGTTGGATGATCTCATCTTCCTGCAGCAGAATCGTCGCAAGCACTGACAAAGTCGACATGTCGGGCCTCCTGCCTTTCGGCTTGATTGAACGAATGAAAGGTGCATTGTTCAGGTGCATAAAACACGAGAACAGCCTATTATAACAACGCCCATAGAAAATAACAAACCGCTGGATCGCTACTATCACTTGACGATTCTCAACTTTTTTCGTTACACTAATTCGTATGAACATTTACCCCTCAATTCTTGAGACCGATATTGAAGAATTCTCCAAAGATTTGACCCGACTTACGCCTCATTTTGATTACCTTCAAGTAGATATTGCCGACGGCATATTTGTTCCTACAAAAACAATCCAAGTCAGTGATATTAAAACACTTATGGAAGTTCCAGAATGGGACCTCGCATACATTCAATTTGAATTCCACCTTATGGTTCAGGACTATGCAACAGTATTGCGCGAACTTGAAGATATTCCAGATATATACATTCGCAATGTGTTCGTACAACTTAAGGCTCTGCAACATACTTTTGACGAACTCTCTGATCATACGCCTTTCGATATTGGCATCGTACTTAATCCTGATGAAACAGTTGAGGCTTCATGGGAACAAATAAAAGAATTCCCTTCTATTCAACTTATGACCGTAGTTCCTGGTCAACAAGGTAATCCATTTGTTCCTGAAGTGCTTGAGAAGATTGGCCAGCTAAGAGACAAGGGTTATGAGGGCGAAATTGTGCTTGATGGTGCAATAAATGAAGAAAATCTTAAAACTGTCATGCAGAAACCTCATCAACCCGATGCAGCTTGTCCAGGAAGTTATTTCAAGGCTGAAGATGTTGCGGAGCGTTTAGAAAAACTTCAATCAATTTCCAGCGTAATTGCTGATTAAGTCAGAAAGCGAAAACTTTCCATCCTCATTACGATCAATAGGTAAAAACATAGGAACTTCGAGCTTATTTTCTGTCTTTCCAAAGCGAACATTAACTATTTGAACTGGTAAACTACCCTGCTTCAAAACTACGACGCGGTATGTATCGTCAAACGAAACACCTTCAACCGCTGGGATTATTATAGAGCCGTTTTCAATAAGAGCAGAGGTACGATACGATGGTTTTTGAGTGCTTTCTTTAATTACTTGTACTTCTGCCGTGTCGCCATTTATATCAATTCCTGGGAAACGGCGCATATTAGTAAGCTCTAAGCGGGGCGCCGGATACACACACATTTCTGTGTTCATCATACTCATAAGAAGCGAGCCTTCGCTCATCATACCGACATTTAGGGTCGGGCAACCTGATGTCGTTCCTGGATTTATCGTGCAAGTAGTACGCAAGACACCGTGAGGCTTAACCGTATGGAATGACGAGCATGTATATTCAAATGGCGATTGTAAAACAAGCGAATACTCGCCGTTCAAACCATTCCAAATATCTGTTCCTTTGTTTTCGCATTCGATTTGAATGTCATACGGCACGTTTTCAACAACATCTTTTGGAAATGTGCCGGTACAGGTTGATTTATAGATCTGATCTGGCTTTCCATTTATTTTTGGAAAGCCTGCGAGTACGTTCGCAATTTCATTGCCCTGATTCTCTTGGTTCATAAGCGAAAATGTATCAAATGGAGGGGTTAGAAACTTATATGCAAAGTATGAAGCTGATATGATGCCATCATCTTTCCATCTCTGAAGCGCAATGCGAAGATTATCAGCAGCATATGAGACCGGAATGCCGCCGGCGCCATGCTTCCATCCTGTTTCTGTAATAAATACTTTAAAATCAGCGGCCTTACTTACTCCAAGGCTCTGCAACAAGCTTTTCTCCCATCGGTAGCAAACTACAGAACGTCTTCCGGAGGTTGTTGCTGAGCCAATAAAATTCATTGGATAACAATGCGATGCAAGTGCGTCCCAATAATCGACTACTTGTGGGACGCCAGCAAGCATGTCTTCATAAAATCGGCCGGCATCGCAAAAAGACGGGCGGCTTTCAGGTGCGGCGAGATCAAGACCGGCCAGCATAAAGACAACATTAGAATTTTTTTCTTTTATTGCTCTTGCTGCTGCGACGGCCGAATTACCATACGCAACGCCGTCGCACGATCCTCCAAATTCCGCTCCATGATTTGGTTCATTGAGCCAGATAATAAAGGCCTGCTTCGTTGAAGTAAGAAGTGTTGGCACCTTTTTTCCGCTCGGATCTATTTTCTCCTCCTGAGAAAATAAGTCCGCAAAATATTTGATTGTTTTATCCGTTGGCTTCGCCCATGCTCCATTCTCAGCAAAGCCCGTTGCAAGGCGATGAATTAAGATACATTTTTCTTCTCGTGCAATATCTTCGAGCTCTTGGAGCTGCGAAACGGTATATTCACCTTCGCGAATAACAATCGTTTGCCACCCCCACGCTCCGCCATTCGCATTTACCATTCTGCATCCTGCACGAATATCTTCTTTTGATGGTGAAATTTGATGAACACCAATAATATTATCAGCTGTGCCGAACTGCGCATGAACTGCTGCAGGCATAAAAAAGGCAGCGCATGAAAGCGCCATGAGACTGACACAAAAACCTATAGCCCGTTTTAACTGCATTCTTATATTATAGCCGATCTGCCAACATTATCTATCAGCTGTATAATAGAGCTGAAATGAATAAGAAACTCCCACCCTTCTCAAGAATTGATGGCAATATAAACTTTAAGCCACGCTCGACATCAGGTGCAAGTCTTCGAGCCTACCTCATTCCTTTCGGCATTGCATTCATTTTCCTCATTTTTGTCATCCGCCTCTTCCACATTACCCTTGTAAAAGGCGCTTACTATAAATTCGCCTCAGAAAATAATCTTTTGACTGAGATCGCTATCGAAGGAAAAAGAGGCACAATCTTTGATCGCAAAGGACAAGTAATTAGCTATTCAGAAGGCGAAGACAAGAAATTCAGGCGCGTATATTCTGATGGCGAAGCATTTGCACATATCCTCGGCTATCGCCAAATAGCCTCAGCAGAAAATCTAAAAGACGATGCATGTAAAGAAAAGCTTCGCCTCAATGATAAATTGGGCGTTAAGGGTGTCGAAAAACTCTTTGAATGCGATTTGCGCCCAATAAAAGGACGTGAACTTATTGAAACTAATGCGCAAGGCAAATTTGTAAAAACAATCTCAAAGATCGAGCCTCAAGCGGGCAAAGATATTACACTAAGTATTGACGCTGAACTTCAAAAGCGTGCTCACGAAGTGATTGTTCAGAATTTGCCAAAAAGTAATGAGGTTGTTGACTACCCAAATAAGAAAATATCGATAATCGCCCTTAAACCAGGTACGGGTGAGGTACTCATTATGCTCTCTTATCCGACATACAATCCGCAAGCCTTTGAAGATAACGAAACAGCTGCGGTACAAGGCTATTTGAAAAACAAAGAGCAACCTCTATATAATCGTGCGCTACTTGGTACATATCCACCTGGATCAGTTTTTAAGCCTGTTATTGCTGCGGCAGCGCTTGAAGAGAAGGTAATTTCGCCGTCAGATCTCATTGAAGACAATGGATTTATTGAGGTTGGCGCAAATAAACAAAGATTTCATAACTGGTTTTACACGAAATATGGTAAGACTGACGGCATGGTTGATATGGTAAAGGGACTACAACGCTCAAACGACATATATTTTTATCGTTTGGGAGAAAAATTAGGTGAAAGTAAGCTTAAGAGTTGGTCGCATACGTTTGGTTTTGGAAAACATACTGGAATTAATTTAGATGACAGTACTGGTCTAATTCCTTCGGATTTTTGGAAGCGTGAGCGCATTGGAGAAAAATGGTATCTAGGAGATTCCTATAATTTCTCTATTGGCCAGGGATATCTACTCGTTACACCAATCCAACTCGCCTTATCTTCTGCAGTTTTTGCACAAGATGGGAAATACTGCCTGCCTCAAATATTAAAAATATCTGACGAGATTACTCCGCATTGCGAGGATCTTGGATTAGAAAAAGAGACCCTCGCAACAATCCGAGAAGGCATGAAAAAGGCGTGTGAAACAGGTGGAACTGGATGGCCGTTCTTTACTTTTGAGCCTGTCACAAAAGGCCAAAGAGTTGAGGTTGGTTGTAAAACGGGAACGGCGGAATCACATCTAAAAAGTGGCATTCCCCATGCGTGGTTTACTATTTTTGCACCTTTTGATAAACCAGAAATCTCACTCACTGTTCTTGTTGAAGAAGCTGGTGAAGGTTCAAACATTGCTGCTCCGATTGCGAAGGAAATTCTAACGACATATTTTCAAAGAAACCAATAAATTCCTCTTGACACGGTCAAAAAATAGGTCTATACTGACTTATAGTAATTACATTGAGAATCAGCATCGGCTGATTTTTTCTTTTTTTAAGGGGTTGAGCGCATGCTTTTTGGTAATAAGTGGGGCTAATCGCCTTATTTTGTTGCTAGAAAGGGAATGCTCAGCCCCTACCCCGAGTTGACTCGGGGATGGCACATTCACATGTTGATGCGAGCAATCAGCACAAGCTGCAAGAAGGAGCCCATACCCATGCAGCAAGTAGCGACCGGTGGTTCACCAAGGAGCGCCAGCAGTACGCTCGATGACGTCCGTCGATTCGCCCCTCCGGCGTATCGCCCGGCCTACGTCGTCGCAGCCCGGAGGTACGGGATGCGAC
The DNA here is from genome assembly GCA_964614975.1 of uncultured Gammaproteobacteria bacterium. Classification (GTDB taxonomy): domain Bacteria; phylum Patescibacteriota; class Microgenomatia; order UBA1406; family HO2-37-13b; genus OLB23. The sequence continues at coordinate 14,020 of CAZTOA010000002.1, read as the reverse complement.
CACGAATGGCGGCGTTCAACAGCGAGGAGGCCCAGGGGCGCATCCGCGCCACCTTGACACGAGCTGAAATCGTGTCGTAACCGCTTCTGCGGTCGAAATGGCCCTCGTGCCATGTAGACCGCTGAGTGGTAGGATCATTGAGGGCGGAGTCGTGCACAACGCACGGCTCCGCCCGCATCTCTTAATCCACTAGCCCTTCTTTATAAGAATTCCTTAACAAATCCCCTCTAAAATCTCTCTATGTTTTTCCCACGAATATCGGTAACAAAAGTCCCTGAAGAACTTTTAGCAAAATTAGAAGAGTATGGATATCTTTATGTACAAGCTGATAAAAAACCAACAGCAATATTACTCTCTATGAACACGTTCAAGAAGCTGCATAGGTTTGCGCAGGATAAGATTATGGATAAGCTTCGAAGCTATGACGGCTATTAGATTCTCTTAAAGTAAGGCTCACCCGCTTTGATTTCTGCACCAGAAAATTGTTTCTTAATCTTCTCCGCAGTTTCTGGCATAAAAGGCTCAAGCTCTATAGAAATATCCAGTAATCCTTGCACAACAGGCAAAAGTGCCTCTTTTAGGGCTTCAGGAGTACCTTTGAGTTTCCATGGCTCTACGTGGTTAAAGTACTTATCAAGCTCACTCAACTTCCTCCATATGTCATCAAGTATCTCTTTGAATCCGAATGACTCAATTCGCTCAATATATTGGAATGTAAATTCCTTTGATGTATGTTCACCCATATCTAATCCTTCACAAAGCTTTGCAGCACGCGAAATAAGATTACCCAGACCATTTGCAAGATCGCTGTTATATGTATCGGTAAATTTATCAAGAGCAAGATCACCATCATTCCCAAATGTATACGCAGACAGAAGAAGATAGCGCGCGCCATCTCTCCCATATTTTTCTATCAATTCTGATGGCGCAATCACATTTCCAAGGGATTTTGACATTTTTTGACCGTTAATGGTGAAAAATCCGTGCGCAAAAATGGTCTTTGGTAATTCCAATCCTGCCGCAAGCAAAAGCGCAGGCCAAATAAATGCGTGGAACCACACTATATCTTTTGCCATTAAATGCATCTGGATTGGCCAAAAATCTTCTTTACCTTCAATAATTTTTGTAGCAGTGTAATAGTAAAAAAGTGCCTCTACCCAGACATACACGGTCTGTGTATTGTCCCATGGAATTTGCACACCCCAACTTAAGCCTTGGCGCGAAATTGAAATGTCTTCAACACCCTGGTCGATTCTCCCTAAGACCTCATTTCGACGACTTTCTGGCAAAACTTCAATTTCGCCACTTGCTATTTTAGCCCGTACCTGAGCCGCAAAGTCCTTCAATTTGAAGAAATAGTTGTCTTCTTTTTGATGAACCGGCTCTTGGTTTGGATGTAACGGGCATTTGCCATCAACGAGGTCTTGTTCAGTTAAAAACTTCTCACAACCAACACAGTACAAACCTTCATAGACGCCTTTGTAGATAAATTTTGCATCGTACATCTTCTGAAGAACTTCCTGCGCAATCCTCTTGTGTTCTGGATGCGTTGTGCGCATAAAATAATCATAAGAAAGCCCTGCCTCCTCCCAAGCTTTCTGAAAGGCAGGAGCAACTTCATCAGCATATTCCTGAGGCGTTTTTCCATGAGACGCAGCTGCTTCAGCAACTTTCGCACCATGCTCATCAGTTCCTGTTACAAACAGTACGTTTTCTTTTCCAATCTTTAGCGCGTAATAGCGTGCCAAAACATCTGCTGCCAAAGTAGTATAAAAGTGTCCCACATGAGGCACGTCATTCACATAATATATTGGGGTACCGACGTAGTATTTCGACATGAGGACATTATAGCACCTTAGGCTTGAGGGCCGAGGTTTAACATGGTATGCTGAAAGTATGACTGAGCTTGCCTTTGCTGAGAAAGAATCTCCTTTAAAAAAATTTGGAGGAATGCTTCTTACTCTGCTTATAATGGTGTCAATTGTCGGCGGTGCTTTTTACTATTTTCGCCTCACCCATCCAAAAAGTGATCTCAGCGATCATCCACAAACCGAGCGCATCACAAAAGCCCTCAAAGATCCAAAAACAGCAAGTTATTACAGAGATCTTATTCCTGTTGAAACCACCTCAAAAGATAATGCTGGCGCGCGCAGCGCGCCAAAATTTAACGTTGGTCGCTACACAGTAGCGACCACACTTCCCTTTCTTCCAGCTCAGACAAAAATCTATACCTTTAAGAACTCTTTTTCTGAGCCAGAAACGCTTGCTTTAGCACAAAAGTTACTGTCTTCTGACGCACAACTTATTGCGACTTCTGAAGGAGTGCGTACCTATAATAGCGCCTTTGGCTATTTAGTTTTCAATACAAAAACGGGTACATTTGCCTTAAATTCTGTTGGATCTGCAACGCCGCTTGAACAACTTAAAACGATAACAGACATTCGTCCAGCGCTCACAAACTATCTGAAAGATTCTTTACAAATTATTGATGAAACGACGACTCTTACCGCATATTACCAGCGCAACACAACGCCAGACGTAACATATTACGAATTCCATCGTGATCAGGAACAAATGGGATTGCAAATCATCAACCCAATTGGTGTTGCAAACTTAACTGAAGACGTGCAGCTGCAAAAAGTAAGTCTTAACTCATTTGCAGCTGATGCAGCAAATGACGCGACGATCATTTTGGCTTCTGATACACCAGGAAAAGCCCGTCGCAGCGACTTTAATACACTTACCGTTGGCGTTAATAGTGCGGGTGCAATTATCTCAATAGAATCTAACTTGCGCCCCATTGAAAGCTCAGACTATGTAACCGGCCTCGCCTTATCAATCCTTTCCCCCGATGAGGCCATCGAAGAGCTCCAAAACAAAGGCTCGTACTTTAACATTACCGTCCCTTCAGGTCAAGGAAACATCGACTACGACAAGGTTTACTTAAATAATGAGCTCAAAACTCAAGAGGCAGTCATAACTGATATGGCTTTATCCTTTATTGAAAAGCCCGCGAATGTCGTACAACGATATCTCCAGCCAGTGTATATCGTGCGTGGCTATGCAGAAACAGAAACAGGCGTTCGCGTAAAATTTGTCCAAACAATTCCAGCCGTTTCATCTCTCGAAGATACTGAGGCAACATCTTTCTTTGTGAAACCTGCCTTCGCACTTGATCAAGAAATCCAGATCCCATGTCCGAACGGCTCAGGCACCTGTACCTTTGAAACGTTCAAGAATACCCCGACACCACCTCAAAACCCGACACCTACAACAATCGCTCCATCGCCAACAACACCGCAGTCACCGAGCATAACCCCACCTCCTCCAAGTACAGATAAATGCGTTATCTATAATCTAGCCGGCGACCTCATCGAGGAAGGTCGTCCAATCTTTGTAGCCGGTATTGGAACGGTATATTACTTCTCGAATCTTGCTTCGGGTCCTCTTGTTGTCGAAAATTCCGTCCATGATCAGTATTCGAATCCACAGGAAGGTGACGCATCTTTAGCAAGTCTGCCATTCGAAGAACGCATTCAAAACGAGCTTTTGGCAATTGGGGCAGAGATTATGATTAATGAACCTTCACGAGTGGCTTATGGAAGTAATGGCCTTGACTTAAAAAAGTTATACGCGCTTACAACTGACATTCAAAACTTACCTAACGTTGATTATGGAAACGGTGTCGGCGAAAGAGCTCTCTATTGGGACCATGTTGCCAATACGCTCTATTTAGAACGATTTAACTTAACCTCATTGACGAGTCACCCGACTCCTCTTAGCGATGCAGGGCTTACAAACGAAACAATCTGGCTGGCACGCAGAAATGCGACTCAATTCGGTATCCAATCACGAACATACAATAATTTCCGCGTTGATAGTAAATGTCGCTGGTTATCAACAATTTCGCCGCTTCTCTTCTTCTATCCAGAGAAGCCAATGCTTGTTAACTTCTCGTTTGACCATAATCATGTCGCATACGTTGATCCATATTTAAAGAAGAATCTTACTTTTAATGCTCAGCCTGATGGAACGCTCAGTTTTAACAATGGATTAACTCGAGATAGACTTCATTATGAATATAGCGACGTTCGCTTTGCACAACCAAAAAATGGTTGGATTATATCTTCGGATAAGATCGTTGAGAAGGCCCAAAGTATCGCACACGATCTACGACTTACTTCTCAAGAAACCACAGCATTGTTGAAAGAAATGTATAGAGTTGAAGGAGACCTACAACAAAATAAGAACGTATTTATGGGTTTGCTTGATGAAGCCGAGGTAAGTAGACAATTACCGTTCAGACTTTCCCCTGCGCCAACAACAGTACGACGAGTTCATATTTATCTAGAGCCTGTGGCAACGGCCCAGACAACCCCCGGGGTTGTCGCTCCAAAACTTTCGCCAATTGAACGAAAAGGCTTTACCATTATTGAATTAGGTGCCTATGTTCAACAATAAGGTCATTATCGGTATTGGCGGACTACTATTTTTTACTGTTGCAACAGGATTTATTATGTTAGGTCTGCAACAGCGCCAAGCAACACGTCCTAATGCTCAACAAGTTGGAACTCAGTTCAGTTGCCCTATTGGTGGCGTCCCAGCTGATCCAACTGGAAAGTGCCCTTCAGGATTTATTCCCGTACCTGTGCTTCCTACTGGCGGTGGCCAACAATCTATTGGAACCGGGAGTATTGATGGAGGTGCATTTGGTGGCAATGATATTGGACCTACGGGTTCAATTCAAATCAGCCCAACACCACAAGTCCTCGGTTTTTGTTGTGTACCAATCGGACAAATTACTCCGACGCTACCAATTGATGAACCAACGCCTACATTGCCTCTTAGCCAGCCAACACCAACTCTTCCAGTCGGAACTATTCCTACCCCAACCTCATGTCCAGGAGGCGGTGAGCAACTATCTGTCACGACGCTTGATGGCTGTTCAGCAACAGAACGATGCGATTTCTCAGTCATTTCAGATGGAAATACTGGCATAGCAGCTCGTTCGCTCTGGTCTGACGGCACTTTCGATTTTGGGGCTCAGGGACAATCTTCTACACAAGGAGACACTGTCGCAACACAGCGCTTTGATGAGCAGTTATTTACTTATGCTACTCCAGGAACGTACGACGTATCCCTTACTTGTGGTGACGGACAGTCGGTTTGTAAAAAACAAGTCACAATTACCGACCAGGTTCCTGGCGTATGTACGTCGCCAACACCGACAGTTCCAGTTTCGATTCCAACTTTAAGTCCTACACCAACAACGGAAGCACCAACACTAACACCGACGCCACCTGCATGTCGGGTACCCGTACCTCAGTTACGATTTAGATGTCCTGAAGGATGTTCACAGCTATGACAAGAGAAGCCTTACGCACAAAAATGATGATTGCCTTAATGATACTGATTCTCGGTGGCATAACTGCCGGCGCTCTTCTTGTGCGTGGACCAATTGATATACGTAATCGAGCTGCAGAACCAAATAAGTGTGAAGCTCCGACTGCAATATGTTCTGTTCCAGCGGGCGAATATGATGATTTTATTGTTCAAATAATTAATCAATCAACAAATGAGCTCATAAAAGCTGGCGGCGTTAATGAACTGAGCGTAGAAGCCCCTGTAGTCTCAGGTACAGTTTATACGTGCCGTGTTATTGGTGTTACCGGTGGAGGCACAAAAAGAGCTGATTGTCCTGTAAACGAGGTAACAGGAACTGCACCAATCTGTTCTGGGCCAACGGCAACACCTGCCGTACCGACAACTCCACCTTCTCCTTCACCAACTATATTTGAGGCAACTCCAACTCCTTTTAATTTTGTACCAACACCGACTGGCCCGGTATTTCCGGGGTGTCCGATAAATATTCGCAATATTGAACCTATTCTTTGTGTGACAGATGGCGAAGGACGCTGTTTGAGTGCGGGTGTAACGCCAGTTTCGTGCTCTGAGACAAGACAGTGGAAGTGCGCCTTATCGTCAGCGGATAAAGCCCTTATCGACGGTTACAGCTTGTTATACAGGCTTGCTGTCTATGGGCAAGATGGGAGCATCAAAGCGGCAACTCCAATTAACGACACAAGAGATTCACAACCTGATCAAACCGATATTCAATTCCCTGCGCAAACAGGCTCAATTTATACGTGCAAACTAGAGGTATTTGATGATACCCAGCTTAATCCAACGATATGCGCCCACATGTCGGGTAGATTACGTTGTGCTGGGATCACACCGCCGGTAAGCATACCAACGACACCTGTAAGTATTCCTAGTATCGTTACTCCAACAACTTCGCTCACGACATGTGTACGATCAAGTGGCGATCTTAATAATGATGGTAACGTTGATACGCGTGATGTGAATTTTTTTGTGCGCTCACAATTTAGCCAGGATAATCTTGATGCAACCGACATTAACTGTGATAGAAAAGTTGATAGCTCAGATTGGTCTCTTCTCTTTACCCGCGTATTTGGACAATAAGACCTGGTCTTCTTGTGGATCGCGCCCTTTTCTTGACAAGTTGAAATATAGGTAGGTGTATAATATTGTCAATTTATTTTTAGGTAGGTGTACCGTACGCAAGCATGTATTGTCCACGTACCACGCACTTTTTCATATTCCGAAGATAATAAGTTTTCAATGAAAAAGAGCTCTTCCAACAAGTCTCGGTCTCAAAAAGATCGTGCCTGGTTGGAAGGGCTCTTGAGTTGCTGACGGCAAGAGCCTATCCAGCCCCAGTAACGGTGCTGGGGAGCACACTCCTCTGGGGCTTAAGCCTCCCCAGCCTGTGGATGCAGGCCTGGGGAGGTAGGCCCCTCAACTCATTGAAGGGAGATCTCCGATGTCCGCAGTGACCCAAGGTGTGGATCCCACCAACGGCGTTGATCCAGAGGATCCTGATACCTGGCCGAAGGAAGATGAGCCCGAAGCTGAGCCCAACGAGGACTACGACTGATGGATGATCCGAAGCCATTCGACAAGAACGATCCCACGACCTGGTTCCCCGACGAGGATGATGACGAAGCTGAAGGCTCGTCGGAAGAACAATCCGGCGGTGTCGGCGAGAGCGGTCTCTGAACAGAGCCGACAACAACTCGACATCTACCGCGGCACGGTGACGGTGGCATCGTAGCCGCCCGGCTACCCAAAGTCTGTGAGTGGCTGCACGGATACTTGGGTAGTCTTTACCCGGAGGTGGCCCTGGTTACCAGCGCCAGGGCCACCTCCGTGGCTACTCTCATTGAGCTTATTGTTGTTTTGGATTGTGCCGGCGGCCCGGGGGTATATTCCCCGGCCGTCGGCCTATTTGCATAATAATTCTTTAATTTCTCCTTGATAGACTACCCACATGAACCTAGATCTACATTACACTGACGAAACTGAATACTATGTTGCCTTTTCTCACGTCTCTGGAATTGGCCCACTTACCGTCAAAAAACTAATTGAAAAATTTGGGTCGATACAGTCCGCATATAATGCGCCCGTGGAACAACTCGCTCAACTTATTCCAGGTGAAACACTAAAAAATCTATTGGAAATTCGTTCACAAGAAAGCCCCTATAGCATTCTAAAAAGCCTGTTAAAAAAAGATATACAAGTTTTAACTCCTGACCTCCCCCAATACCCTAATAAGATTCGCAATATAGCCGTAAAACCACTATGCCTCTACATTAAGGGCGATGCCTCCATTGTCACTGACGAAGAAACACCCGCCATCGCCGTTGTCGGCAGTAGAAATTGCACACCCTATGGTAGATACCTTACAAATTTCTTCACTTCCCGCCTTGCCTCAGCTGGAATAACTATCATTTCGGGAATGGCCTCTGGCATAGATTCCCTAGCTCACGAGACAGCGCTCAAATTTAAGACAAAAACACTAGCTATTCTTGGTTGTGGCGTTAATATTGTGTCTCCGCCATCAAACTCTAAGCTTTACAACCGCATTCTAAACGAAGGCGGTGCAATTCTGAGTGAATTTCCACCAGATCAGAAAGTAATAAAAGGACTATTTGTAACTCGTAATCGTCTTATTTCAGCACTTTCTGACGGCGTTCTTATTATTGAAGGAACAAGCAAATCAGGCACTCTGATTACAGCGAGACACGCCGGCGACCAAGGTAAATCAATCTTTCTGCCACCTTATAATCTAACTGCAACCTATGGCTATACTTTTTCACATCTTATGCAAAATGGAGGCGTTTTTGTCTTTTCGCCCGATGATATTTTTGAACATTTGAACTTAAAACCCCCTCCACTTCCCCCCGACATGACTCTGAACCTTTCTGAAGAAGAAATAGAACTTATGGCTCTTATTAGGCAAGAAATAGCTAATCCGGATACAATTGCTGAAGAATTAAAAATTCCAATGTCTGCCATTCTTAATCGACTTTTAGAGCTCGAAATAAAAGGCCACATTGCAAAAGACACGTTGGGAGAATACTATATATGTTGATGGGCGTACTCGATTTAAAGCGATTCGAACAAATAGAGGAGATTATTGGCACAGTCCATAAAGCCTTTCCCCATGTTCCAAAGTCGGTGAGGCGTTTTGTCACAGAGATCATTCCGTATGTAATATTTCTGATCGCACTAATCATTGGATTCGCTACCATTCTCCCCCTATTTAGTGGTGCAACGGATTTTATCCTTGGTGAAGAAGACCAAATTTTTAAGCTAAACCATTATCTACTTCAGGCTGTTCTATTGCTTTGTTCTGTGGTTCTTATCATCTCATTTAAGCCATTATCTCTTTGGATGAAAAAGGGTTGGTACAATCTCTTTTATGTGTCGCTCATTCAGCTCCTACTTACATTGATGTTCTTTAACGTTTACACATTTTCAGCTCAGATCATCACCTGGTATGTCCTATTTGAGATCAAAACGGAGTACACCTAAAAGAAAACTCTTTAAAACTAAACGCCTATGGCTTATTATCGCAACAATAAGTGCTATTCTCGGCTATTTTATTTTATCCTCAACACCACAACCACAAAACCACTCTTTAGCTTCAAAACCCTCAACTCTAAATATGCCAGACTCGGATACAGAAGTTCAAAAGCTTCCTGAAAAATTCGACCCTCCTGAAAGTTCTATTTTTGTTCCGTACTGGAAGGTAGCTTCGCTTTCAAAACCAGTTTTACCAGAAACAATTTCTCATAAAAATGTACGAAATATCATTTATTTTGGAGTTACTTCAGATGAGTTTGGGGCTCTAGATAAATCTGAACCCGGCTATGCGAACACCACAAGTTTTTCACAAAAAACAGTCGAAATGGCTGGTAGAAAGCTCCTCACATTACGACTTATGAACGAAGATATAAATGAATCGCTACTAACAAATGTTTCTTATCAGAAAGCGCTGATCAATGAGACGCTTTCTCTCTCAAAACAACACGGCTTCGACGGCGTCGTTATTGATCTAGAGCATTCCGTTTTACCCACTAAAGATACGATTGCTCAAATATCTTCTTTTCTCGAACTTTTTGCTACAAAAACACACGAGCAAAACCAACATTTTAGCGTTACCCTTTATGGAGATACTTTTTATCGCCAACGCCCTTATGATGTCAAAAAAATAGGTTCATTTTCTGATGAAGTCTTCATCATGGCCTACGATTTTCATAAAAGTTACGGCGAGCCTGGCCCAAATTTCCCCCTTTTCAAGGGAAAAACCTATTCATATGATTTCGCAATCATGATCAACGATTTTTCTGAGCTCATTCCGGCTCAGAAAATCACTGTTCTCTTCGGCCTTTTCGGCTATGATTGGTCCGTCGACAGTAAAAATAGGCCTGCAAAGGCCGGAAAAGCGCTCACTCTTAGTAATATTGAGGAATCGCTATTGCCGAAATGTATTACGCTCAACTGCAAAAAAATGCGCGATGATTTTAGTCATGAAATGAACATCTCATATGTCGATAATTCAGGACAAAGACATTCTATCTGGTATGAAGATACGTTGTCACTACAGGCTAAAACAGCATATTTATCCACAAAAAGAGTTTTTTCTATTGGCTATTGGGCATATGGATATTATTAACAAATAATTAAATTTGACAATTCCTATAACAAAATAGTATTATTAATGAGTAAGATCGTTGTAGCGTGATATTTGCAATCAGTTAGGATAAGGTCTATAATAGCCTATAGACAAACATAAAGTTATCCTATAAGATTTATTTATGATACACCGAGCGACTAGATCGCATCATTTACTCTATCTTCATGCCCGTTTTGGGTTTGGCTTTACTTCCCCCACCCATAAACTCATAGTTAGACGCAAAAAAACCCTTTCTACAAGTTCTATAGATCTCCATGTCAGCTGAAAACGGATACACACCAGATAGAAGACATGCATCGGCTGTTACGGTCGGTCTTGCTACGGTGGCACTAGTTCTAGCAAGTCAAGGTGAATCAGGCGCAGTTAGAGCTCAGGATGTTGATCCTAACACTGATTCTGGCCACCATCTTAGATTAGATGCTATGCCAACATATGGAATAGCTTTACAGGGTGACGCACAACCTCAACAACTTGACGACGACGCTACAGCTGCTCCTAATAGTACACCTGTGCCTGAATCTACCGTTTCTTCAGGTCAAACCGATACACCAAAGAGATATTACAATTATCTTCCACTTGCCGTACAAGCTCGAGATTCCAATCTGCCAACTGCTACATCATTGCCTCCTACTGAAGTGCCTTCGGCAACACCTAGCTCAACAGACTTGCCACCGAGTCCAGACCCAACCGATCCACCACCAAGTCCAACTGATTTACCTCCACCTAGTCCAACAGTAACAGCAGTGCCCCCTGTATTCAACCCAGATGCTATGCATAGAGAACCAGTATTGACTTCCCCGCAAGGCGATGGAGTCAACATGACAACTGGAGGCTCCGACGATGTTGATTGGCTTAATGGACAACCACAACAAGATGTCCTCGCTGGTACGGGTTTTGCTTTGAGTAATGAACCTGCTGGTGTTGAATTAAAAGTAGTCGCACAACCTAATCTTATTCCCGCAATAGATGGTTCAAAAAACTTATATCTCGACGGTGATCCAACACTTACACTCGCGGGAGCTTTTGCAACATTACCAGATGGTCAATCACAAGATTTGAGAACCGAAGTTGCATACGATGCAAATGATGGACGATGGGAAGTAAATGGTCAAGAGCTTTGTGATGATGAAACTGGTGATACTGCAGAAACATTGGCTGCAAGAGCTGCAACAGTCACGCTTTTATCAAGAACTAGCTCAACCGGTGAACAACATTATGTCGAAGTTGAAACACCAGAAGGTGCTTGTATAGAGGTAGTTGACGTCAATCCTAATCAACCTGAGGCTGCACGTTCAAATCATGAACGCCATATTGGCATTAATCTTCCACCCAATACAAGGGGAATGAGAATTGATGATATTGTACGATTAGCAAGCGAAAATCCACAACAACTTGTGGAACTCTATCCTGAACTTGCCTATGTACGTCAATATGTAGAAGCATTTGGAGGCCCGGAAGTTGCCATAGCGGATACCGACTTCTGGAGAAGTGCAGAAGCCTGGCAATTATTTAGCGAACAATATTTACGAGGAATAGCATTTAACCCAGGTAGAGCTTATTCAGACAATGCCCCAAGATTAAGTCAAGCTGATTTGCTTGTACGAATAGCTCAACAAAACGGATTGTCTCTTTACATGCCATCATATGTGAATTCACGAGCTGGATTTCCTGAGTGGGTAGGCAGACGTCAAAATGATTATGGTGAACCAGAGCTAGATAATCCAATAAAAGCATTTGCACGTGAAGCATATGGAGTTCTTGCTCAACGTTGGGGTATTGATACTTTCCCAGCTCTGAACATTGGTGCAGTTGCAAACCCAGCATCAGACGTGAATAGTAGTAGTAGACGGCGCCGAAATTATATGGACTACTTCCCTTTGGAAGCACATTGGAGTTCAGGGCCTACTTCACACGTACAAGATGTAATGGCAAGAGTATTAAGAGATACTCCAGCCGATAGATTGGTTGGAATTGAACAACATGGGCTTGTACTTGGAGATAATCAAGCATTGAGAGACAATGCGCGTAGAATCGTAGCTGAAATTTCTGCAACTATACCAAGATCACGAACATTGCTTGTTTTACCAATATTTAATTATCCTGCCGCAGCTAATGGCTTGCCTGTAGACCAACTCGCGGCACAGATCGATGCTGATCTAGGAACGTATCCTGTCGATTATGGTGCAGTAATGATGCCTATCTATCCAAATGGTGACTACAATGCTGGCGTTGCTCTTTCAGCCGCCGCAATCGCAGCACGTGAACAAAATGCGCGACTTCGAGTTGCTATACCAGGTGCATGGGGTGCACGAGATACGACCGATCTTTTGAGAGAACCAGTATTTGCCGGTGCTATGCGAGGTGCGGTAGCTAACGCCAACCAAAACTAAGTATCACTTCTTGATTTTTCTCCTAAAAAACTCTAAGCTGTAACCATATCATGAGAAAGTTAGTGTTTTTTCTCACTCTATCTATCTTTGGACTCCTATTTTTAGTAGCTCCCTCGGGCGTAAAAGCTCAGCTTGGTGATGGCTATGCAAATTCAGGGCAAAGCTGTAGCGGTGCAGTTTGTGGTTGTCAAAATCTCGGCTCGGCCTTAGGAAAGACATGTCCACAAGGTCTTACTGCAACCCTTGTAAATTGTACTGGTCAAGATGCTGCTGGTGGACTATGCGAAGTAATGGGACCAAATCCAAAAATTACCAAATGTGTTAATACAAGCTGTCCGAACGCCTCAGACTGCGGTTGTTCACATGAAGCATGCGTGGGCTCTTCATGTGGATGCTATAACATTGGCTCAGCTTCTGGAAAAGTTTGCGCCAGCGCAAATCAAAATTCAACGCCAGTTGCATGTTCGGGAAGTGAATTTATGGGTGGGCAATGTGATTCCTATGTAGGAGCAGCTACGATAAATAAATGCGTTAATCCGCTTTGTCCTACAGAACAAGATTGTGTATGCGATGCTCCGGGAGATCCAGGAGAGCCATCTAGTCCACCAGGAAATATCACCTCTCCAACACCATCGCCTACTCCCGTTCCAGGTTGTTTTGACGATTGTACAGCTAATGCGAATGCATGCCCATCTGGAACTACCTGTAGAGATATGGGAAATGGAACATCGAAATGCGTAAATCCAGGAGCTCCTTCTACTTGCCCAATAGACGATGGGGCCTGTTGGTGTGCGAATGCCTGTAGTTGTGCAGCAGCCTTGGCACAAGGTCTTACCTTTTCATGTCCTGAGCACACAGATGGCCAACCAGGAAAAGCTGAGGGCCCTATTTTCGGTGGAGAAAAGCCGGCTTGTTTTCAATGCACAACAGGCGACTGCGATAAGATGGCAGTCACACCTTATCCAACCGTTAGGATTGATACATTAGACGGTAATCAATGCGTTGGATACTCTTATAGCTTTGGCGGAGCCACAGAACCTGATCCCCCATCCGCTGCTTGTGCATGCGAAGGAGAAATCTGTTGTCCAAATTGTGTTGCACCAAAGACTATTGAAGGCTGCCCACCTGGGTGCGACTTTGATGTTAATGGTCCACAAGGAGGTTGTGCATGTTGGGGTACAAATTGTAACGCAATTACAGTTGATTCGGAGCCAGGATATAGCTTTGATTACGGATCGTCTGGAGGCGTTGAAGACCCAGATGTAAGTTGCGTACAGTTCCCTAACGCAGGAGTAAAAGAAATTACCCTGACATGTCGCAATGGTGCAACGTGTAAAAAAGAAATTGTTATTGCGTGTAGTTGCAATCTTGGTGAAGGTCCAACTCCAGCTCCTGGTGGTTGGTCATATGCCAATACGTCTTGGTATAAGCTTAAAGACGATCAATTCCATAAGCTGGACACAATAAACGACCCAATTCCAAACCCTGTATCCCCATATGACGGTGACGATGTCCAGGAATCTCCAGATCCAGCATGCGACGTCAATAAGCCATCTGTTATTCGCTG
>CAZTOA010000001.1:68956-88569 GCA_964614975.1 uncultured Gammaproteobacteria bacterium | reverse complement strand
AATCGGCTGTATGATTTGGAATAAACACCATATCAACTGAAGCATTTCCCGCTTTCAGAACGGTAAAAGCTACTTCTGCAATAGGAGTGCTTGAGAATGTAAACGGATCTTTCTGACTAATACTTTGGATTCCTGTGACAATCAAATCATTGAGCCCAGGAACTTCCGATGCAGTGTCCGTTTGATACAAATCAATGCCCTCGACGAGTGATGCAACTTTATCTACTTTCAATAATGTTGGGTCATATCGTAAGACTGCATCGTATCCAGTGATTTGATCACCCTTCGAATCGGCTGTTACTGTCAATACAACAATATCGCCTTTTACATAACTCGTCTTCGCTGTTTTCACAGCCATATTAAGTACGCCAGTTAGAGGAGCTGGTGTTGGTTCAGCTGGCTCGACGAAATGGCGTAGTAATTTTTTTTCTTGCGTTTTATATTTCTCTGGAAGCTTTCGTTGTGCCACATACATAATTGCTCCGACAACGACAACAATACCAATAAGCGATAAAACGCCAGTAAGAAGCATTTTGTTTTTTATTTCTTTATCATCTTCCATATCCATTTAGTTTAATGTTTTTTGAACTGCATAATATACAATAACGGAATTTCCACTTCCCTTTTCAACCTGGAATACATATCCCCCCGATGTTTCTACATTTTTTGAAACCGTTCCTTCTGGGCCCCATGTAAATGTTTTCGGTTCTGAATTTTCACCAAGAGAAATATCAAGATTTGCTGATTCTGTCGTTACATCCTTAAGAGCAATTTTAAAATTCGTTGCTGGAAGAACTATTGACGATGCTGTAGACACGGTAATTTTCTTACCTATATATATATCTGTACCCTTGACATCTCCAAGACCATCTTTTGAAGTTGTTAGGACTATATTCGATTCTGTCGTTTCGCCTGGCTTAAAGATAAAATCAACATTCGAATGACCTTCTGTTCGAGCTTTGAAGGTTAAAGTTGCGAGTTCAGCATTATCGAATATACTTGCGGCTTTGCTACTTAATTTTCTTATTCCACCGACATAAACGCGTTCCTCATTCACATTATTAAACGTCTCAAAGTTTTCAAGCTTAGATTGTGCCTGGCTAAAGACGAGAATACTCTGGTCGACTTTCAATGCTGCATCAAATCCCACAGCGTCTTTTCCATCAGAATCTCCTCGCACAGACAACAATACAGTTTCGCCAGATTCATAAATCTGGCGACCATTAGATGGCGTAACGCTTAAAGAACCTTTGACAACTTCATTATTTGCGTCTTCTTCTTTAGCCTTTTCTGTACCGTTTTTAACAGCTCCCTTTTCTGAGGGGCGACTCTGTACAAATAAAATAACGGCTGCGGTTAAACTTAAAACCACAATAAGTGCAATTACTAGCGATTTGTGCTCTTTTAATTCTTCTATCATTTTATATCTGCAACGTTTATTCTTGACGCGGTCATTATTGAGAAATCAATCGCATTTACAATGCCATCGAAATTTAGATCTGCTTTTCTAATTGCATCGTCGTCTGACTTCCCAAGTAAATTACGCACAAGTGCGAAGTCTGCTGAATTACATACACCATCTTGTTTTCCAGCTGGAATATCACAGGCAAGTTGCACAATGCCACTAAGATCGAAGCTATTTGATCCATTTTTTAATTCAATCTTTCCTTTGTCACAGCTGTATGAAGCCGCTTCTGTTTCTTTTGCATCTTTGTCACAGACTTTTCTCTGGAGACAATGCTCACACTTTATAAGAAGCTTATAATCTTTTCTTGCCGGGACATTAAAGCTTGCGTCGCCGATAAAGTGGCCGTTTGCGTCTGATTTAAATTCAACGGTCTTATATACAGGCTCTGCTAATCCACCATCGCCTACTCCAATACGAACTTGCATGGTGTCTCGCTTGGTTGGCTTCTTAACAATTCCTTGCATACGCAATTTAAGTTTTACATCAACATTACCGCCACCCTGGCCAATAATATACTTCGCGGATCCTTTATCGACGCTATAGAGCCCCGCGACTGCTTGTGGGCCGACAACCTGGATGTCGGCAATTGTAAGTGCGCCTTCACCATCTGCCGCCGCATCAAATGTCAATGTATTTGTAAGGCTTGTCTTTAAATCGGCGCTCGCACTATCACATACATATAACATTGTCATTGTTCCTTTTTCATTATCGACATCAGTACTTACCATGCTGCAGGTTGCCTCTTTTGGAGGAACGGGTACTGGGTTTCCGCCAACTGGAGGTGTAAGGCTGCTTGTTGGCGTCACACCGCCGGTTAAACCTGGGGTTGTTCCTGGACGAACGTTACATGTTCCTGATGTTTGCCCTGCTGGAATATCGCAGAACATTACTTGTGAACAATTTGGAATCGCACTTCCTCCACAGAATTTATCAACACATTCTTTGTCAGTAGTACAACTTCTTGTTGCTGGAACTGTTGTTGGGGCTCCTGGTACAGTAGTTGGTGCAACTGTAGGAACTGCCGTTGGACCAACAGGAACTGCTGTAGGCACATTAATAGAAGATGCTGGTGTTGGAGTTGCAGTAACGACTGCTTGCGCAAGCATTACTCCCTTTACGGAAGCTGGCCCCGCGACTGCTTTTCCTTTTAGAATACTTTTGTCAAAATTAACCTTTACATAATAAGCTGA
Organism: uncultured Gammaproteobacteria bacterium; assembly: GCA_964614975.1. Taxonomy (GTDB): domain Bacteria; phylum Patescibacteriota; class Microgenomatia; order UBA1406; family HO2-37-13b; genus OLB23. Next base: position 85,911 of record CAZTOA010000001.1, on the reverse strand, counting down.
GATTTTCTTTGTACTATCATTTGATTTTATGGTTAATCCATAGCTGCATGAACTTCCTCTATCTCCTCGACAGGTTGTCGGATCAAACTCAGCACTCACGTCGGATGGAATTGGCGTTGGTGATACACCAGTTGTACAATTATACGTAACTGTTTGTGTGGGACTAAATGCATAGAGAGCACCTTCGACAGGGCCACTTACCTGAGATTTTTGAGTATCAATACTAATAATCACTGGTGCAGTACCAGAGCACTGGACATTACCTGAAATAACAAGCCCACTCACAAGATTTTCATCCTTGTCGAGGATGACACAGCTATAGCGTGGCGCTGCTCCGACAGTTTCGATAAGCGGTTTTATTTGTGGATTTTTTCCTTCTTCCAGTGGTTTACAAGGAAGCCATGAGCTTATTGTTCCGTTTTGAACCGTCAAGGCTACATCTGCGCCTGAAAGTTTATCTGTTGTTTTTTCTGGTTTTAGAACAATACGGAAAGGCGTATCACCAAGCGTACCTGGTACAGGCGAAAACTCTACAACAACCTTACTTTGTGCGGCACTTGATTGCAGTACGTAGCGGTTAATAAATGTACCGAAGAATGCCATAGCAACTAAGCCGACAACTATGAAAAATGGTACTCTTGGTGACATTTTATTATTAGTCATGATTTGCTTTCCAGATTGATAAGTCAACGCTATTTATTGTGCCGTCACCGTTAACATCGCATGCTTTTCCTTCGCTACGAATTGAGCTTCGAAGTACTTCCCAATCAACAACGTCTATTTTTCCGTCACACGTGCAGTCCCCTTTCGATTTTGTTGAGCAGTTTCCACCTGCCGGAGGCGTAAGTGGTGGATTTCCTGGGCCAGTAACTGGCGGCGTTATTGTTATTGTAGGAATTGGTGCGTTTGGTGAAAAAGTAATTGGCACGGGCTCAGTATTTACGTCAAGAACAAAACCCTGCGTGCCAACTGCCTGCCATTGTGCTCCAGCTGCCAATGTGATTTTTGCATCGCTCGCTGGAGCCCCATTTGCTGATGGGACTCTTTTAAAACCAACTGTTGTTATACATTTTGTACCACCAATAAGAAGATTGTCTCCCCTGAGAGCACCGATTGAAAATTTGAGCGTTGTTGGTGTTGGTTGATACTTAAGAACTAGATCAAGATTAAATGCGGCTTGTCCACAGAATCCTTCCTGAGTAATACCGGCAAGGGCAAGATTATCTGAAAACTCAAATGCTCCAGTCACTCCGGCTAACCCCGCTGTTGGCTCTGTAACACCAAAAATATGAGCTAAACAAAGCGCTCCTGGCGTGTCGTTACATTGAATAGATTTCTCAGAAATAAAGATTTTCATATTGGCCGCAAGCTGGGCCTTTGAAGGAATGAGGTATGTGTTTATTGCTTGCCAAAAGAATAACGTAGATAAAATAAAAACTAATCCAAGTACGGTGAGCCTTGTTTTCTTATTCATTGTGTTATTATTTCTGCGCGATTAACGCTATTCTCTGTATATTAAAGTCTAACAAATCTACAATACCATTTGTGTCGAAATCACAGAATGCTGTCTTTACTGTGCCGCTGAATTCTTTTCTTAAAAGATTGAAGTCGCTGAGATCAACCTTGCCGTCTTTTGTTCCTTCAACAGGCCCCGAACAGTCGCCGGCCGATCCTCCTCCGCCAACTGGTGCAGTAATGAATGGCGTGAGTGGTGTTGTTCCTGGTGTGAGATTTGTACCACCCGTTGGTCCTGGAGCTGCAGTTGCTGGCGTAGTTCCTTTTGGTGGTACGACAACCCCACCGCCTGGAGTAGAAGTTGGCGTTCGTGGTTGAACAGGTCTCTGACTCTTACAGCATGCACTATCACCTGCCAAGGGATTACAACCGGTTTCATAGCATGTTCCACCACTACAGTACTTACCAGCAGCGCAAGCACCACCAACACATTGTTGACCACATTGGCCGGCAGGGCGCTGAGCGTAAGTCGCAGGGACGAAAAGAAGTAAAGCAGACAATAACAGGAAATTAACTAAAGTTTTCATTATGTTTTTTAGCATAACATAACAAACTAATATGTGTCAATTAATTCTTAGTTAAAACGTAGCTAAAGATTAGTTAATACCGAGATCTACTTTTACAGAATATGGAAGACCCATCAGCATTTCGCGTGTGAAGTTAGGATTTTCTCTGAGCAATGACTGGATTTCTGCCTCACGTCGTAGTTGTATTGTCTGTGTCGTTTCACGAGGTGTTCTATTATAAAAATATGGAGGCGTTACTGTTGGTGTCGGCTTAGGACAGTAACTATTTTTACATCGTCCGAATTCTTCATCTGGATATAGCACACACTTCAAACCTGGTTTACATTGTGGATATTCGAAGCAATCAGTAGGATCGTCAGGATCACATACCTTGCCGCATCTTGCCCCCTTGGGACCATTTCCACCTATACCTGGACAGCTATTTGGGTCTAAGCACCAACATTCGTTATCTGTACTGCCCGGTGTACAGGCTTTATTAATAATACATTTACATTTTCCGGGATTTCGACTACAAAATTCCTCGCTTGGTGGCTTGGTAGGATCATCAATATTTCCACATGTTCCTTGACCACTCCTACATCCCTTAGAGGGAAGACAACCGTCGCCACATACGCCGGCTGCAATCGTGGGTGAAGGTGTCACAGAAGGAGTTACAATGTTGTCACATTCTATATCATATGTTTCACCATCACCAGGATTATTAACTCTGCTAACTCTACACTTTCTTCCATCACAACAAGGGTTCCCATTTGGAAACGCAGGATTATTACATCCATGTGTTGTTCCTTTGCGTCGTGGATCATCAGGCATCAGGCACGATGGCCCTGTTCCTGGCGTGGGTGGAAGCTGGGTTCTATTCACACATATCTTAAAATCAGCATTACAGTAATATCCTGCTGTACAACAGTCCCTACCGACAGACGAAGGTGTACATACACTACCTCCTGGTAAAAGTGGCAATGGGCATCCTTGTCCTGGAGCTATACTTGGCACAACAGTTGGCGATAACGTTACCGAAGGGTTTACTGAAGGACTCACAGAAGTAGTACCTTCACAGAAGCTTTTGCACCATTTTCTGTAATTTGATGCATCAAAGCCTCTTATATTATAGCCTGCTTTTATTGCTCCTGCTCTACCCGAACATACATTTGCAAATAAACATGCTGAAATTGGTGGCTGAATATCTGTTGGCGCTGCTACTACAACAGGATTTCCACTCTCGTCTACGTAGTTACAGTTAATATTGAGCTGCTTTCCATCTGAACAACTTACCTGATCTGGTCCCCCACAAGTGCCGTCGGGACAGTTATTACATGTTGCACTCAATACACAGCTAGTTCCCGCAGCTTGTGATGCTGTCGTTAGTGAATTATTATTCAAGTTTTGAGAGATAAGGGAGGTTACAAAAAGTGAAATACCAACAAGCAATGTACCAGCAATAGCAGCGAACCGTGTGTTCATAGGATTAAGTAAAACATAGCTAGAATGGCGTGTCAAGGGGAATTAAAAAAAGCCCCCGTTTCCGGGGGCTTTTTTTTAATAAACACGAACCTGTACAGGTTACGGTCTTCTTATTTCAGTTCTGCTTTACCACCAGCTTCTGTGATTTTAGCCACAGCTGCCTCGGCATCTTCTTTTTTCGCACCCTCGAGAATCTCTTTTGGAGCTTCTTCGACGAGTTTCTTTGCATCCATGAGTCCAAGTTCTGGCTTGACCTCACGAACTGCCTTAATAACAGCAAGTTTATTAGCACCTGCGTCTGTGAGCATTACGCTGAAGGAAGTTTTTTCCTCAGCAGCTTCACCAGCTGCTGGAGCACCAGCCATTGGCATAGCAGCCATTGCTGGCATTGCGGACACACCAAACACCTCTTCGAGGTTCTTTGCCAGTTCTGAAAGCTCCAATGCAGTAAGACCTTCAATTTCTTTAGAAATCTTCTCTACCTTTGCTGAAAGTTTTGTTGTTTCTTTTGTTTCTTTTACTTCTGTTTGTTCATCTGCCATACCTTTTTCACCTCCTTCACAATGTATCTAAAATAATTCAATTAGTTAGCTTTTTCTGCAGCATTTTTAAGAACGGTTACCAGCTGCGTGGCGTTAAACTTAAGACCATATACAAGTTTTGTCGATGGTGTTCGGAGCGAACCAATAATCTTTGCAATAAGTTGTTCTTTACTTGGAAGATCAGCAAGCTGCGAAAGTCCGGCTTGGATATAGACGATACCATCGATAAGTCCGACTTTAAACTTCATCCCCTCTTCTTCTTTTGAGAAGGTCTTTAATGTTTTAAGTCCGGTAATCCAATCTTCTGAAAGAAAAAGAACTGCTGACTGACCAGAGGTATTTTCTGCAAGCTTTGCGATTTCGTCAGCAGAGACGAGTTTTGCATTTTTGTTAAATTTTTCGAGAGCTACTTTAAAGAGAGAGTTCTTAAGAATCATGAGTTGCGATTTTGTACTTGCATCAGCAGATAGTTCACGAAGTTTCTCTCTAAATTCTTCGAGCTTCTTATGTTTTGTGCCATCAAAACCGACAACAACAAATTGAGGATTTTCTTTTAGAAGGGAAACTAAATTTTCGACGTATTCACGTTTTTGCGTATTTGCCATGGTGTGTTCTACCGCTGGAACTTTTGGTAATTTATGTCTTGCGACGACCCGCGGTCTCTGAACAGATGTTATTGTATAACAAGGTCGAGGAAAAAACAAGCCCGTAGTCGAACTCGTTACTGCTTGCAATTAACAAAATTTTCATATAACGTGTATATATAAATATGGCAAAGAACGTATCATTTCTTTTATTGCTTATTATCTTAACCTTCTGTTCCTTAAGTGTGCCTGTACAAGCCGCAGTCCCAAAAGCCGACACTACAAATGATTTCGCAACTCAGCCAACACCTAATCAAGTCATTGTTAAATATAAGAAGGATCTGACTCCTCAAGCACTACAACTTAAAGTTGATGAACGAAAAACAACAAAATCGAAAATGTTTGGATCGGTCCGCCTTCTCTTTGAGAATCTCAAGTATAAAATGAGCAGCAAACCTCTTCCAGAAGAACAACTCACCCGTATCCAAAAAGCTGATATAGACGTTGGCGCAAAGAATAAGACCCGACTTCTCGATGCAGGCAACGAAAATCAACGAAATATTTTTGTCATAGAATTAAGCGGGGGCAAAACAATTGAAGATGCAATTCGTGTCTACGAGGCACTTCCTGAAGTTGAATACGCAGAACCAAATTATACATTTTATGCTTTCTAATAGAATATGAAATACCTACTCTACTTTTTTACGTTAATGGCAATTTTTACAAGCACGGCTTCTGCCCAAGATACAGTAAAAACATACGCTCTTGAACCAGGCCAGTTTGTTCCCGGAGAATTCATTATTCAATTTGAAGATGGTCATTCCCCCAGCGATCTCCAGGCAGCGATAAGCTCTGAAACAAGTAGCCCCACTTTCTTAAATCGTATTCGAGGGATATTTGGCCTACAGTCGAGCACTCAATCAGAACTTAATAACGTAAAAGCGCTTGAGGAAAAATACAATTTCCAATCATCAGAAAAAATCCAAACATATAATGTGCCTTCTGCACAGGCATTATTTAGTGAAACATATATATATAAATATGATCCTTCGATAAATCCTGCTGATGTACTTCGTGATTACAATAGTTTAGAAAATGTTAAATATATTGAGCCGAACTATATATATAGTACTTCTAAAGCCCCAAATGACCCACAGTATAGCAATCTCTGGGGAATGAAAACAATTAAAGCTGAAGAGGCATGGGATATATCGACGGGATCAAAAACAGTAAAGGTGGCTGTTGTTGATACTGGTGTTCAAGTTAACCACCCAGATCTTAAAGATAATGTTCTTAAAAGTGAAGGAATCGGTGGATGCCCATCAGGAACTGACCCAGGAAGCCATGGATCTCACGTTGCAGGAACGATTGGCGCTATTGGTGACAATACCCAGGGTGTAGTCGGAGTAAACTGGGCAGTAAGCATAAATGGATATTCTGTACTATGCTCAACAGGAGGATCTGGTTCTCTTTCATCAATTGCAAATGGTGTCATCAAAGCTGTGGCTGACGGAAATCAAGTTATTAATATGAGTCTTGGAGGACCTGGTGATTCTACAACGTTTCACAATGCCATCATTAGTGCAAAGTCAGCAGGTGTGACTGTCATCGTTGCTGCTGGAAATTGCTGGAATCAACAACAATCAGATAAGTGTCCAAACGGTGATCCGGCAAAAAGAGGAAGTTCAGACTTTACCTATCCAGCAGCCTATCCAGAAGTCGTAACTGTTGCGGCAACAACGTCGAGTGATCAAGCAGCTTCATTCTCAAATCGTGGAAACTCTATCGATATTGCAGCGCCTGGTGTACAAATCGAATCAACATGGCCACCTACTTCATACCATACAATATCTGGAACAAGTATGGCGACACCGCACGTTGTAGGTGCCGCTGCTCTTTTATTGTCAGTAAACCCAAATCTCACACCTGATCAGATTCAGAATGCGCTTCAATGTACTGCTGATGATCTTGGCACATCTGGCTGGGATGAAATATTTGGTCACGGAAGACTCAATCTTAAAGCGGCAGTCGACGCTGTTAAAGCTGGAAACATTCCAACTTGCTCATCACCACAACCTACTGGTCAGCCAGGGCCTACATCTGGAGCGCCACTACCAACAAGTGCGACACCTGGTGCGCCAACATCAGGAGTCCAACCGACAAGGTCTCCACAACAACACCCCTGTCCTGAAGAGGCGGCAAAAGGAAATTATAATTGCACGACGCCGATTGATAATAATGATTACACCAGCTGGGAGGCAGAATTTAAAACTGGTGTTGCATCATTGGCACCTTGGTTTGAATATATTCGAAACGCAATTTATAACTAACAATGAGACTTGGACCATTTTTCTTTGATTCAAAGGAGATTTTCTTAATTATTGCTATTATTTTATTAGCCGCGGCTCTCTACTTTAACATTAACCTTCTTTTCTTCGAGCCACAAGCATTATTAACTTTGGCAGTTATTTTTCTTATTTTAAAAGGCCTCTTGCCTTCTATCCATAATGAAGCTTTCTTCCTTCATGCTGTTGTAACAATCCTTTTGACCTTGTTCCTCCCTATTTTTCAGGTACTTCTGTTTTCTGCTGTCACATTCGTCTTCTTTAAAGCACTGCGCGTGGTCTGACCGACCTAACAATCCAGACTATTGACAGGATATAACACCTCCTTTATAATACCGTCTATGTCAATCGAAGGCACAAGCACTAAAAAGCTATCACTCGAAGACTTACCAGATCTTCTTACCATCCGTGAGGTCGCCGACATTTTACGTGTATCCCCTCTTACTATTAAGAGATGGGGTAAAAGAGGAAAGCTCCCAGCTATCCGAATAAATTCTCGTGGTGATCGCCGCTACAGAAAAGAAGTTGTTCTCCGTATGCTCGGCGTTGATGTTGAAGTAGCTTAAGAATTCTTTGAGTTTAAGAGTCTCTTGATCTTCCTGCATGCCCAATCGCTAGTCCCGTTGCTGCTCCAGCAGCCGCTCCTGTAGCCGCTCCAGCAGATATATGTCCCGAGATATTAGATGCTGCTGTTCCAAGGCCAGCTAAGGTAATATGTGGGACAAGAAGTGCACCGCTCGTAGCAAGAACCGCGATCAGTAATGCCAATTTCTTATTGCTCATCTTTCCAATCTTCTCTCTCCAAGAACCAGGTCCACTCAATAATTCGCCGCCTAAAGCTGCGTCAATTTCTTTTGCATGTGCTTTACTTGCTTCAAGAGATTGTTCGAGAATTGACGAACCCCATGTACTATTTTTGATTTTTACAATCTCGGTCGATGTTAATCTTTTGACTCCTGTTTTCACTCTCCTAAGCCATCCACGACTTGCGTACATTTTTTCTCGCAATACCTGAGCTGCGAAATCCTCTGATTGCGTTTTCATCCATTCAGGATCTCTTAACTTACTCATTATAAAGTCTCCTCCGAACTCATCAGTTCTACTCATCATACGCGCGATCGCAAATTCTGGACCAGTGAGATAAAAAATTTCGTTTGCTGGAGGTGGTGTTGTGCCCCAACCAGCTCTGGGCCTCTGACTTATAAAGACTCTATTTGGATTTCCTGGACGGCGCTCAATACGATATTCAGCACTGTCTCTCTTCATATCGGTAAAATCTTCATTTATTGCTTTACCATCAATCTTACCTTCAGCCGTCTTATGTCGCTTTGCGCGGAGCTCTAGATACTTCTTTTCATCCACGCCCTTTGCCTGATCGGCTGCTTTTTCTAATGCTGTGTCAGTCGCGTCTTTTGCTTTATTTAATCTTTCCATCAATTCCTGTTCAACTCCTTTTTTGAATATATTCTCAAGCTCGGACACCGCCATTTCTTCTGATCGAGCCTTAGCTGCCTCCATCTTTGCGTGTTTTAATCTCTGTTCACTTTCTTCATTCTTAGCTGAAGTTAGCTCACCTTTCAAAGTACTTAGCTCTTGTTGTTTCTCTCTAATCCTGTCATCTAATTGTTTCTTTTCATCCTCGATTGCCTTGATCTCCGCTTCTTTTGTCGCTCTTTCGCTCTCAGCAGTTTGTCGTGAAGTTAGCTGTGTAGCTATATCACCTTGTTTAGCCGCGATATCGGTAAGTATATCTGCCGTAGCGCGACTAGTAGCTGGTGGTGATGGTCGTTGGGCAACTTTCAGTTCTGCCTGTAACGCCCTCTCATCATTGCGCAGCGCTTGAAGGGTTGAGTCTATACCAACTATCGTACTCTTAAGAACTGCGACTTCTGCTGTTCGTGTCTGAGAGAGAGCAAATTCAGTTCCAGCTCTCGGCGGTGTCGTGGTAGCAAAGCGGTCGAATTCCCTCCTGCGTCTATTATTTGTTTCAATTTCACCGATAGTTGGGGGTGTTGCAGCAGCATCGCCTTCGAGTCTCTTAATCTTTGCCTCTAATGCAGCAACTTTAGCAGTAGCTGCGTCTATCTTTCTTTCAACCTCAGAAAATTCATCGGCTACCTCACCCTTATTTATTGCTGAATCAAGTAAGGCTTGTCTAACTTTCTCACGTGCAAAAGGATCTTGAAGGTATTTTTCAGCGAGTGATTTCGCAGCGTTTAATTTTTGACCAGCGTTAGGAATATTTGCAAAATATTCTGAAAGGGCTGGATGCGACATTAAGAATCGACCAGTAGATTCAATGACGAGAGGACCTTCCGTAGAAGCTTTAAACTCTGCAAAAGTCTGCTGATCATTAAAATAAGATTCCGCTCTTGATATTGCTTCTTCAGCTCTAGTGTGACGAGCTAAATAATCTGTGCCCGCTGGCCTATCAACATTTCCATTGGCTCGTAATATACCTACCGAGACATTAAGATTAGCTCGTAAGATCGCTGGGCTTATCTGTTCGCCTGCGGCGATCTGAAGACTTGTAAAAACATCTTTGTCGGCTTCTGCCTTTAGGGCTTGAGCAACTTGTTCTCCATGGGTGGTTCTATAATTAAATGTCGAGCGCTCTGTTTTTGCTACCGCCTCTTGTGCTATTTCTCTTAATGTATCTGCCATGATTTTGTTAGTTTAAATCAGTATCCGTATCCATATCTTTAATATAAGCGGACAGTTTATCGATCACTTCTTTTTCTTTATCTTCAACTGCTTTGCTACCCTGAACTAGCGTTGTTGTTTTAAATATCGACCATTTATCACTTAATTCCTTGAGAAATCCATCAATTTCCATTTCTGAAATTGTGCGAGTTTTGTCGAGAATAAATTTTGCAGCTTCGCGCATCTCTGACATATTCATGTCGCCAGATTCTACCGCGCCAATTAGGTCGTTAAGAAGTTTTTTTTGTAAATCATGAACTACACCATCTTGGGCATCATCGTTATGCATACATTGAATATATCACGATTGAAAAGAGGCTGTCAAGGGTTTTAGATGCATCATTATTTACGTTCGTATTATTGTTGCTGAGGAGCAGTATCTGAAGAAGCTGGGGCATTAAAATCTGGAAGGTCTGGTTGAGATTTTGTCTGCAAATCCGCAAGTAGACCATCAAGTTGACTTTGTGGATTAGCAGGAGCTACTTCTGTTGGTGCACTAGGCATAGTAGACGTTGGGTTCGCTGACATTGTTGGCTCTAAAGTTGGCATCGCAGGTGCCGCTGGCATTTCAGGTGCAACTGGCATTGCTGGAGTAGTTGGTACTTCTGGTGTTTGTGTTGATGAAGTCATCGAAGGGCTTTGTGGAGCCTCATCAATTCCTGGCATGCTTGGCATATCCGATACTGCATCAGGCATTGAGGACGCGACTGGTGACGACGGCATAGCTGGGGCTGCTGGGCTTGCCGGAGCACTAGCTGACATGTCGGTAGGCATATCTGTTGGTGCGGCTACTGGTGCTGGAGCAGTGGTAGCAGCTGTCATCGCTGTTGCACCACCTGCTGAAAGACCCAATGCCTGTTCAAATTCGCTTTGTGTAAATCCTTTAAGATTTACTTTCTCTCCCCCATCTTTTTCAATGATGGTGAAAGGCACACCAGCAAATTTATCAGATTTTTCGAGCATTTCTGTTAGAAATTCGCGGTTTTCTTGGACATTTTTTTCTTCAAATTGAAGACCTTGGGCGTTAAGAAAGTCCTTCTCTTGTTTGCAGAATGGGCAGTCTGTAATAGTATAAACAGTTATTTTCATGATATAGATCACTATAATTAGTTTTGAAATTATTGTCAAGAACCAAAAAATTGTGTACTATCCTACATATGGAGTCGTTGAAATTATATATATGTGCAGTGTTTTTGTGTGTCGGCATGTTCTTAACACTGGCTCCTCTTTCAGATGCAGCATATCTTTACCTCGACCCTACTTCTGGAACCGTAAACGGCACCGATACCATAGCTGTTAAAGTTAAAATTAATACTGAAGGAGAAAAACCCACAACAACCGATGCAATTATTACCTACGATCCAGCTGTGCTTAAGGTTGTCGAGGTTAAAGAACCGGCACAGGCAGAAAAGTTTTTTCCTAGGTTTTTTCTCAACAATAAAGCAAACAAGGTTTTTATTGGCTCAGCAATATTGCCTCAAGGCGCACCACAATCGGGTGACGGACTTGTTGCAACCATTATATTTCGAGGGGTAGCGGATGGAACCACTTCCGCAACAATTCAATGCGAAGATGGAAAGACTACTGATTCGAATATAACGCTTAAAAAGAACCAGCGCGTTACAGATATTATTGATTGTACAAAAGCCACCACCGCAAGTATTACTGTTGGCGGAGTTGGTGGCGGTCCATCGCCTACGACGGGAGCAGGGCTTACGGGAACTCCAAGATTAACACCGACAAGTGGGCTATTACCATCTGCGACACCAAAACTCGCAACACCGTCGCCAACAAAAATTGTAACACCAACACTCGCTCTTTCGCTTACGCCGACAGCAGGCCCAACGCCTTCTACGCTTCCAGAAACAGGTAGTGTAGAAACAACGACGATTGCTATAGCGATTGGCCTGGGATTAACTTTATTAAGTATAATTATTAAAATCTTTTTATGATGAACATGAAACCGAGGACACTATTTCTTATTATTTCTCTCGTTATTCTCCCTTTCATTCTTGGTGGGATTTATTACACAACGCAAATTCGATCGAAAGCTTCGGGTAGCGCTGAAATATTAAATGCGAAAGCGGTCAGAGTTTCTAATGTGGCTGCTGAAATATCATTCCAGACAACTACCTCTATCGCAGCCACCCTTCAGTGTGCGCTTACGCGCACAGGAGTAAAGTTCTTCGCTGGCGAAGATGCCGAGCCTTCGACACAACACATTATTAACACACAACAATTTAACGTAACACTCAATGCCAATACACCTTATTATTGTTATATATATAGTGGCGACGGAGAGCCTACAGAAGTATTTGTTCCCGCAAGCCCACTCAGTCGCACATTTGGGATAGATGGCTCAGCATATTCAAATGATGTGTATGGGGCTTGCAAAGGAGACGAAGACTTTAATCCTGCACTAGATATAAATCAAGACGGCTGTGTTCTCCTTAATGATCTCAATGAATTTCCAGACTATTAAAATACGCTTGACAAAGTATTTTAAAAATTCGTAGAATTATCAAATGGACAATGTACAGACAGATATTCAAGATTTTCATACACTCCACCCTCAAAAAAAACTAAAAGTGCTTGGTATTATCGCCCTTATATTTGCAGTTAGTATTGGTGCCGGCCTCTATTTTGCTGGTAAAAGTGGGCTCTCCAAAGCCCCAAAGAACGATACTGTCGCAACTGCGGAAGGAACTTCTCAACTAAGTATTGCACCAGAATCCTTAACAGTCGCAAAAGGTGCAACAACTAAAGTTAACGTAAAATTAGATGGCACCGGATCACAAGCTACAGACATTGTAATTACATTTGATCCAAAGCTTGTAGAACTTAGTGATGTAGTAAATGGCGATGTCTTCCCTGATATTCTCCGCAGTGAAATTGGCAATGGTCAAGTTATTGTTTCTGCCGCAGTTGATCCAAACACACCTACAGATGTAAAAACAGGGACGGTTTTTTCCTTTACTCTTAAAGGACTTACTGCTGGAAACGCAGTTTTAGGCTTTGAAAAGGACCTTACTATTACAGCTACTAACGGTGTAAATACTTTAGGTAGCGCCGAACCAGTAACAGTCACCGTCGAATAATGAAAGACATACGAAATGCTCGTAACCAACGAGGCGAAGTAGCCTCACTTCTTACCATTGTATCAATGGTAGTTCTTTCAGTAGGTTTGCTGTTTGGATACCAAATTAATAGAAATGCAGCTACAGTTAACCCAGCACCTCAAGCTGCTGAGCCAATACCTTCAGCACCAATTCCTCCAGAAGGTGTTCAATTCCACGATGAGGTTTGTTTTCCAGGTGGCGACCGAAATCAACAAGTTCGCGACAAATACTGCCGTACACGAATGTACCCTGCCTCTATCAGCAAAAATACCATTGAAAAAGCTGACACACGAGCAAAACAAGTCTTTAGCAAAATCTTTCAAGGAACCGAACAGTCAAAACAAAACCCCTTCATAAACTTTGTCACCGAAAAGGATCAGAGAACAATGCATATATACGGAGGCTTATGTCTAAATAGAAGTTCCATTTCAGGCACGAAACTGTCAACAGAAGATGTTGAGGTTTATGTAAGCTTGTTCGGCGTTCGTAAATACTTTGACGATAAGGGAAATGTCGGTATTGTGACATCTGATAAAAATGCCGCACTGCGCTACAAGATTGCAGCTGCAGAAGATAAGGTAGGTTCAAGTAATACAGATGAATTATTTGTCGCAACAGCACGAGACGATGTCTGTACCTTTACTAATGGAAGAATCGACGCCACTGATTATGCAAAAACTGACAATCCCCTTCTTTTCGATATACAAGTTGCAAAAGCAAGCATAAAAAGTGCAATAGATCGTTCAGCCAACGATAGAAGCATAGATCAAAAATTCGATAAAGAAGCTTGTGAGGTTTACATTCACCTTCGAGACAATATAACAGCTGGTGATAAGGCTAAGCCAAAAGATACATATAATATATATAAAGTAAATCTTCGTGAAGTTTTGGGCGACGAAGCTAAAGATCTTTGCCCACCATCAACCACACCAACACCAACAGGTCCACAAAACGACACACCAACACCAACCACACCTAACGGAAGTACACCAACCCCTACTCCATCAACGGGACTGACATTAACCCCAACCCCTACTCCACTAGGTACCGTCGCTCAATGTTTTGAAAGCTGTGTCCCAACAACCGTCTGCGGACTCGATCCAGCAACCAAGAAGAGAATGCAATGTTATAATTCTGCGCTTCTTGGAAACCCACCGATCCTCCCAACAGGAACAAATGAAAGTACTGACGGAACAGGAAATAAACTCCCATTCTGTGAAAATGGTGATGCGGAATGTCTATGTCTTCCTACGAGATGTCAATCAGATCCAGCCTCTTGTACCACCCAACCAGATGCTTGCCCAAATACAGGAGCTCCTTCACCTACACCAACGACACCGACCAATGTAACGCCGACAGGACCAACTCCATCAATACCAACTGGAGTGACACCAACGACAATCACACCTAATCCACAGGCATGTACTTTTGATGCGCTCGCATATGTACAAGAATGTACCGAGTTCGATACAAACGGACAATGTAAAAAGGGTTCAAATGGCAAGTTCTTAGCTCGTCCAATCAACGTCAGTAAATTTAGCCCAGTTTGGGGCGCAAGTAATAATAAGCAAATTGCTGGCGGCCGCTATGGTGCAAACCCAGCAACACTTATGAAATATGAAACAGCTAGTTTCGTTGGTGCATTTGATGCTCTTAAGCTTCGCTTCCCTTACTATAGCGGGCAACTCAGCGAACTCTCATATCTTGACTACCAAGCATCTGTAGCAATACCACAAGGAAAGAACCCGCTTGAAAGGGGCTCTGCAGCCGATCTTACCCCAGAAGGTCGCACAAAGAATCCAATACTGATTGCTCCTGTCAACCAGTTCCCAAATGAACAGTATTATAACTTTGAAAATGCCCAAGTTCGACTTTACGCAGACTTCGCAAGTAAGGGATATCGTGTGGTTCCTGATGGTAACGAAATCGCTTTCTGTAAAAATAATATTGTTGGTAACTTTATAGGAGCCTGCGATATGACTGCATTCCAGGCAAATCGAGTTAGCGAAGCACCTGACGCCCCTGACCGTGACCCACGCGATACTATTCATGGCTTGACAGTAGGCTGCGGACAAAACATCGTCTATGGCTGGACACTTCAAAAATGTAATAACGAACCATCAGATTATGTCTTCGTCATAGACACCTCTTCTTCAATGACAACAGGCAAAGATTTGTCTGGAAGCCTTAAGATTGATTCTGCAAAGAAATCAATCAAATCATTCTTAAGTAGTATTAAAACATATAGTAAAGACAGTCGCGCAGCTCTAGTACAATTCAGCTCAACAGCAAATACGGGAACAGTTGAAAACCTAACAACAAATATAGATCAAGTTTCACGTGCTGTTGACTCAAAGCTTAAATTTGAATCTGGAACATGTATTGAAGACGGTTTGCGTGAAACAATTTCCCTCTTAAAGAGAAACAATTCTAATAGAAAAACATACGTCGTGTTCTTAACCGATGGTATGCCAAACTGCCCTGAAGGCAACCCAAGTCCTGCCTCAGAAGGAGTTATTGCTGGTCTTGGTAAAGATCTAAAAGCATTCACAAATGTAAAGGTCTTTGGTATCGGCGTTGGCGACCCTGCAAAAACTGGTGTTGAGCCAGATGCTGAAATTCTCCGCGTCATTCAGACATTTACAACAACCCCAGAAATGGCCTTCTCCACTTCAGGTCAGGTCAGTATCCAAGATATTTACAACAATATCCAAGTCGACCTTAACTCATGTGCACGAACTGAGAAGCTATATGCAAACTATGTAAGCTCACAAGACATAAATGGCGATGGTGTCATAAACACAATCGACCTCTTCCTTATCTACGACAATTACTTTGCTCGTGGCCAAGATCTTCCAGAAGATCTTAACGGAGACTCAATCGTCAATTCACTCGATGTTTCGATCATCGTCAATAATATTGGAAAGACTGTCGAACAAGAAAATAATACAGCTCAAAAATCTATCGGTGACGTCTTTAATTAATCCCCTTTTTTTCTCTTGACAAACAACTTTTCTAACCCGTACAATGATCTCATGGATCAATCCAAAACCTCTCAACCAAACAAGAACATTGCACTGATCGGTATCGTCTTTTTCGTTTTTGCTGTCAGTCTTATCATGGGGCTTCTCTTTGCCCAAAAGAATGGTTCTGCGCTTAAAAAAAGCGATCAAGAGTCTCAAGAAGGCACAACACAGCTTATGATAAAGCCCCAAGTATCGACATTAAAGCCTGGAGAAAGCACTCAGGTTTCAGTCGAGCTTACCGGTACCCCTTCGCAAGCACTCGACGTCATCATAACTTTTGATGCCACACTACTAAAGGTTTCTGACATTGCTAACGGCAACATATTTCCTGATATTCTCAGAAATGAAGTAAAAGAAAACGAGTTGATAGTTTCCGCCGCAGTTGATCCAAACAACCCTTCTAATTTAAAGTCTGGGACTGTATTTACTTTCACAGTAACAGCACTAGAAGCCGGCTCAGCATCACTTGAATTTAACAAAGACATTACTATTACGGCAAACAACGGAGTCAATACTCTAGGATCTGCCGAACCAGTAGCCCTAACTATTCGATAATAACTAAATAAACTAAATCATGAATATATTCAGGAGAAAAAACCGTCACCAGCGGGGCGAAATTGCCTCGTTATTAACGATTGTATCAATGCTCGTTATAACAGCGGGCATTATAATTGGTGTACGCGTTCAAGAGGCTTCTACGCCACTCAACACGACCCCATTTGCAGCCGGAGGCCCTACTCCAATCGAACTAGGATATACTGGTGGTCGATGGTTTGATGGATCACAAGGCCTAATATGTGCAGCAGAATTTACATGTAATGCCGATCCACTTATTCAAAAGCTTGAGCTTCGCTCAGCAGACGGTACCCAGACATTTGACTTAGGTGTTGATGCAACTGGACGAGGAAATACCGAAGGCACACCAATCGGAAAATCAATTTCTGGAGCATGTAGTAATCGATCGAATGGCATATCTATAAACTGGGATCCAAGAATCGAGTATACGGCTGGACAGAAAAACAATATTAAAGCAGCTACAGGATATGATATAAAAAAGGGTCAAATTCTTTTAAGTGTTCGCCAAGGCGCGACACAGCATAAGTACTTTATCTACGATCGCCCAGCATGGTTAA
>CAZTOA010000001.1:34761-68946 GCA_964614975.1 uncultured Gammaproteobacteria bacterium | reverse complement strand
ATTCTATTTTGAATTTGACGCAAAAACAGCTGGAGTAACCCGAAGATATTCACAACTTGCAAAAGGAAAGAAAGGTTGTGGACCAGAAGTTACCCCAACGCCATCTGGAAGTCTTACAAGCACCCCTACACCTACTGGTCCTACACCAACGGGTCCTTCCCTTACACCAACAGATCGATTTGTGACAATTACACTTAAGACACCTACCCCAACACCAACAGATCGATTTGTGACAATTACACTTAAGACACCTACGCCTACCCCAATTCGACTTACAATAATTATATATACGCCAACTCCGACAAGCACACTATCAAGTACGCCTACTCCTACCGGCCCAACACCGACAGGACCTACGCCAACGGGAACTCTTTCAGGAACGCCAACGCCAACGGGTCCCACATCAGGAACACCGACACCAACAACACCAGTAGTTAATGCTTGTGACTTTAATTCCCTAGTCTACGTTCAAGAATGTACACAATTTAACGCTCAAGGACAATGTATTCGCGATGCAAAAGGTAACTTTATGTCTCGCGCATTATCAGCTCAGGAGCTTACGCAGTTTGGAACTATTAATAACAAGCAAATTGCTGGTGGCCGCTATGGCGAAGGACCAGCGTCACGATTTAACCTATATTCGGGGGATCTCTCCGAAGCGTCGAGAATTATTAATACTTTCCCATTCTATGCCGGAGGCATACTTGGACCACAACTTGCTTACTTAAGAGTTGACAGTTCACAGCCAATACCAGCAGGAGTAAATCCAACACAAAAAGGAAATGGCATGTTTATTCCTCCTACCTTTACTTACCCCAATGAGCGTTATGCAAATAAAGAAGAAGCTTCTGTAAAACTGACACTAAAGAGACCCGATTATAGAATCGTTCCAGAAGGTAACGAAATTAAGTATTGTAGAAATAATATTATCGGCAACTTCATAGGAGCATGTAATATGCCTGCTTTCCAAGCCGGTCGCGTAAATAACGCTGTAGACTTAACAAAACGCGACCCTCGCGATACGGTCAACGGTCTTACTGTTGGCTGTGGACAAAATATCGTTTATGGTTGGACCGTGCAAAAATGTAATGCAAACTTTGACTATGTCTTTGTCATGGATACATCAACGTCAATGATAAAAACAAGAGATACCTCAACAGGAAAGCTTAAAAAGGACGCAGCGCTTACTGAGCTTCAAGATTTCCTTACAAACATAAAAAATAGTGGCGGCGATCATAGAGCTGCACTCATACAATTTAGTGCTCGTAGCAATACACGCATCGTTACCCCACTCACCAACAATATCGACACTGTTAAGAATGCAGCAAATAACGAACTCACCTATCAAGAAGGAACCTGTATTGAATGTGGTATTCGTGAAACAGTAAATCTCTTAAATAACTTTAGAACAGATAAATCAAGAAAAGTCATCGTTGTCTTCTTAACCGATGGACTTCCAAATAGCGACCCTGGAAATCCACGATCTGGTGGATATGAAGGTGAAATCGCAACCGAAGGAACAAGACTCAAGACATTAAATACCGCAAGTACCGGTATCGTACCGCCTACTGTAATAGGTATTGGCTATGGAGATCCTAACTTTGCGGGCAACCCTGAACCAAGTGAGCTTGTAAGTGCAGAGCTTCTCAGAGTCATAAAGCTCTTCACCACAGATGACTCATGGGCATTCTCAACTGCTGCAAATGTAAGTATCACTGAAATCTTTGCCCGCGTACAACAAAGTCTTAACTCGTGTATTCAAACTGAAGCTCAATACTTAGCCTTCCAACAGTCTAAAGACATAAATAATGACGGAATAATAAATACAATTGATCTCTTCGCACTTTATGATGAATACTTCCAAGAAGGTGAAGCGCTTAAAGGCGATCTAAATGGTGACAAGGTTGTGAACTCCCTTGATGTCTCCCTCATGATTGGTGATCTGGGTACAGTAGTGAATCCAGACCTCGAGTCACAATGAAACAATTATTACTTGTATCAAGCGCCCTAGTATTAACATTTGGTATTATTCTTGGTGTTCTCTCACTTCAAACAAATCGCCCTCTCGCACTAATGTCCGAAGCAAAAGATTTTAAACCTGCGCTATGCCCTATTGATGTGACTCTTTACGTGAATGAAATCAACGATAATGGCCAAGAGGTTCCTCTCTCTATAGACGCTCATCCCGATATAAACGTACTTTCGTGGAGCGTTCTTGATGGTCAAAATCCAGAAGCTCAGCCAATCTATTTCAATAAGCTACCACTTATTGAATATGGCCTACAAAGTAAGGCGCTCAGCTTAACCGCTACACCACGGGCCTTAGACACGTATCAAAAGGGAGATGTTGCTTTTATAAAGTTGACTCATCAGTCCGAGTTGTTCACAATTGTTAAACATGAAATTACTACATGCTCATCGCCCACCAATCCAAATCTTTGCGACGACCAAGAGATACAAGGCGAAAATATAAACGATCTAAGTATTCTTGATAATATTACACTTGATTGCAATATGACACTTAATGCTGGCTGGGTTGTACAAAGGAAATCATCTCAAACCAACTCTCTCGTCCAATCAGCTGCGCCGTCAGAAGAAAATTGCGATCTAAATGGTGACGGTGCATGTAATACTTTTGATCTTTTCATTATCCTTGATGATTATGGAAAAAACGAAAAAGATCTTCTTGGCGATATGAATCATGACGGGAATGTAAATGCTCTCGACTACACCTTAATGACCAGCAAAATTTCTCGCTTGTAATCTCATCACCACTTATCTAGAATAATCGTATGTACGTCTTAAAGACTGCTTATATTTTTGCATTTGCACTTGTAATTACCCTTCTCGGAAATGCTTCTGTGACTTATGGACAATCCAAACCAAGCTTCACTTATATTAGAAACCAAGACATCGGGTTTAATATTTCCGATCTAAAACCCTCACAGCAATGGGACTACATCTTGAATACAAACCTATGTTTTAGCTCTAATCCGCCTAGCTCTGGTGGAAGTTATGCAGTGCAACTAACGATGGAGCTTAAGGACAAAGTAAATCCAGCTGTAAAAAAAGAAGAAGTTATTGGTGCGTCAGTAAATCAGCTCATAACAAACCCATCAACAGCCCGTTGCGGCTCTAGTACACTCCGAAGGCTTGTTGCAAATGCTCCCTTTAACATTCCAGCCAGCGACCGTTGGACCGAAAGTTGCCCACGCATTAAAGTTAAAGTCGTTACAAAAGGCCCATGGAAACCATTTCCACAAGAAGATGTCGCATATATTGAAAGAGAATTTCTTTGTCCTGATGGTATAGTTGAGCCAGATCCAACAGAAAAGCCTGTTGCAGCAATAAAAACTCCAACGCCAACAACAAAAGCTCCAGCCACTGGCCCAACACGTTCAATATTTCGACCTCGCGCGACACCAACACCCAATGGGCTTGTTGTTGGCCCAACGACCATAATAACACTTGCCCCAACCACCACACCAACACCTACTCCCGATGCAATTGAAGGTCGTATTACTGTATTCTCCTGCACGCAACCTGAAAATGTCACTTTAAGTTACTGTGAGGATGTTGCGGGTACTAGTTGTAGTGATCTTGTTCTCGCACCTAAAGAACAAGATCAAGCAGTATGGCTTGACGACGAAAGCAATGATCGCACCTTTATATATAAGTATCGTATTACTAAGGACAAAGCTGGAAACCTTCTCGATAAGGCAAAAAAATACTCAATATTTAATGCAAACGCACGCATTAAACGTTTCAAGGACACAAACATCGAAGCTTTCGCCTCTCTCAAAGAAGATAAGAAGGAAGTTTCCGTTCCCGGAAATCGCGATCTAACAGTCTATGCTTCCGCTCAAACATGTGCATGCGTCTTTCATGCTCGCGCCCATGTTCGTGATGCAGATACAGGTGAAATAACAACAGCTCTTGATGAACAATTAATCCCAGGGAAAGATCTTACTTATGGAAGTGCAAATGACATGCAAATTGTGACACATGGTAATAAGCCTGTCAGTCCTTTCACCAATGGTGTGCTCGATGTTCTAGAAAGTTTGCACGATATAAGCTACAGCAACAAAGTTGGCCCATGGACGCCATATGGTATTGATGGCATGGCCTATGTGCGTTTATTTGCACCTGGCTACAGTGTCGTAAAGCAACGATGCCAGACAACGCCACAAAGCCAAATCAATGCTTGTCCTGGTGGCACACTTGAAACAGAAAATGTGCTTGTAGATGAAAGAAATTTCGTAGGGTTTAGAGTCGCCTGTGGGGTCGATGTATCCTATGACTGGTACATCCGCAAAAATCCTACCTCTTCTGGTTCTCAAGCCCTCGCTGTCACAAAGCCTGAAGATGTTGATATAAATAATGATGGTTTTATAAATACTGCTGATCTTGTCGCCTGCATTGATGAGTGGGGACAAAAATTAAATGAATATACCTGTGATATAAATAAAGATAACTCTGTAGATGCACTCGATTTATCACTCGTTACCAGTTTGCAAGGCGTCGATGTCAATGAAGCTCAATAACAAAGGCTCAATTGGAGGAATGCTCGTCGCGGGCATAAGTGTAGTTGCCCTGGTCGCGACGGTAATTGGTATCACGCAAAATAATATTCTCAATACATCGCAAGCTGCGCTTAATTCGACCGGCGTCATGCTACAAGAAAACACATTAGACGTCCGCCGTGTTGATGATAACCATGTAGAAGTAAGTGGTCAGATTTGTTATTCTCGCCACCTCCAAAGTGGTGGAAAAGAAGAATGGACTCTTTGGGCGACAGATAACCGAGGAAAAGACCTTGATGGTGAAAATGATGGTAGCCACATTGATGGTGGCCGCTTATATGTGGCTGGCAATGGAAGCTTTCCTGCAACCTGTGAATACATAGATCGTGCAGCTGGCATTGGAAGAATGCTTGATAAAAACACAAAACAACCTCATCGCTTCTCAATCATTGCAACGACTTCTCGCCGATTGACCGGAAGCTATTGTCCAGAAATATATCTTAATTATCGAGGAACCTGGTTCTCTGGAACACCATTCGCAAAAATAAACTTAAGCGAACATGAGGGTGTATGTGGTCCGCAAGTGACGCCAACACCAACAATAGATCCAACAAGCCCAACTGGAACTGTTCCCGATCCAACAGAGACACCAGAGTTAAGCGTCACTCCTGGCCCAAGCGAAACACCTACACCAACTGAGCCTGTCACAACGCCAACACTCACCCCCACCCCAACTCCAAACAACACGATCAGCGGACGAATTTCTGTATATGGTTGTAAAAAACCGAGTCGCGCAACGGTTGAATTTTGTACAGGTGAAACATGTGATGTTAAAACTGGTGGCCTCTCGCTGAGCGCAACTGGTCCAACAGACCAAGGTGTTTGGCTCGATGATACAAATGATGATGGAACATGGATTTATCAATATAGAATTAGCCTTGACGAAAATAATAATCCACTAGACCCATCTAAAACATATTTCCTTCCACGGGCACTTGGATACTTTGATAACGACGCCGTTTTCATTGATTCTGAGCGTGAACAAGGAGAAAAATTACGTATTAAACCAGGCACACAACGCGATTTTAAGGTGTACGCATACCGAACTTGTGGTTGTACCTTTGACGCAGTTGCATATATAAAAGACACACAAGGCAATCTTATTACAGAGCTAGACAATAAGCCTGGACAATACGGGACCGCAAATAATAAACAAATTTACGACAATGGTGAAAAACCTGCGCAGTCTACCCCATTCAATAATTTAGGAAGTAATCCAGGAAGAATTGACTTCCACCTTACCGATCTTGGAGACTTTAGAGATGCTCGTACATGGGGTCGTGATGCGCTTGCAGCAGTTAAGCTCTACGCAGATGGATGGCGAGTTGTAAAGCAAGAATGTACAAGCAAAAATGCAAGTGCGCCAGGCTGCCCAGGATACACAGATAATTGGTCTGAAACTGACATGACAAAGTTGCGTGATCCAAAGCTTTTCGAAAAATTGCGCGTAGCATGTAATGTAAATCTTGAATACGGTTGGATCATGGAAAAGATTCCTCCTACCCCAACAGCCGCGCCTCCGGCGCCTGCTCCAATTGGTGGAGCGCCTATCGGCGCTGTATCGTGCGGCTTACGTGATGATAATAATGCTGCCGCAGTGCAAAATGAAGGCTGTAAACCAAGAAACTTCCGCATAAAAGAAATCAAAGAACGAACAGCAAACCTTGAATGGGATGTTGCTGGTAATTGTCCAGCATTTAAACGTGGTTCTGATCGATACTGGATTATTGTAAAAGATAAGGACACTGGTGAAATCGTGGCTTCACGCAGAGGTATGAAAGATGAAGATACTGGTGTAAAGACAAACGATCGCAATCCAGGAGAACCACCACACCAGGTACATGTTGTGCTCAGGGAGTATTATGATGAAGGTCAAGAGTATACTGCGTATCTCTATGCTTTCTTAGATAAGGATGGCTCCTGTTTGAGCAATCCTGTTTCACTCGACTTTACTGGTGGTCCACACGACAACTCTGAAGAACCAGAAGAACCAGAAGATCCTGAAGAGCCAGAAGAGCCACCAACTGGTGGCGTCTGTCCACAATGGTGTGCCAGCGCATCATACTGTCGCCAACAAGGCTGGGAGCCAAAAGGCCCACCTTCAGATCAACCATGCAGTGTCGCAACTGATCAATGGTGTTGCCCGCCAGGTACCGAACTACCAGGTAGTGAAGGTGGCAATCCTGGAAACCCTGGACAACCTGGTAATCCTGGTCAGCCCGGTAATCCCGGCCAACCTGGAAACCCTGGTCAGCCTGGTAACCCTGAGCAACCAGCACCAGCTGGACCTTGCGATGCCCAAAAACAAGAGTTCGGTGTCGATGGTACAAGTAAGGCATTTACAAACTCCTCACAAGCTGAGAAACAATGTAGAGATATGGGAGTTCCTAGCTGTCAACCTACAAAAAAAGCCACTGATGCTTGGTGTAGTAAGGTTGTAGGTCTCGGTGAATGTGAAATACGAAAATTTCAGTCTGGAATAAATGGAACAAGAACACCGTATCCAGCAAAAAAATTCGCTGATCTATATTGTAATGCTTGGAATGCACAGCCGAATAACCCTCCCTGTAAAGTAGTAAACTCAAATGGAACTGGCTATTGTAAGGAAATAAAAAATGCCCCAAAGCCAGCACCAATAGTAGACCCAAATATACAATATGACTTTGTTGTTAATTATAAAATCGAGTATGACGGAATACTGTCCAGACTCATTTATATAGACTTCTTGCCAAAAGTGTGTTGGCCTCATAATTCCGGAGAGCTTTGCACAATATATGGCCTATTTGGCACCAATACCGAATGGAGAACATTAGCGCTTTTCAATCAAAATGATTCGGTTACCTATAAGAAGCTCTATCCAAAAACTTACACCTTTAAGTGCGATCTTACACTTGCCGGTGAAGGTGGCAAGCACACAGCATCATGTAAAAATTTCACTGTTGAAATTCCTAAATTTAAAAGCTGCGATTTTGTATTTAAAGTCCGCAATAGTATTGAAAGCCAGACACTAAAAAACTGCAAGGAAAGAGACTTGACTAATGAAGACAAAAAGTCAGGAAACCCTCCTTCTCCCACACCGCTTCCGCTGATAAATCCTATTCCAATATGGCCAGTTAGTTTTGACATCAATTCAGACGGCGTCATAAATACAATTGATCTTCAATACATATATGATGAGTATGGTGTTGAAGGAGTCTCAGCATCTGATGTAAATGAAGATGGAACGGTCAATGCATTAGATCTCTCAGCCTTCATGAACTCATTCGGAATCGACCTCTAATTGACAAATAAATCATAATCTCTCTATAATGAATACATGAATGCTGTAGCTTCCACTGTACGTAGAGATGTTAAAGATTTTATTACCCTTACACCCCAAGTAAAGTTTTTATTGGCTATCCAACTCATCGTACTTTTCATACTCAGTATTCTTATTGGTGTTGTATTTTCACCAAAATTTAAGCAAAGCATTCTTCATCAATCAGTCCCAGGAGTAACACCTGACGATGCAGCCGAAAAAGCCGTGCGACTTGCTCTCTTACCACAAACAAAGTTTATGCAACCGGGCGAAGAGACCACATTTTATGTAACTATTAGTGGCGATGCCGCATATGCAGTAGATACAGTTTTAAAGTATGATCCCCTTTTCCTTTCGATCAGTTCAGTTGAAAATGGCGATGTGTTTGATCGCGTTATTCTTAATGACGCAAAATCGGGCGTCATTACCTTTTCTGCAGCTTATGATCCGGGAAAAAATGCATTTAAGAAAGAGGGCATTGTGCTAAAATTTAAGGCAAAGGCACTGAAAAAGTCAGAAGAAACGATCATTCATTTTGATATGAAGCAAACTATTGCTGCACAAGACGGAAAGAATATATTAAAGACCGCCGAACCAGCAACGATACATATTTTTGATTAAAACTAAATGAAAACACTCACATTTGCCGTTTTAGCCTTAATGACTGTCGGCCTTATCGTGGGTGCAACTTTTGTTACAAATCCCCAACTCCAACAGCGAACCACCGAAGCTGCGGTTCCACCTGAGCTCACCACGGTAACAAATCAAGACGTCGGCGCAGAATTTACTCGCCTGTCAGCACATAATCGCTGGGATTACATGTTGTCAGGCGCACTTTGTTTTACTAATAACCCACCAACCAATGGAAAATGGAAGGTAACCGTCTATCACGATGGCCTCAATAATCCAGAAATTGGCATCGGTGCAAGCGTACAGAAAATTGTTACTAATCCTGCCTCAGCACGCTGTAATGGCGCGCCACATCTCTTATTTAATGTTCCTATTAATATGCCTGGCGCAAGTAGACTACCAGAGGGCGCAGACTGCCTTCCTGCCGGCGACCTTGACGTAAGAGTTGATACTGCAGGCCCTCCTTGGCAAGTACAATCAGAAATAGCGACCATAAGTCGTTCATACTTTTGTCCGGATGATCCAGAACCAACAAACAATCCAAATCAGACACCTACCCCTGCTCCAGCAGGAACAGTTACTGTTAATCTCCAGCTAGACGGTACTTGGAAGGCTGGATTTAACGAATTCCAAGCAACGGCAATGACATGTGACTTTACCGACCAGGGTGATGTTGATTGGGAATCATGTGGCTCAGCAGGAAACAAAACCTCCAATACCGATGTTACAAGAAAAGGCACAGGGACAACAATCAATAAAACAGTCAACTTAACAATTGCAAATACACCCGGAGGTCCAAAAGCTCTCGTTGTCTTCTATGATTATAAGCGTGAAGATGGAAAAGCTGATAACTCAGGTATTCGAGTTGAGCTTATAAATAACACCAACTGTAGCCCAGGCCATATTGACTTTGGTGCTTATGTCTGTGGCGTCGAGATACCAGCAGCTGGATTAACCACTACATTCAAGATTATTTTGCCTTCACCTTCTAGTACTACATATGAGCTACGACTTGGAAGTGAAGAAACAGAGGTGCGAACTCTCTTTGAGCCATGTACACACACGATTGATTCAAATAACAAACAAGGCACAGCGGCTGAGGGTGAGCGCGGACAATGTAGCTCGTTTGTTACAGATAATAAAGTAAAAGTTACCTACTACAATAGTGACACAGTTGAGAAAAAACTTTACTGGCTTTTGGGTCGCTGTAACGGCACATATGATGAAAATGAAGGATACTGTGAAGTTAACGCGCCAGTCGATACCCCAGAATTGCTGCAGAACTTTTTTGAGCCAGAAGCAACGATAACACTCGCAGCAGGTCAAGTACTGGTCTGTACATTTGATAAGTCAAAGTATCCAGCAACTGAAAATGAAACAAATGTACGAACTTCTGGTGCAGTCAGTTGTGAATCTGCTGCACCAACACCAACGCCGATTGCAACAGCGACGCCTATTCCTACCGCTACAACCGTCCCATCAGCAACACCTACTACCAATCCACGTGTAACCCCAAGTGTTACTCCTAGACCGACATCAGGAGTAGCCCCTGAAGGCTTTTATAACAGTATTTCTTTTTACAATGGCTCATCCAAAGCTGTGACAAGTGTTACTACGATAACATGTCACGGCGCTGATAAGTCTCAATGTGCATCTGAACTTGTAAACACTTCTATTCAGCCTCGACAACGAGGAACTGTTGAGACAGATCTTGTGCTTCCAGCAGGAGTTAATGAATACAGCATAAAGTGCCGCGTTACTTTTGAAGGAAGTTCGACTCCAGTAAATTGTCCAAATGAAGTAACTACAACACTTAGACAAAATGTTATATATAGAATTGTCGCCTCAGAAGCCGGAGGAATTTCTGGACAAGGTGTTACAGAAATAGATGCATGTGACGTAAATAAAGATGCGTGCTGTAACGCGAACGATTTCTCAGTCGTCGCAACAAAATATGCAGACGAGGTCGCTCCTACCGATCAAAATGCCTCAGACATAAATGGCGACGGGATAATTAATGGATTTGACCTTGTATATACGCAATCTAACTTTGGAAAAGGTCTAGGGTGCCGTCAGAATGCTGCGCCTGACCAGCAGCCGATTCTTCGCTAGCTGCGCCTTTTTTCTTTGAAGTTTTCATCGCGCCCTTCTTTCCAGCTGACATATCAGGAAATATACCCAAGTCTTTAAGCTTCCACATGAACAGAGCACCCTTTCTGCGCGCGCCCGAATCGACAACAAATTGCAGCGCCTGCAATAAGACCGGGCGCGGTAATTGTTTTGCGAGCTTAATATAAAGACTTTTATGTTGTTCATCCCCTAGCTTCTCTGCGAGATGAACACCAAATGACTGATATTCACGAGAGATGTACTTATCTGTTGTTGGATTAAAGTTCTTTAAAACGTCTTTTATGGAGTCCATATGTCCAATTAGTATACATCATTGAAATAGCCCATAATATGATATAATATGAGCATGTTTGCATCATTTATCCAATATCTAATCCAAAGCGGCGTATCAGAGTATACGGTCATAATGTTGCTCTTTTTGCCAGTAGTGACGGCTTTAATCGTTATTGCACGATACGTTATTGGCTGGAGAACGATCAATATTTACACGACCGTTTTACTTACGTATGCACTCTTTGACTTGGGCTTTATCCGTAAGGGTTCAATTGACTATGCAAGTACCCTTTTCTATGGAGGTCTTCTTGTTGGTCTGACCTCATCTATTGCCGTTATCATTCACACATTGCTTAACAGCATGCGTCTCCATTATCTTTCAAAAGTAAGTATCGTTACCTCATTTGCAACAATCGGTGTATTCTTACTTCTCTATATTTCTACATTGGTTGATCAAATTTCCTTAAGCATGATCAATCCACTTACCATACTTATTTTTGTTATTTCTATTGAGGCTTTAGTAAAAAGTTATGTTCGACATGGTATAAAAAAGGCAATTCGCCTTATGTTGCTTACAGTTGCCCTTACTTCTTTCATTTTCGTACTGATGAGTCAAGAATTTCTTCAGAATGCGCTTCTTGATTATCCAGAGATTTCACTACTCATGATTATCATAAGTGTTCTCGTAGGAAAGTGGCGCGGGCTTAAGATTACTGAATACATTCGATTTAGAAATATTCTGAATCAAGACTCCTATGCTGAAGATCTTAACGAATAAATCCAGGATCCTCGGCCTAAACGAACGTAATATTTCGTACGTAAAAAAGTACAATCTTCCCTCGGCTCGAAAAATTGCAGATAATAAACTTCTCACAAAAAAGGTTTTGAAAGAAGTTGAAGTGCCGACCACAAGTGTATTACATATTATTAGGAATAATACACAGCTGAGCAAGCTTGATATTGATACACTTCCCCCAAGTTTTGTAGTGAAACCTGGAAGTGGTGTCGCGGGACAAGGGATTGAGATTATGTATAACCGCGACAAACAGGGCAACTTTATTAATGCACAGGGTCAAAAAATATCAGCAGAAGCGTTGAAAACACTGATGTCAAATATTCTTGAAGGTGCGTATTCTTTAAATTATAGCCCTGATAAGGTTCTTATTGAACAACGCGTACAGCCACATCATAAATTGCGCTCATTTAGCTATAAAGGTGTACCCGATATTCGCGTCATTGTGTTTAAAAAAGTTCCTGTTATGGCAATGATTCGCTGGCCGACAAAAGATTCGGCTGGGCGCGCAAATTTTTCGCAAGGTGCTGCTGGAAGTGGAATCGATCTTGCGACTGGAATTACGACCCACACTATTAAAGAAACAAAAGAGGGTCGCATAATTGATCTCGAATTTGTTGAAAATACACGCATTCGTTATTCTGGTTTTAAGGTTCCCTATTGGGACAAAATACTTTACTATGCGGTTAAATCAGCAAAAGCCACAGGATTGGGCTTTTGCGGCATAGACTTTCTTATTGATCGCGAACGAGGTCCACTTGTCGTAGAAATAAATGCGCGTCCTGGACTTCGTATTCAACTAGCAAACCAGGACGGCCTCAGATGGCGTCTTGAACAAATAAAGAACGTGCGTATTAAAACTATCGCCCACGGAATTCGCCTTGGTAAAGATCTTTTCGGAGGTGAAGTAGAAGAAGAAATTGAGGCAATTGCTGGTAAAAAAGTTATTGGCCTTATACAGCCAGTTAAGCTTTACCATAAATCTGAGAAAAGGAGTATTACACTTATGGCTAAAGTCGATACTGGCGCTACTTACTCGTCCATTGACCGCCAGATTGCAATCGATTTAGGATATAAAGAAGCAGTACATCAATTTGAAAAACTTGATATCCCTAAACAAATTTCCACAAAAGAAGAAGGAATTACTATTTCTGAAAAATACCATACCCAACTTGTTGAAAACAATGCCGATATTCTTAACACTGAGGTTATTATCAACAGTAATGGTAGAAGTTACCGCATCATCATAGGAGTGAGAGCAAAAATGCAAGATACGGAGTTCCTTGCTCATGCTACAGTAACCGACAGAAGTAGTCTTGAGTTTCCTATCGTTATAGGAAAGAGAGATTTAAATGATTTCTTAATCGATCCAACAAAAAAAACAATTAATCCATGAAAAAAATTCTGATGCTGGCTTCTAAAACTAGTGGTTTAACTGGAAATAGACTTCCTTATCCTTTACTCTCGTATAGTGATCTTGCTATTTTTTTAGATACACAGAAACCAAAAGATCAGAAAGTAAAAGTAATGGTAAAAGACACAGATATTTCCACATATGAGTTTGTATATTTCCGTACCTGGAGAAAATATGAAAAATTAGTTTCGCCAATCGCCCGTTATTTGCATTCCTTTTCGATCCCATTCGTGGATTCAGAAATTGTACACACACAACCTGACAGTAAAACTTTCGAGTACATTACATGTGCTTTATCTAACTTACCTATTCCCCATAGCATCATTGGACATGTTAAGAAACTCTTAAAGATTCGTAAGGCCATTGAAAGTGAATTTAGTTATCCAGTTATATTGAAGGCTGCTGAAGGTAAGCAGGGTAAAGATAATTATCTTGTACAAGATTTTAAAGAACTTGAGTCGATACTGATTGAATATCCGATGGACACGACGTTCATTGTCCAAGAATTTATCCCAAATAGCTTTGATTATCGTTTTGTAGTAACAGGATACAAAACTGCACTCGTGTATCAAAGAATTCGCGATCCACGTTCACGATCTCATCTTAATAATGTATCGCAGGGGGGAATGCGCAAAAATGTCGATATTACATCCGTAAAAGACTTATGTAAAATTGCCGAAAAAGTAAGTAAGTTGCTCCATAGAGAAATATGCGGAGTCGATATAGTGATCGACAGTCGAACACAGAAACCATATATACTTGAAGCAAATTCTGCACCACAATTGAGCTATATTCCTGCGCTTAAGGTTGTTAAAGATTATCTTGAAGAGCTAGCTTAAGAATATCTTTATTCTTTTTATCTGGACCTTTATTTTCAAACCCAGGAACCTCTAAAATAATAGGAATATTATATGTTCGAGGATCTGAGAAAAACGTTTTTAATCCCTCGGTACCGATTTCTCCTTGACCAATATTTTCATGTCGATCGTGCTGAGATCCGCATGCTGTTTTTGAATCATTTGCGTGGAAGCAGGCGATTTTATCGATACCAATGAGTCGCTCGACATCATCAAACCAATTCGTAACGGCTTCTTTATCACGAATGTCAATGCCAGAGGCAAAAAGATGTTGTGTGTCGATGCAGAATTTAACGCGATCTGAGTTCGCTTTTTCTAATATTTCGACACATTGTGAAAGATCGTATACAACTCGTTTATCAGAAGCCATATTTTCTACGAGAATATTCTGGGACGTGGGAGTATCGTTAAGTATATCTGCAATTCCATCGCATATTTTTTCAATGCTTCCACTCCCTATATGTACGATCGTACCATTTGCACCTAGACTTGCTCCGACCTGTAGGTAGTTTTTGAGCGAATTTATTGAGAGGTTATGCAAACTTTCATTTTCGGTTCCTAAATTGACTAAATAGATTGCATGGAAAAAGAGTCCCTGCATGTGTGCTGCCTTATATGCTGTAATAAATGCCGAGATCTGCTCATTGGTATAGACATTTGGCTTAAATGATCGTGGCGAGGATACGAATATTTGCATAATTTCAAACTCCTCTGCTACCGCTCGTGCAACAGATTTTTCTAAACCTCCTGCAATCGAAACATGCCCGCCTATGCTCATAATATTCTGTTAATTTCTTACTGATAATATTCGATTACGTGGGCGTGCATAGGCATAGCGGCCAACCTAAGAACTCGGCTGCGAGGGTTCGATTCCCTCCGCGTCCACGTATCATTAATAGATTTATTGACAGCTAGAGAAATTTTATTTAAACTACTAATGTTCTTAGGTCGGCCAAATCCTATTCGCATTAATCCAGCTCTATTCTCTAAAGGAGCTGGATTTTTTTATTGTTGGAAAAAGTTCGTCTTTCAATGAATTGAGTTCGATTAGTGTAAAATCCTGAAGGACATATGCATGCCCTTCCATCCTATTTTCAGGATCCCTACCATCGACACCAATACGCACACGCCAAAAATCCGCAGCTCCAAGACTTTGCTCGATAGAAATCAGCCCATTATGAACCTTTGGACCCTTGCCTTGTTGCACTTTCCATTCCCCAAACGCCATATCCAAGTCATCATGAATCACATAAATATCACTAACGTTAATTTTATAGAAGTTCGCCAATGCCTCGACTGCTTTTCCGCTATCGTTCATAAACGTCGATGGCTTAAGCAGTAAACACTTTTCTCCCTCAATTTCGACTTCTGCTACCATACCATGGAATTTCTTTTCCTCTCGCCATTTCGTTTCTACAGCAATGACATCCAAAAACATAAAACCCACGTTGTGTCGATTTTTCGCATATTTTTCGCCAGGATTTCCCAGCCCAACCAGCAGTTTCATAGAATATAGTATACTGTACTTTCAGCGCTTTGAGCATGCCGGGGTGGCGAAATGGTAGACGCGCACGCTTCAGAAGCGTGTGTCGCAAGACATGGAGGTTCGAGTCCTCTCTCCGGCACCAGGTTGTATTTAGTACCTCGATTTGTATATACTCAAAGCATGTTTAACTTCGCTGAACCCACCCTACAATCAGTAAAAAAACATGTTGGCATTCTCGCAATCCAAGCTGGATTTCTTGCAATTCTTGCGCTCTCGTATGGAGGACTCGCTCTTAATACATATGTAAAAGAGGCTTCAGTTCCAAAGAATGTGACTTCCCCGCTCGCACTTGAGAATACGGACAATCAAGAAGAAAAAACGCCACAAGAAAATGCAGTTTTGGGAACAGAAACTGTGGAGGAAGATCCTGCAGATGAGATCATTCCGATTGAAGAACTCATGGCAACTCTAGAAGAACCCACACCATATCCTCAACCAATAAAAAAAGAATATTCGATCGCTATTTATGGTGATTCGATGGTAGACACCATGGGTGAGAGACTTGAATACTTAGAACATGAGCTTCTAGAGCGTTATCCAGATACAAGTTTTCGCTTATATAACTATGGAGTTGGCTCCCAAAATGTCTATGATGGCCAAGCACGATGGAATAAACCTCTCCGGTACGTTGACCGTAGCTATCCGGCGATTACTGAGCTGAAGCCGGACATAATTATCATGGGTTCTTTTGCATACAATGTTTTATTTCCTCACGACCGTAATGGCCACTGGTTAGGCTATACGGAGCTTGTTCAACGAGCACAGAAGATAACACCGAATGTATATATGCTCGCGGAGATTGCGCCTATGCGTCGTGGATTTGGCTTTGGTCCTAATGGGGTTAATTGGGAACCTTCAACTGCGTGGAGTCATACAGAAAAAATCATTGAACAGCTAGAGAATGTGCTTGGTCTTTCACGTACATTAAATGTTCCATTGATTGATGCATATACACTGTCACTTCAGGAAGGGACCAAAGAAGGTAAACGCGAACTTGTTAATCCGAGTGATAACATTCACCCTTCAGTCGAAGGACATAAGTTCATTGCAAAGATTATTGTGGATACATTGGAGTTTAGATAAAAAACTTATCGACGGTCCATATATTTACTCATAGGTACTGCATAAGAAATATTCTCTACATAGCTAGGATTAAATCCATACTCAACAGAAACATCTCTCACTATCCGATGAGTCGTGGCGAGTTCTTCAGGAGATAACTTTAGCTGAACCATACCTCTGAAAGGATCCAAATTCGCGTATCTAATCGCAACCAATTCTCCATTAGCATTTACAAGTCCAGATCCACTCGACCCTCCAAATGTAAATGGAATTGATTCACGATGATTATCAATATGCCCACCACCTGCTATTAACATCACTCCAGTTTTATCATATCCCATTACTCTACCCCTAAAATGATGAAGCTCTTGTTTTCCTTCTAAATTCAACACATATCCATCGTATCCTAATCCAAATATAGCATCTCCTGTCTCTGGCATCTGTTTGGCAACTGGAACAGTCCCAAAACCACCACCATAAGCTTTAAAGTCATACTTAAGCGTAGCAATATCGTAGGAATCATCGATCCAGCTTGGGCGAGCATATAGAAAAGCTTTATTTTTAGATCCGATTTTTGCCATAGGATGCCCTACATTTTGTGTGTAGTCATAGCCTATTGCTACATGTCTATTTGTGACAATTTCACCAGGCCCAACTGAAACACCAGAGGCAGGAGCACCACCCCATTGTTGTTCATATTCATTGTTTGGTAAATTTTTCCAATTTTTTACTTGTACGGTAGCATCGCGTAATCTATTCCAATATTCTGGTGGCAAGTCTTCTTTTATAGCTTCTGGAACTTGATAATCATTACATCCAATATCTGGAAAATTCAAAGGTGATGTTTCACATGAATTTCCTGAAGAATCAATGTATTTAATTGGATTCCCTTGAACATATGCATATCTATTTGGACCTTCTACCTTATCAGCTTGAATAAAGGCTCCGAGCTGTGGGCTATAAAATCGGGCGCCGGCATGATAAATACCTGTTTCATTAAGTTTACGATGACCAGTAAACTGACGGTCGGTTGAAAGTTGATCTGTTGACTGTTCGTCACCGTATGGAAAATATTCCTTTCTATTGGCTGAACTATTTGATTCGACTTCCCTTGTGGAGTTAAGATAATCTTTTACCAGCATCTTTTGTTCGCCGTTTTCTTTGAGGATCGTTGTTTGATTGGAAGTTGGAATATATAGGCGGGTAGTTGTTTCTTGGGCATGTACTGGTTGGGGTATTAGATACCAAACTATTGCGGTAAGAAAAATTATTAATTTCATTTTCCACCATTGACAGCACCAGTAGCTGGAACTAAAAGGAATGCATTTTCTGCTGAACTTACAAATGCATTAAGCCTGCCTACAGGCTCGCTATACTTTTCATAACCAAATACAGATCTTAAGGCCATGCCAACCTGCTGTAAAAGGGTTGAGTTTCTTAACCCCGGATCCGTTGTTGTATAAGCCATAAGTTCTATATCAAAAAGATTACGGGTTGATGGTGTTGCTCCATAGGCATGACCTCCATAATCTTGAAGCATATGAATACTTTCGTGTCTAATAATTTCTAAGTCATGGATACCGTTAAGGACTCCTTGGGGTCTGTTTGCATTTCGAAATGTGTAAAATCCCCTAAGACCTCCACCGTCAGACAAATTTTTAGCAACCCATTGTTCTTGTGGATTAAGTGGTGTGTTAAATCTCGGATGCGGAATCTCCATCATAGGCAATTGAGCTCTATTCATGTATCTAAATTCATCAATGGTCCCAATGTAAGCTCCAGTATTAGCTGCTCTCGCTGCTGCCAATGCCTCATCTGCACTGTTAGCAGCCAATATCCCAGCCCCACCAAGTTTATTTACCCTTGCTGCTTGCACAGCTGAATTAATTGCACCTCCCGTCTTATTAGCCATATAGCTACCCCCTAGCAAAGCTCCAACACCCGTAATTATTCTTTCCACAGGCCCTAACTTACGACCGGATGTCACTGATTCCCCCAAATATGCTTCCACAGCTCCATATACTACAGCTACTGGTGGATATAACTTCAATGCATTTATTAATGGTGTAATTGCCTCGAAAGGAAAATCTCCCCTTGGACTATCGTCAACATACCCCAGAATACTTAGGCTTGTATTAACTCCATTACTACACCTCTGAGCAAAACCTTGACAAGATTTACCTGAAGGATCAAAGTTGCTTATAGGATTATTCTCGGCATATGCATAGCGGTTTGGACCCTCAACCTTATCTGGTTGAATAAATGCACCAAGTTCTGGACTATAAACACGTGCTCCCGCATTATACACGCCCGTGTCTTTTAACCTTCGATGACTCGTAAATCCACGGTCAGTATCACTCTCTAAATTCGTATCTTGCGTGTCACCACCATAGGGATAAAATCCTTGATTAGATACTTCAGATTTCTTCTGAGGACTATCGATATATCGAGTTGAAGAAATATAGTCTCTTACCAGTAGCAATTTTTTATCTCCCTCTTTAACCAGGGTCGTTGCTGAAGATGTTGGAATCGAAATGCGGGTTGTTGTTTTAGACTTTGGAGGCTCAGCCTGTATTTCTTGCGCGTGTGCCTGAGAGAGTGCCGTCATCGGCAGACCAAACATTGAAAATGTGTAGAAAAATAAAGTAAGATAGATAAAATTTGAGCGAAATCTAATAGATTTCATATTTAGCTGCCTCCATTACTAACTTCTTCTTCATACGCACCAAATAAGTAGGTTTGTGTAGTAGGATTTTTCAAATCCTTCGGATCATATTCTTCTTGTAGATTCATCGCTCCCCCATCATCGTAGTAAAACATGAAAATCTTTGAAAAACTATCATTCTGAGCACACTCTGATGTTTTATTTTTCTTGACACCAAGAAAAATTAGCTCGCCTTCGCGATTGTAACGATAACAATTTTTCTCATCACTTCGCATACCACCTTCATTTGTATACGCAAGATCAACCGAATCCTCAGGAATTGCCGCGCCTCTAATGACTTCTATATTTTTAGGTGCGAAGAATGGATATTTGTCAGTATATTTCATTGTGATTTGGTCCTTTTCATTTTTTTTGAGAATACGTCCGAAGAGATCATATTCATATGATGCGTTATAAAGTGGAGATTGAACCGAAAGTAGTTGAGAGAATCCATCGTAACCATAATTAAAGAGCGTTGCTTGTCCGTTAGCTATATCGTTGAGTTTCTCTATTTCTGATCCATTATTGTACGTCAGTTCTTGTTTGAATACGCTTAATGGACCAGTGGAACCTTGTTTAGTTACGTCAAGGCTAGTGAGTCTCCCTAGCGTATCAAAGGTATTTGTATTGGTGTATGAAGTACCTTCGAATGATACACCGGAACTCTTTTCTTTACCAAACTTATCGTAAACTGCGCCTGTGAAAGTTTCCTTATCATCGACTTTCATTTTTGAAAGCCTACCCTCACGATCGTATTCTTTTGCGATTTTTGTACCGTCAGGATAAGTTGATAGGATCTCTTGTGATAGTTGATTAAAGCCTGTCGTGAAATCTTTAGTATTGCTAAAAGTGGAAATACGCGATTTTATTAAACGCTGGCCCGCATCATAGGTAAATTCTTTTGAGCCAGTCAGATGTTCAACTTTTTGCAATTTTCCAAGGCCAAAAGCGCCTTCGTCGTATAAATACGTGACCTGTTCGCGTGCCATTTTATTATATAGCTCACCATCACTTAGGCCATAAAATGATTTCTTAACCAATCTCCCTAGTAGATCATAAGAATAACCAATGTCTTCGCGAGGTTGACTCATTTCTAAGATTTTATTTCCATATAAATCGTATTGAAATCGGTACTGCCCAAGCGAAGGATCATCTGAGAAAATTAATCGCCCGGACTTATCATAATCGAATTTAGATTCTACTTTTGTATCGGATGGGTCAATAATTGTGGTACGGGTCACCTTATCAAGTAGCGGTTTTCCGTATTCATTCCATGTCATAAGACTCTTTTGCTTTGACACATCCTGCGCAAATGCATATGTTCCGCGTCCCCAGACGTCGCTCAAGGCGATTTTCTCTACCCCTTTAGGATCTGTACTCTTTGTACCAAGAATGCCGTACTCAGTTGTCGAGGTGTACTTTTTGCCCGTAGTCGTTTCAATGCTTGTTGAAGAGACGGGTCTACGTAAAGCATCTAATTCTGTTTCAGAATTTACGACTCGTGGCAGACCAGATACAAACTGTGGCTGGACTGTATTGAGGACTGTTCTATAATTTACAGCAGTAATAGGCTCAAAGACTACTGGATTGGTAGTTTGAACTTCAAACGTTTTTGTACTTTTGCCATCTGCGTGGTACTCATTTTCATTTATGAGGCTCACATCATTCCCATCTACGTTCGTCTGTAAAATTTGCGCCTGGCGAACTTGTCCTAAACCGTCATAAAAGGTATCACTGATTTGGTAGTGCTTCTTACCATCGCTAGTCAATGAAGACAGGCTTGCTGATCGCGCAACTAATCCTTCATTTCCTCTTTCAAAAAATGCTGTCAGTGATGCAGGCTCAGCCATTGTTGCCCCAGGTCTTTCTGGATCAGGTCCAAACTGAGCAATGAGTCGACCAAGAGAATCAAATTCCATACGAGTTGCAGCGTATGTTTCAGGAATACTTTGAATTTGTTTTTTTACTAACGTAGGAGTTTGAAGCAACATATCGTACTCCTCGTACTTAGCCTTGTGCTGCAATGTATTGCGTTCTTCAACTAATAGTGTGTGATAGTAAGGATCATATGTTTTTTCTGAAGTTAAAATTAAATCTTTCGCAGGATTCTCAACAGATGTTATATTCGGTTTTGGTCCGTACGTACGAATAATGCCACCTTTACGTGTGTCGGCATCCTTAGGATTTCCGGAAAGATCATCATACTCGTATCCTTCAAGAGATACGTGCGCATCGTCAATCCATGTCTCTTTTTGCGTAAGGAGGCCGAATGTAGGTTGCATTTGATCGAGTGTTAACGTTCGATAATCCTTATCGAAATTATCGTAGTAGGATTTTGTTCGTCCGTATTGGCAAGCTAGATTTTCAGGCCCACAATTGTCGGTTGTCGATGCGTATGACAAATTAGATAGGCCTTTTATCCATTTTGCTCCGGACGTAAGATAATAGGAATATGAGTAACGATTATCTGTTGTATTAATGTCAATTCCATTCTGATCAACTTCGCCATAATTAACGTTAAGCGTGGAATTTCCATATTCATCATGCTTGAGGACACGCTGCAAAGTGCGAAGCTCAGATTTTCCAGTATTTTGTACTTTATTTTTATATGCGAGGGGCACAAAGTCTTTTGAAGGCTCTCGTTGAATAGAGGTTGTATCGTACGTGTATAAAAAGATGGGTTGATTTCTACGGTCTTTTTGACAACTATCTGATGGATTTAATCCATCAGTTCCATCTAGGCGGTATCTATATGTGGTAGTTGTTTCCTGTGCAATATCTTTTGAGTCACCTCGATAGACAACTTGACGATATGGTTGACCTTTTGCAGGATGTGGTTCAAAGCAATCGATACCTGTATTTGCTTGGTTAAAAAACGTTTCTGTATGGCCAAGAAGTGAATTGTCAAAATCATACTGTTTTATTTCTACGCTAGCATGGCCAAGGTACTCTTGAGCAGTGCCACCTTCACCGACTGGTGACGATCTATGATTTTCCTCGAACAATATAGTGTCACCGTAGCTATATGTTTCACGAAATGATTTGTTTGTTACCGCATCAACTACTTCCTTCTGGATAACTCGCACTCGGCGATTTTTTGCCCCAGCTGGTGAGTGATTTGGATTAAATGCTCCAACCTCAATTGGCTGATATGCGAATCTTGTTTCACCACCATTGCCATTATTAATTTTCGATAAGTAGATTTCGCCACCATGATAATTTTGTGGAGCAAAGCGATATTGTTGGTAACGAAATGTTGTGGGATGCAATGACCCTTCTCCATTCTTTCCAAATTCTTGCACGGACGTTAGAAATGAGGCGCCGAATTCATTCTCTATTTTCTTTCCTGGCCCAGTTCCCTCACTTGGAGCTTTATCACCAAGAGCTTCTAGTGCCTTATCGAAATTTGCAAGATCAAAGTAGCCAAGCGCATATTTCCTGACAATATGAAATTGATCGTCTTCTTGAGTTTTCGTCTCCACCAGGACTTCCTTAATCCTGTTTCGCATGTATTTCCCCTTACCCTGATCTTGTCGAGGCTCTGCGACAAAGCGAACACGATGCTTTCCCTCATTCCAGGAAATTTCTTTTGGATAAGAATTTGCAGTAACGTATCCAATTGTTGTTTCTTTCCACGGTTTATCAAGCTTGGTTTGATGTGTATCATATGCGTAGTTAATAACCTGTCCATTTGATGATTCAACTTTTCGTAAAAGCCATTTTGTAACTATCAACACTTTGCCGTCTTTTTCTCGACCTTCACAAGGTTCACGTTCACTCTTTCCATCGCACAAATTAGCTGTATCAAATTCATTGTAACCATTTGCTCCTTTGGTCCCTATGCTATTACCTCTATCATCTTTTTCTTCGACGGCATCTTTATATACTGCATTTGGAAGCAGTCTATCTGCTAAATTCTCTTCACCAAAGTAATATGTAGTGCCGTCTTTTGTAGTTATCACCCAGTCATCTGGGTCCAGCGCATTAAAACTCCCAAGCGAAACTTTTTGATTCTCAGATGCATGTTCGATTTTAAGAAAAGATTGTGGAATAGAAACCCAGCGACCAGTTGTTGGGTTGTATTTTAGTTCTGCCGAAGTTCCTCCCGGTAGGCTTAAAAGGAAACGATGGTATGTTTTCCCCTTCAATTTATATACCTCTTTTTCTTCTTTAGTATCACGAACTATTGAGCCAATACCCGAAAGCGAAAAGCCGTAGCCGAATTGGTATGGAGTATACTCTTCTTGTGCTGTATAGAATGGATGTCCACCATCACTCCCTTGATTACGAGCATCATCAATACTTTGTGATGAATAGACAAGCCCAAGAGATGGCTTCATACCACCTGGACTAGGAGGTACTTCAAAATTTAAGCTATAACCGGCACTTCCAGCGTAAGCTCCTACAGTACCTAACACGGACGGGATAATATTACGACCATACTGCGGCTCTGAGCCACCGTCTGCTGAAGATATTGTAAGATTAATATTGGTATTGTCATCTGTGGGAAGCTTATCCTCATTGCGCATCGCAATTTCTTTGTTTACTTCTTGGACATACTGCTCACTTGAAAAGATTTTTTCACGTTCGTCTTCTACATCTGTATAAAAATGGTTGAGCATGAAGGAATTGTCGAGTGCGTTAGCTTTCTGATCAAAGTTCACGTCCGATGTAATAAATGCACCTTGCTTTCCATAATCCTGTTCTAGCAACACCGCATAGTCGAAGAGATTAATAATGCCATCATTATTAGTATCAGATTGTCCAAGAGCTTCAAGATATTGTAGTGCAGTGTATCCTTCTGGTAGCTCAATCTCATCAGCTTTTGTTAATCTGAATAACGGATTTTGCGTAAGCTCAAAGGTTACAAACATCGAGAGTAGTAAAAATAAGGTTACAAAGAGACCCTTATGAGGCAATAAAGTGAGGTCAGCGGAAACTTTTTTGAACAACTTTGGTACCATGGCTTATGCAAACTAACTCTGCTTACTTGATAGTAGATATTTTCGTAAAAGTTGTCAAGGGATAATGGTCGTAATATGGCAGGTGTCTTGTATAATGTAGAAGCTTGGAGGTATCGCATAGTGGCCTAGTGCACAGGTTTGCTAAACCTGCGAGTTGCAAAACTCTCATGGGTTCGAATCCCATTACCTCCGCCATCGCTCGCTAAAGCGAGCTACGGCGGACAAATCCGCTGTTATCTCACGAAGGAGAGTTTACCAGCTGCCTCCACCACCGCCTCCACCACCACCGCCAGATGACCCCCCAGAGAAGCCAGAGGATGTCGACGATGACGTCGTCTGTGTGTATGATGATGCACGTGCTGCTGAGTTAAAGCTATTGAAGGACGAGCCAAAATTGCCCTGACCAACATACCAACTGGGTTGGGTAATTTCTATACCCAATTCGGCAAAACGCTCTATCCAATTCTTCTCAATGCCGAAGGCGACAGCAAATGGTAGAAGTTTTTCAAAAAGGAGCTGGGTGTTACCCTGAAAATTAAGCTGACGTTCTTGGCTTTCAAGGAAGTTTTTTAACCCGCGCGCTTGCTGCGCTGCGCGCGCTCCTACTAATGTCTTGCGCGGCATAGAATTTCCAAAGACTGCGCTCGCGAGCAAAAGTGGAAAATTAAATGTGCCTAGCGCGAGCGCGCTTATACCAGTATAAAAGTCACGTGTTTTTTTCGGATCTTTCACAAAAAATCCGTCCGCCATTAATCTAGCATATATTTGTTTTTCTATGGCTTGGAGCTCTGTAACGATATCCTTCACGTCCTTTATACGTACTTCTTCCCCAGCTGAGAAAAAAACCTGCAACATTTTTTCTTCAAAATCTAATAGCTTGTCATTCTTCCTTTGCTCATGCGTACGATATAGATAGAAGTCTTTACTTTCTTTTTCCTCGATCCGAACATAACCTCGCCTAGCTAAGTCAACAAGAGCAGCGATCAAATCACGTCTGTCGACTTTCTCGTCAATCAAGCCTCCAGTTTCCGCGGGTGTTAAGTGTCTTCCTTTTGCTGACGGACCATTGAATAATGCTGTCACATCAGTTCCAACATAAGGATCACGACCGTACAAATACCATCGTACAACAATCCATATAGGATAAAGAATGTA
Organism: uncultured Gammaproteobacteria bacterium; assembly: GCA_964614975.1. Lineage (GTDB taxonomy): Bacteria > Patescibacteriota > Microgenomatia > UBA1406 > HO2-37-13b > OLB23. Next base: position 43,537 of record CAZTOA010000001.1, on the reverse strand, counting down.
CCAGGAGAGCGCTCCAAGGATTCCAACAATCAAACCTAAAGCAAACACCAATTTACCAAGCGGTGTTTCGAAAAAGGGCACATATTCCTTTGGTAATAATTTCGCCACAGAACCAGCGGGCATTCCTACAACCACTGTCATCCCCTCTCCTGCTTGCAATATTCTATTTGTCGCAATATCAACTTGCTGAGAGTTAATAAATATTGAACAAGCTTTTTCAGTCGATCCACTCACGCCCGTAAAGCAATCTGCTTCAACATTTTCTTTTAGAATTCCCTTGGGGTATGTAATACTTACATAGCTCTCCTCTATTGGAACTTCCCAATTCTGGCCAATTACATTCCAATACAATTCATCATGATCCTCAAAATACCGCATCCCTCCAGCAATGATATACCGAATTTCGTACGTATGTTTTCCGGTAATCGTCTTGTCAGGGTCACCTATTTTTATTTCCTTTATTCCAGAATCGGTGGAAATTTTGAATCGCGCTTTCTTCCCACCATCGATAGTAACCGCGACATCTTTTAACTCCATTTCATACTGCTTGTCTTTATCTTTAAGCCTCAATGGAATCCACCTCAAAATACCGTGACGCTCTAACGACGAATAATCATATGCAATATTCTCAACGATATTTAAACGTCCATCTTCTTGGACACTGATAGCTATATCATATCTATCGATATGTTCTCCTACCTGCGCATGCACAAACGTTGAATTTGCTGCTAAGAAAATAGCTACTACGATTAAAATCCCGATTATTTTCTCACACCATGTATTCATAATTTTTTAAACAACTCCTCAACTGTTTTATGATCAACTCGATGATAGCGTCCCTTGTGCGACAGCAGAGCTCCTGAAAATGTCTTTGGAATATGAAGGAGCTCGTGAATAATTACTTTTTGCTGCTCGGGATACGAAAGCTTATCGAAATGTTGCGACAGCACCTCAATAACATATGTTGGGGCAAAACCTGCCGTTACCTGGAAAATACGAGATAAGCCCCAAATACGCGCGTATGCACGAGTACTACTTCCAAGACTGCGCACACAAAAAATATTAGGAATTTGAACGTGCTCAAATTCAAGTCGATTAACCAAATCAGCTACCATGTCCTTTATATCATCCGCCGGTACAAAATCCCATGGACCCTTTTTCTTAGGCATACGTTACGGCTATTATATGAAATTCTAACGCCATTATGGTACAAATAATTACATGCACTGTCCAAATTGTCACCACATATTAACGAAAGTTCTACTCGAGACAATTGAGGTCGATCACTGTAATTTTTGTGGCTCGACGCTCTTCGATGTAAACGAGATAAATCGCATAACGCTCTCAGATGCAAGAAAACTCGCAGAAATGAAACAATCAGACATTATCTCTGGGGACGAAAAGTTATCACCAAAAGATGGAAGTCCACTCACAAGAATAAACGATGACTCTATTCCCCAATTTGTCACATTACTGCATTCAAAGATAACAGGAGAAGTATTTGCTTTCGCTGACGATCTAGTCAATTTCAAGAAGGCTCAAAAGGCAAAAATATCATATTTTAAAACATGGAATATACCCCTACCCGCATTGCGGTCTGTCTTGGTATATAGCTTTATTCTAGTAACTACCTTTTCTGTAGCCTATTTTTATGACACGTTTCAAGGGCCGACTTCGCGCACTACCCAAGCTAGTAGCCTGTGCGTAAATAGGAATGTTATTGAGAAAACAGATGGCGGTTATCTTATATTTTGTGAGACAAAGTCACCACTTAATTGTGCAGCAAGAACTGTGTGTGAGTCAGGTGAGAATATTGTCCCATTGAAGAGTGATGCTAATAGGACAAGCCATTATGAAGTGCTCCCCACCGCATGCACGAACGTCAAGATAGAGTGCGCGGAAGGGTCTTCATCTATCGAAACTGATTGGATATTATTAGATTAAATACCTATTTAGATAAGAATCTTATGGAATCTGGTGATACAGGGAACAAAAGAACTAGACCGAGCGCGGATGCTGTAAGAATATTAAGGGACTATATAAGAGAGGGAGATGAGGTACCAAACGCAGTACTACCTGACCTAAAAGAAGCTCCCAAAGAAGACGCTCCTCCTGTTAGGCTTTCTGAAAGCGAACAAGCTATTCTTGATGAACGAGAAAGATTAGCTGGGATTCGTAGAGGTGAAGCCATTGCAGCAGCTAGGGCGGAAGTATTAGCAGCAAAACAAACATTAGAGGCAGAAGAGGCAGCACGAGCAGTAGCTGCAGCAGAAAGAGAGAGACAAAGGATCGCTCGTGCAAATAGACCACAACCAACTGTAGCAACTCCTGACAACCCAGGAAATAGCATTACCATGAATTTCCTTGCTAAATTATTGGGCAAGAATCAATAAACCTTCTTCATAATCTTCTTTTCGAAGTCTTTTGGAAAAAACCACAATTGTGTCTCGGTAATAATTTCGTGAGTAATATGGCCTGACATTATTGACTTCTGCACTACCTTGGCTAGGTGCTCAAATACCCCTCCTATAATGCCCATAGAAAGGTTTTTCTTCGTGGTTTCGGACACTGTATACTTTCGTTTTCTGGGTATATTAAAATTCGCAAAATATGACCTAATCCATGAGTTAGACTGCATAAACTGTCTATGGTAGTATGCCCCCTCCCGCATGTCTATATAGCTCATCTGAACAACCTCATGTGCAGTATAAAGGTTTTGCTTGCTTTCGGGAATAATGAGATCTTGCTCATCAAAGAACATGTTTAGGCACGCCTTATCTGAGACATGCCTATCTTTCCTACTCCTATGTACATCAAGTATCTTTGCAGCAACTATTGCCCATATGCGAGCTAACCAGAGGCGATTTTTGGCGGTTATTATAAAAAAATCGACATCATCCCCAACCTTGGCATTTTCCATTGCACATGAGCCTGAAATTCCTACCATTTTTATCCACGGCGAAATATAGAGTATATGGGAGTATGTTTTTAGTGCATTGATTTTCTTTTCGGTTTGAGCTTTCCTAACAATCCGTTTCTTTAGAAATATACTATGCCCCCCCATGGTATATATACTCCCCAGGGGCATACCCATATCCATACTCAAAAGCTTTTTTCTGGCTACTAGCCTATCTAGACTCTCGCGAAGACCTTCCTTTGATACCTTAATTGGTAAAAACATGCGAATTTGGGCATCTGATGGGGCATAGTGAAACAGGCTGAAATAGCCTAGAACCTTCATTATTTCCTTATTTACTGACTTTTCACGTCCGTTACCTTGTTTCATGGTGATATTCTCTCAGATAAACTCGTGCTTGACAAACACCTGAGGTGTGATGTGTAATTAGTAGATATGGATAACAATAGCGAGACAGGATTTAGAGGAAGTACCGCAGGGGATTTGAATTCAAGTGATGTTAAACGACATTACGAAGAGGCTGAGGAAGCCATTGCACAAGCTCAGGCACGAAAAGAGGCTGGTGTAAACCTAAGTACTCATCCTGGTGTCCTTATGGAAGACAATGCACGCAGAGATGTGAGCGCAGAAGAACGTAAATTAATGGCTCAGATGGAGGCAAAAAAAGAGCAAGCTCGCCTGGCAACGATTAAAGCCCATAAAGAAGATATTGCCGTTATGAGAGCCCAAATGGAGCAACATGAAATGGCTGATCGACAAGCAGAACTCCAAGCGAGTGTTCCTCCTATAGAACAGGGGCTACCCACACCAGTAAGAAGTGAGAATCCAGTGGTTTCATTCTTCAAAGGATTAAAGGGTCTATTCACTCAAAGAAAGCCTGCTTAATTACGCTTTAACTGTTCTTTGATAACCGCGGCGAAGAAATTAAAGACTGATAGTTGTCTCATTATTCTCCAGGGCTGTACAACAAGCCGAAATAGCCACTCAAAGCCAAGGTCACGAAGCAGTTTTGGTGCTCGGGGAACATTTCCAGACAGAAAATCGAACGCACCACCTACCCCAACGACGACGCTACCCTCAAGTTGCTTTTTATGAGCGTCAATCCACAATTCTTGGTACGGAGAACCAAAGGCAAAAAAGATCATATGCGGCTTCACATCAGCCACTATCGATAACAATGCTTCCTCTTCGAGCTTGGTGGGGTTACGTACATCTTGTATACCTTGCATACCGGTAATTTCTAGCCTCGGATACGCTTGCTTTTGGCAAACTACAACCCTCTCTGCTATTTCTGGTGCACCACCGATTAGCATAACTCTTAAGCGCTCTCTCGATGCATACGCGAGGAGGGTTTCCATAAGATCTACACCTTGTATACGGCTTTGAACTGGGATACCCAGGAGTCGAGCTACCCTATATACATAGGTACCATCAATAATACGCATTTGGGCCTCTACAAGAACCCTTTTAAACTTAGTATTCTTTTCGGCGAGCGCAAATATTTCCGGGTTAAGGGAGACAATGTGGAAAATACCACGGGGATTTTTTATGTATAAAAATATTTTCTCTAGGCTATTATCAAATGACTCGTTTGGAAGCGGGACTGAGAGGAGTGATTTTTGTGGTTCTGTCTTCATGTTTTATATAGGCTTTATTATATAATCTTTTTCTTGAAAAATAAAGGCACTTTGTTCACATTATATAAACAATTGTTATAGATTTTCTTAACAATCTAAAACTACTATTTTTAGTCTAACTTTAGGAAAAGTACAAGTACGATAGTAATCTTTACTATAGATTACTTATTTTTTCTTCCTTGGCGCCTATATAAAAGTACCTTGAGAACTACCTAAAATAGTAGTTTTTACTATATACGATCGATTTGTGTTCCCGGCAGGAATCGAACCTGCATTTGACCCTTAGGAGGGGCCGGTTCTATCCATTGAACTACGAGAACAGGCACCTATATTATACATTAGCCTTAACGTATAGCTTCTTTGTAGCTGTTAAGGTTCTCGATGGCCATACCGGCCCCGCGAATAACACAAAACAAAGGTTCTTCAGCTGTAAATGCCGCAACTCCTATATTGCGACTAAAATACTTGTCAATATTCTTAAGTAAGCCAGTACCACCCGAGATAACCATGCCGCGATCTACAATATCTGAGGCTAGTTCAGGTGGAGTTAAGGACAATACCTCTTTTACACCCTCAAGAATAAACTTAAGTGGCTTTTGTAGCGATTCAGATATGGCTTTCTCGCTCACTTTAACGATTTTGGGTAACCCTGTTTGAAAATCACGTCCTTTTACTTCCATAGTTTTCTCTTCAGAAGCTGAATCAAAGTCTGCATTACCGATTTTAATCTTAATGTCTTCGGCAGTACGTTCACCTATGATTAAGTTGTATTTCTTGCGTAGATATTGAATAATAGCCTCATCTAGCTTCGTTCCAGCACCTCGCACGCTACGATAAACCACGAGTTGACCTAAGGAGATGACAGCGACCTCGGCTGTACCACCTCCGATATTGACAATCATGTGGCCAGATGCCTGGGAAATCGGAATACGGGCACCAATTGCAGCCGCGAGCGGCTCCTCTATTAGATACACATCTGTAGCTCCGGCACTTTTACACGCAGATACGACTGCGCGCTTTTCAACTTGTGTCGATCCCCCAGGAACAGAGATCATAAGATCAATACGAAAAGTGAAGTCTTTAATTGCCTTTTTTAAGAAGTAAGAGACCATTGCCTCTGTTATGGAGTAGTCTGCAATGACTCCATCCTTTAATGGGCGCGACGCGATAATCGAGCCGGGCGTACGCCCGAGCATTTGTCGCGCATCATCACCAACAGCGAGAATCTGGCGATTCTCTATTGAGTACGCAACAACCGTCGGTTCATTCAGAACAATACCCTTGCCGGCAATATATACCAATGTGTTTGCAGTTCCTAAATCGATCGCAACTTGTTTCTGAAATGTCATATTTTGATCTAGTTAAAGTATAGTAATATATACTTTTTGAGGGCTCAGAATAAGAAACTTACGGTATATGATAACAAAAAAATAGTATAATAAGGGTATGAAGTTTTTCCTTATTAGACTGCTATTGCTCGTCATTTTTACTGCCGTGCTCATCCTAGTAGTAGGATTTGCGAGGGGTTATCGATTGGACTTTACCCAGCAAACCCTATCTTCGACAGGAATCCTTGTGGCTTCTTCCGAACCAGATGGTGCTAAGATTCTTGTCAACGGCGAACTTAAAGGCGCCACAAACTCCAATATAGGAGTAAAGCCTGGTGTGTATGATGTTGAGATCGCTCAAGATGGTTATCTGTCTTGGAAAAAAAGACTTACTATTAAAGGCGAGCTTGTTATTAAAGCTGACGCACTCCTTTTCCCTGTAAATCCAAGCCTATCTCCCCTGACTTCATTTGGCGTCGTAAAGGCAATCCCAACAAATACACATGAAAAAAACATTATTTTTTCTGAGACAGGTGACCTTGAGAAAGACGGTATATACCTAATTGATAATAGAAATAATCCTTTGGCCCGTATTAACGGCCAAAAGCTACTTGCATTAAAGTCAATATTCCCTACAGACTACGCATTTAAAGATACCATCGTAGAATTTTCGCCAAGCGAAAAGCAAATGCTTGTTACATTCCTACAAGCCCCAGTAGAAACAACAGGAAAATTCGCAAAGAAAACTGAGCCAACGATTCGAGCAATTTATCTGCTTTCAACTGACGATGTTACGGTTAAGCCATTTGAAGTAACAACTTCAGTTGAGGCTATCAGAAGTGCGTGGGCTATTGAGCGTGTTGAGGTTCAAGAAAAGCTCATTGAAACTTTCAAAAAACCTATTGTAAAGGCTTCAAAATCATTTAATATTCTCGGATTTTCACCCGATGAGACGAAGATTCTTTATGAGGCAACAGAAAGTGCCGTCATAGATCAGGTCATAAAGCCCGCTCTTATAGCAACAAATCAAACACCCGAAGAAAGAACCCTTACACCAAGCGCCGTTTATATCTATGACAAAAAGGAGGATAAAAATTTCAAAATCGCTGACTCTTATAATCCTGAGACACCAGTTTTCTGGTATATAGACTCACAACACATCGCAATTCGCGAAGAAGAAGGCATAGCAATAGTTGATTATGACGGCTCAAATAAGCGCCTTGTGTACTCTGGTCCATTCCAACCTGAATTTGTTTCTGTTACAAGAGATGGAAAACTTCTTATATTAACGAACTTCAATAACTCAACACGTACACTTCCTGACGTCTATTCCGTTGGGCTTCGATAAAGCCTATTCTGCTATAATTAATGCGTATGATTTCCATGCCCAAAGACATGTCTAAGAGCGAGTTTTATCGCATCCTAACGCTGCGAACAGTTGGTAATTTTTTGGTCATTTTTTCAATATATATGATCAGCTGGATTTTTTATAAGCCAGCGATTGAGGAAGTAAAGTACGCGGCAAATCAGCTCGTAGGAAAGAAGTATGTGCTTGCCGACGAAGCACCTACATTTGAGCAGCCACAGAACAAAGGACCAAAGGGTTTGCTTGGTGAAGCACTAAAAATAAACCAGGTCGAAGTTCTTGTGCCAAAAGACCCAAATTTCTCAATAATTGTGCCCAAATTGGGCGCAAATGCAAATATTATCCCAAACGTCGACAGCTCAAATCCTGATGAGTACTTACCTTCACTTGAGGCTGGAGTCGCACATGCTGCCGGAACGAAATTTCCAGGCGAGAAAGGCCATATTTATCTCTTCGCACACTCAACAAATACGTTTACTAATGTTTCTCGATACAACGCTATTTTCTATCTGCTCTATAAACTTGAGCCAAGTGACGAGATAAACCTTTATTATCATGGTGTTCGTCATAAATATACGGTTATAGGTAAAACAATTGTTGATCCTTCTGAAGTTGATTACATTACAAAAAAAACGGATTCTGAGTTCTTAACGCTACAAACATGCTGGCCTCCAGGCACAATTTCTCAACGTATGCTGATTTTTGCCGAGCCGTCGATAAAATAAGCTATAATATATCCCTATGTCACGGGTTAAAATAAGTGAATTCAAGGCAAAGTCTATTGTACTTCCACAACTTGGATTAGAATATAATGGCGTCCAGGTTGTGACAACTTCCCCCGATTGGAAAACTCAACTATCTGAACTATCTTCTAAGTCCACAAATGTCGTTAAAGTTGATCAAGGTGTAAAAAAACGAGCTAAAACAGGGCTATTATTGCTCAACGTGAGTTCGAATAAAGTCGAAGCGGCAGTTAAAGAACTTGAGGTTAAAGGCTACAACTCCTTTCTCATTGAGCCGTTCTTAAAGCATGACCAAAGTGAAGAGCAATACCTTGCGCTACAACGCGGGCGCGATGGGATAAAACTCTGGCATCATACTCAAGGTGGCATTGATATTGAAGAAGCAGCGACAAAAAATGAGGTAAAGGAATATGTGATCAAAAGCGCAGATGACGTTAAGGCTATTGCCGATGCTATAAAGATGCCCTTTGATATGCTTAAGGGGCTGATTGATATATTTGAAAAAGAGTATTTTGCCTTTTTAGAGATTAATCCTTTACTAATTAAAGACGGATCGATTGTACTACTCGACCTCGCGATAGAGGTTGATAGTGCAGGAGATTACTTTGTTACATCATGGAGTAAAAAAGATTTCGTTCAAAAAAATATAACGATAAGTGAAGAAATCAATGTTGTGAAGCTCTCAGAAAAGAGTCCATCGTCTTTTAAACTCGAGGTATTAAATGGCGACGGCGCCATTTGGATGCTGCTCTCTGGCGGCGGTGCCAGTCTTGTTATTGCCGATG
>CAZTOA010000001.1:9319-34751 GCA_964614975.1 uncultured Gammaproteobacteria bacterium | reverse complement strand
AATATAATAATCTTGGTAAAGGAAAGCTCATCGGCAACTATGGCGAATATAGTGGCGCACCGAATGCTGATGAGACATATGAATATGCAAAGCAAATTCTCTCATTATTATTAAAGAGCGCCGCGAAAAAGAAAGTTTTACTTATCGCTGGAGGCGTCGCGAACTTTACCGACGTGAGTGTAACATTCAAAGGAATCGTACGAGCGATGGAAGAAGAAATGCAAGCGATGAAATCGCAAAACGTGTCTATCTATGTTCGTCGCGGAGGTCCACAGCAAGAAAAGGGATTAAAAATCATGCGCGACACAATTGAAAAACATAAGCTCAATGGCTTTATAGCCGGACCAGAATTGAGCTTGAATGAGATTGTTAAAAAATCATTAGAATCATTATGAAAACTACCGACATACCAGCCATAGTCTGCATCGGCAACCACCAACCGATCATTCAGTCAATCTTAGACTTTGATCACATGATCGGCAGAGCTGAACCTTCCATAAAAGCGATCATTGCGGGTGGCCGCAAATTTGAACGCTATTTCTTTGGCGAGCGCGAAGTAGCTATTCCCGTTGTAGGATCCGTCCATGCTCTTAACAATAAGGCGAAAGAAGCAAATTTCTTTTTAAATGTAACCTCAGGACGACGCGCTTATGAATCAAGCATGGAAGTTCTGGACAATTTAAGTAATATTCAAGGCGGTGTTCTTTTTGCAGAAAATATGCCTGAACAACATGCAACAAAGCTTATCGATGTCGCTGCACAAAAAAAGATATGGATTATTGGCCCTGCAAGTGTAGGTCTGCTTATTCCTGGATATCTTAAGCTCGGAGCAATCGCCGGAGTTGATTATGCGCAGTTACAAAATGCTCGCGCTGCGACAAAAGGAAATGTCGCTGTTTTTTCGGCCTCAGGAGGCATGACAAATGAGCTCATCTGGAATGTTACAAAAGCTGGTCATTGCTTGTCATTCGCGCTATCTTTTGGCGGTGAACGCTTCCCTATCTTCTCCCCCGCAGAAGCCTTTCTTGAAGCAGAGGTAGATGAAGCAACCGAAAGCATTGTGTATTACGGCGAACTAGGCGGCGATGATGAATACGAGTTAGTTCGCCTCAAAAAAGAAGGAAAACTCACAAAGCCTGTATACGCTTTTATTGCCGGTACCATTTCTGATCTTTTCGAAGAGCCACCACAATTTGGCCATGCAAAGGCGATGGCAAAAACCCAAGGTGAATCAGCTCAAGCAAAGCGTGAGGCACTGCGCGAAGTAGGAATTCAAACGCCCGATACATTTGCAGAATTTCTCTCGTTATTGAATACTATTCCTATGCAATCTGACAAGCACGAAGAAAACGAGGACTCAAAAAAAAGTACATCAATGGATGGGCGCAAAAAATCGCTTTTCATGAGCTCGGTTTCACGTGAAAAAGATGGTAAAGTTGAAGTTCTGGGCTCTGACTTGACAGAATTAAGTGAAAAAATGTCATTTGCTGAGCTCATTGTTTCAATGTTTTTAGGGAAGAAAATTCAGTCGAAAGAAGTCGTAGACTTTGTGGATATTGTCTTAAAATTGCTTGTAGATCACGGTCCACACGTGTCCGGTGCGGTTAATACAATGATTACCGCTCGCGCGGGCCGCGATATGGTTTCTTCGCTCGCATCGGGCATCTTAACAATCGGTCCCCGCTTTGGCGGAGCCATAAATGAAGCGGCACATAATTGGTTTACTGCGTTAGAAAAAGGCGTGCCGGCTCAAGATTTTGTCGAATCATTTGCGGCCAAAAAACAATATATTTCTGGCATTGGCCATAAAAAATATCGTACAGATAATCCAGATCCTCGCGTCGCAAAACTTTTAACATTTGTAGATAATCTCGAAGAAAAAAAGTACACCACTTTTGCACAGTCTGTCGAAACAATCACTACAGACAAAAAGGCGAATCTTATTTTAAATCTAGATGGTGCTGTCGCAGCAATTATGCTCGATCTTTTATCTGAAAAAGAGGGTTTATCACCAAAAGATCTCCAAGAATGTATCGACACTGAATTTTTTAATGCACTTTTCATCCTACCACGCTCTGCTGGCTTCATCGCCCATTATCTCGACCAAAAGCGTCTTGACGAAGGCCTCTTTCGACTCCCCGAAGACGAAGTCATGTTTGCAGAATAAGACCAGGTCTTATTGTGGATCGTGCCCGTTTGCTATAATATCCCCGTTCTTTAACATTATGCCAGTTGGCATGATGTCCTGACGGCACAGTACAGATACAGGAGTACGACGATGCTCATTTCGGAAAGCCAGGTATTCTGGCTTGCAGCCACGCCCTTTCTGCTGATCATGGTCGGGACGCACGTAGTTAAAGCCACATGGCGCTTTAGCATACTCGGGAAGGTCCTGGGTGTCTTGGCAGTCATTGTCGGCTTTGCAACGGCGCAGTTCGCAATCGGCTCTATGACAACAAGCCCGACCGAGACCCAGATCGCTTGGGTCCAGGCCTATGGAATGACCACAATGGCCTTCTGTAATCTGATTCTTGGCACCTACTGCTTCATGCGAGGTGTCATAAACATCAGGTCTAAGATGACGCCCATTGTGTCGCTAGTCCTATGTGGCATGGTGCTATTCTACGGAGGTTTGCATCTCCTCTAGGGCCAGTCCACAGACAAGGCGAGAACAAATTGCGCCCTGACTAAACTCGGGGCGCATATTTCCTAGGCAGTGAACTCCTTAGTTATTAGTCCAAAGTCAGTAAATCTTTCTCTATCAACTAGCTGCTTTTCAGCCAGCTGCGGCAGTTGATCTGTATATGTCGGCTTATTATGTTCATAAATTACGCCGAGCGGAAATTTTTCTTCCTGAGTCGACTGCAGCGCTCTTTCCATAGCCATCTTAAAATTGCTTGGGTCGTATCCTTCCTCAAGCGAATATGCCTTATCCCTGAAATATTCGTACGTATTAATTTTATTGAATGTCACACATGGCTGAAGGACATTCACAATAGAAAATCCCTTGTGCGCTAATCCTTTTTTAATAAGATCAATCAACTGCAGCGTTTGCCCTGCAAAACCTTGCGCAACAAATGTTGCCCCCTGACTCAAGGTAAGTGCCAGCGGATTCAAAGGAGCATCAAGTGTTCCAGACGGCGTAGATTTTGATTTTTGGCCAACGGCAGATCGAGGTGACACTTGACCAGTCGTGAGTCCATAAACTCCATTATCATGGACTACAACTGTAATGTCATGGTTTCCACGACTCGCATGGAGCATGTGATTCCCGCCTTCGCCGTATGTATCACCGTCACCAACGATACAAATGACTGGCATGTTGTGCTGACCCATCTTCATGCCGATTGCTTGCGGAAGTGCACGTCCGTGTAAACTATGAAATCCATAGGTATGCAGGACGTCGTTCATGTTTCCCGAGCAGCCTATTCCGAAGGCAACCATAATATCCCATGGGTGATAGCCAAGATCAACAAATGCTCGCTTAATGCTTGCTGCAATTGCCCAGTCCCCGCAGCCGGGGCACCATGTCGCTGTTTTTCCTTCAAATTCTTCCATATTAAGATTTGTTAATTAATCCTACAATTTCTTCCACAAAAATTTGTCTCCCATCATATTTTAAGAATTTTTCTTTGATATCTATGCCAGTTTCTTGACGCAAAAGTCGGCCAAATTGTGCATGACTATTATTTTCAACAAGGATATAGCGGCCTTTGTGCGCAAATAAAGGTTCAATATCTTCAGTTTTTAACGGAAAAACGTAGGTAAAATGAATAAAAGCTACTTTTTTTTCAGATGTAGAAAGCTGCTCCATTGCATCTAAAATAACGCCTTTGTTGCTTCCCCAAGACACAAGAATATCAGTTGCCTCTTCAAGATTTCCATAAATTGCCGGGCCCTTATAATGATTGTTTAAGAAAGTAGCCCCTTTCTTTCCACGCTTATCAACTTGATCTTTTCTATTTTGTGCGGCTTCATATGAGTGGCCATACTCATCATGCTCGTATGAATTTGTCTGGTAATGTTTCCCTTCTTGACCTGGAATAAGCATGGGCGAAATGCCGTCATCTGTTAATTTATATCTAAGATATTGCTCCTCATCGACTTTGCGAATTATTTTTCCACGCTCGACGTTAAAGCTTTTCGAAAAAAGGTCATATGACATTTTTGAGGTTGACCAATAGCTTTCAGATAGGTGCTTATCGCTCATAACAATCACGGGCGTTTGATATATATCTGCAAGATTAAATGCTTCAGCTGTCATAGCATACATTTCTTCAATGTCTCCAGGGGCTATGACAATTTTTGGAAATTCACCATGGCCAGAATGGACGGCATATAGAAGATCCCCTTGCTCCGTCCATGTCGGAAGACCTGTCGCTGGACCTGGACGTTGACTCAGGAAAATAACAAGTGGAATTTCTGCAATTCCTGATAATGAGACTGCCTCATTCATAAGAGCGAAGCCGCCGCCGGAGGTTCCGCAGGCGGCGCGAGCGCCAGCGAATGCGCCGCCAATAGCTGTCATAATAACGGATATTTCATCCTCTGCATGGCGAACGACCATTCCTGTTGTTTCTGCCCAAGATGCAAGTCGTTCAATGACCGTCGAAGATGGCGTCATAGGATAGGCTACATATAAGCGACAATCGCCTGTTACTGCGCCGAGAGAAAATGCATCGTTTCCAGTCATAACCATTTGGGGCTCTGCAATAGGCCTTGGAAGAAAATCTGCAATAAAGTGCTCCTTTGAATTCGCGACAACATGGTCATATCCTGCTTGAGCCAAACCCTTGTTCATGGTAACCACTGCCTCGCCCTTGTCGCCAAAAGCGTGTTCAATCATGTCAAAAAGATCTTGAAGCCTCCATTGCAGAACAGCTACCGAAGCACCCATGGCAACCGTATTCATCATAACGGTTGAGCCTTTTAAGTCGCGCACGATCTTTTTTATTGGCACTTCAATGCCGTGCACGGGTGCTTTAAAATCTTCTGGAAAAAGCTCCTTATCATAAATCACACGACTTTCAGGGGTAAGTCGGTCTTTATGTAAAGTATATGTGTCTGGATTGAGGCATACGAGCACATCGATCAGGTTTTTTGACGAACGTATTTTTTTTGGCGACACATGGATTTCGAACGTATTATGTCCTCCTCGAATAAGTGACGGATATTCTGCATACGAGGCGGTGTAATATCCAGATTTTGTTGCTAGTTTTGAAAAATCGACCCCAACGGTCATAATACCAAAGCCAGCTTCCCCACCAATCTTCCACAAAAGTGTATCCATACATTGAGGATAGTACACTTGGAGTTTGAAAACAAGGCGCGATGCTAAACAAGGCCAGGTCTTGTTTAGGTTCGTGCCGTAGCATGCAGTTCAGCAACAAGCTGATGTATATCTCCACTCACATTATCACCATTTTTCGCACGCTGCAATAAGGATACGCCGTCCTCGCCTAGTCTTGCATCTTTCAGCAATTCATGCAAGCGCGCATCAAAAACAACCGTTTCACCCACTTCTCTGCCCTCAAATTGCGCGGGTGTCTCCGTAAAGTACTTAAGAGCCTCATCAAAAGTAAGTCGCTGATTCGCATATAGCGCATTCATCGCACACCATATCGCGAATAGTGGCGAAGCCGGCATGCGATCTGTTCCGAACATCATATTTACCCCGGCCTCATGCATTGTTCTATGGGGCGAAATCGCACCGATTCTTTCTTCTCCCAAACGATCAACATACCCATAATCAGTCAAAAAATTTGGTTGTGGACCAACCCATATTCCCATATCCTTAATCCGTCTCAACACATCATCTGCAGGAAGTGGAAGCTCAAAATGCTCAATGCGGAATCGAGTACCGTCAAAACCGTGCATATCTGCAATTTCTTGCCATCTTTCAGCCAATTCAAGAGAATCATCAATCGCCTGATCGCCTATCGCATGCACTGCGACCTCCCGAATTCCTAACTCTGCCGCTCTCTTCATTACTTCCTCTGCCTTATTCGCATTCATCGTCGAAAAGCCCCGAGGAAACTCAAGAGCCAAATCGTTTGCATCTGCATAATCCTCTTTTAAATGAGCACTATGTGATCCCAATGTACCATCTGCAAGAAATTTAATACCGATCCAAGAAAGGTCTTCTTGCGAAAGTTTACCTTTATTTAATGCCGTTCTGATTTCCTCAACTGGATCTGGGCCCACTTCACCAAGATGCATAATGTAGCCGCGCGTAAGTGGGAAAGGCTCCGATCTTTCAGACTCCCATTTTTTCTTGAGTTCGGCAATAACTACAAGATCGCGACCATTGCGTACACCCATATCGTGCACATAAGAAATTCCCGATTTCACCCGCGAATCTAACACTTTTTCAAGCGAACGTGCCAACTCCTCGTCTTGAACAGATGCAAATGCCATATTTTTTGCGACAGTTGCATAATGTTCGCTTACATGCCCATCGTCCGAGATATGACCCTGAAGTTCTTTTCCTTCTGCGAATGTACGAACTTGAGAGAGAACTGAAGAATTAGCTACTCCCCCATGATTTGAGGGTTCGAGTACAACAATGGGAAGCCCATTTGAAACCGCATCAAGCTCTTCAGCCGTTATACCCATTTCAACGGCCTTACGAAAGAGAATGAATCCCTGATATCCCTGTTCACCACGCTCAAGACATTCTGCCTCAATACGAGCTAACACATCGGGTTTTGAGGTTAAGCCATCTAGGGAAGGGTCGCGCAAAACGCCAGAATATGCGTCTGCTATGACGTGGTCGTGAGCATCAGTAATGGGTTGAAGCAAAAGTCGCTCTGACGTTGACATACCGTATTATACCATCACCTTATTTCATCACTTCTTCGTCAGTTCGCTTGTAGCTGTAGATATCGTCAATATTAAACCAAAGTGGAATTTCGTATTCGGCTTCATCAAGAGAGCCTGATGCATGAATCAAGTTCTTGATTGGGCGGTTTCCAGTATTGGCTAAAAACGAAGAGTCGAATGAAAAATCACCTCGAATAGTTCCCATATCTGCCTTTAATGGAAGCGTATGACCAACCATTTTTCGTACGAGTTCGACTGCATGAGGACCTTCAAGAACCATTGCAAAGACTGGTCCGGAAGTAATGAAATCAACAAGCCATCCCTGGATAACCTTTCCAATTTCATGAGGATCATTTGTTCCAAGTTCTTTTTTTGCGTCTTTTCCAAGAGCTTCATAATTCTCAAGCGTCTTGTTTCCCATTCCCTCAATAAACTCTCTTCTCTCGAGTGGATAGTGTTTGTTTGCTAATTCTGCGTTAACTTGCACCATGCGTGCACCAACAAGTTTAAGTCCGACTTTTTCAAATCGTCCAATAACTTCTCCAATTAATCCGCGGGCTACCGCATCGTGTTTGAGTACGACCAATGTTTGTTCTTTCATATAGGGCTATATTAACGGGAATCGGTCCATTTTGCAAGAGAAAATTTGGCACAAAAAAACCGCCTCAAGAAGCTGTTTACTACCGGACTAGCAGATATTGCTGTCCAACCCCTGTCCTTGTCGGACAGAAAATCTATTCGTAATAGTAATAAACAGCCTTTTAAGGCGGTCAATCCTGTGAGTTTGCACTCATCTCAGCGCCCTATTTTCGTGAATAAGATGCTTAGAAAAGTGCCCCGCAGTGATGAAGCCGCGGGGACTTTGATGACTCCTATTTTTTACCGTCCTTAGGATTGGACTTGTTCCCCCTATTTAACGTCTTGGGGTGTGGACGAAGCAGTTTTTCCTTGCTCAGGGAGCATTACTCTTCGACTTCGAAGTCAGCCCACGCGTCCATCGCTGAACGCAGGGCTTCTTCCGAGCCTTCGTCGGGGATTGGCAGGAGGCCGGCCTTCCGCATGGCTTCCGCCATGGCCGTGTTCGACTCCTCGATAGGCTCAGAACTGGGGCCAAGCCCCCAGCCCTTGCCGACCGACGGAGAAGTGGTATTGCCGGACATGCCGGCTCGGCCGCCCCACTCTTCCTCCAAACCCTCTTCGATCTCACAGATGCGCTCGAGCTGCGCCTCCGTAAGCCCATCAGTGGGGAGGTGGATGATTTCGAACTCGTGGTCGGCGGCTGTGTAGGCCTTGGACCACTTGAGCACGACCTCACCTTCCAAGATCTGTTCCCAGATCTTGTCTCCTTCGGAGGGATAACGGGGCCGCGGATTGAACCAGGTCGTGTTGCCACGATCCTGGCCATCCGGGCCAACAACCCAACCATCACCGGCATTTGTAGCACCACCACGGCGGCACCAGATGCTGACGTTGGTGGGCAGACCGAGAGCCTGTGCCCTGGTCTTCTTTGCCTGATAGGCCGCCTCGGCCTCGGCTTGTGCCTTGGCTTCGGCCGCCTTCCGCTCACGTAGGTCGAGGTCCGCCACGAAAGTGGCCAACCCTTCCTCGGAGTACGACTGGCCAGTGAGCTGACCAGGGAAGACGACCCGATCGTCCAAGAACCCGATTTCGAGACCAAGGGCCTGCGCCCGAGGCACGAATACCTCAAACTGGTGCTGGAACGCTTCGCGCGCAACGCGCTTGCGTTCCTCCTCGGTAGCGGTGGCCTCGAGGCCTTCAACCCAATGCTCGGTCCGCACAATAGCGGACTCTGTGTAAGACCTTGGCTCCCAGTACGTCCAGCCTGACACGAAGGTCGTGTCATTGAGCTGGATTGGTGAGTGGCCCAGCGCCGCGAGACGCACGTTCAGAGCCTCCAAGCGAGCTCCCAAGCCACCCTCGCGCGCAGCCCGACTTTCGGCTTCGGCTTGCTCCTTGGCCTGGAGCTCCCGCTCCGCAGCTGCAACTCGCAGCTGGGCACGGACCACATCTTGCTGGCGCATTTCCTCGTCGCGCCGCCGGCGCTCCGCCTCCGAAACCTCCTCTTTCGGGGAGGTGTCGATGTAATAGGCCGAGCGACAGTGGTATTCCCCCGCCTTCGCGAAAGCAGCCTCGACCGCAGGTACGAATTTTGGATCCAGCGGGCTATCCCACTCGCCACGGGAAAAGCTGTTGACCAGCTCCACCGTTGCGGTGGCGTCCCACTTGACACCATCGATGTCCTTGACGGACACCGAAACGATGCGGGAGATGGTTGCGGAGGAACGCGTCCCCCGCGAGACACCTGCCCTCACGATGAAGAAGCCCTCATGAACCGCGATGAGGGCGTGATTGCCCCCAGACAAGTGCCCGCCGCGGGGCACATAGACCGGGCGGCGCTTCTCGCCCTCCCGGCCTGCGATGATCGTGCTGGAACCGCCGGAGGTCAAACCTCCGCCGGACTCCCAGATCGCCGGAATCCCGCGCTTCGTCGTGTCAATCCTCATGGTAGTCATTTGACTTCTTCTACCTTTCGTGCCCGTAAGATTTACCCTGTTCCAGGCTTATCTAGTGGGCGTGAGTTGCGCTCGTATAGCGCATAGAAAGTCTGAAATCCAAACCCTGTCCGTTTTTTCAATCAGACTCTCTATGCACTACACAAGCGACAATTTAACAAACTAATTTTCAATGTACAGCAGTCTTTGAACAGGTAAACTGCTCTTTTCAAAGCCCCAGATGGCAATTTATCTGGAAGTTTAAAAAGAACCCCCCTGGCGATGAAACCAGGGGTAGTTCTGATGATTCCCGTTTTTTAACGTCACTCGGGTGTTGACGAAATAGTTTTATGTCATGTTTAGGACAAGTGATCATTTAGAGATCAAACTGCTCGATCTCTTCGGTGGAGACAGGAATCACGATCGTGGAGGACTTGCCTTCCACGACCGCGTTGAGCTCCCGGATGATGGCGGGAGAAGAGAACGATCGTATTGCAAATCGCGATCCCTTCTCCCGCATCGGGAGCATTCCCAGCCGTCCCAACAGCTCCGCGCGGGACACGTCCCGGCGGAGCAACTCCAGGGGAAGAATGATGGACTTGCCATCATCCCCCTGGAGCTTGAGAACGACTTCGACCCGTTCCTTTAGCCGCCTCTCGGCGGCCATCAGACGTAGGACGCCGAAGGCAGCAAAGACGCCGCCCACGGCACCAGCCAGGTCTGCGACCTGGCCAATGACGTCGAAGATTCCGGTCATGACTTGTACCTCTCCTTTTTGTTGATCGGTTTCGCTCTTGCAGAGCACGCATGTAACCATATAAAAATAGCCACGTGTGTGCCCTACAAAAGTTTTCTAATGATTTAAAAAGTACACGAGCGTATTACGCTCACCTCAGCCTCTTTATTACAAAGAAACTTAGGTGAACGCCCCTGGTGATGAAGCCAGGGGCGACACTGATGACATTACTTCTTGTTCTCTGGTGGTACACGATAGACCCAGATGTCCCCCTTCTTGAGGAGGACCCGACCTACCAAACCCTCGAGTTGAGCCGAAAGCTCAATTGGAGGGTACCGCCCGGCCACCTTGGCGGCACACAGGATATTTACCATCTCCTGTGTGCCCAGCTCCTGGGCAATGCGCATTTGCCGCTCTTCGGCTAAACCGCCAACCATCTCCGTCACTCTGTGGTGCTTCCAGCACCAGATCATTTCGGGATAGTCGTTCATGCAGTGCCGGACATGTTCCAAGAGGTCCTCATCGCTGAGAACCTCCCCACATTCGTCGCATTTATCGTTGCCCGTATGCCGAAGATGCTCCATCCTATCAGCCTCTTCTCGGCGATAGAAATTTCTCGGATCTTCACCGGTAAGCAGATATCCAAACGGGTCCATTTGTCTCATCCTAGTAGAACTACTCTGCCAGCGTATCTGGCAAAGGTCCCCTTTCGGGAGACAATGTGAGTACAAACATACAAAACATCTTCATACACACAATGCCTCCCGTAAGAAAGACAAATCCTGTCTATTTAAAAAGTGCTTGAGCTTTCGCTCACCTCAGCTTCTTTATTTGCAAAGAAACTTAGGTGAACGCGCCTAGTGATGAAGCCAGGCGTGTCACTGATAACCTAAAACAGCGCGAAAAATACGATGATTCCGACACACGAAATGTGTGCCAGCACGACGAAGTTTACGATTAATCGTGCGTGTTCGCTCATGCTGCCCTCTCCTTTAGAGGTTGCGGCCGGACGCCGCCTTCAGAGCTTTTCCGCTCTTTACAAATCTCGATATGCTCGAAATTTCTAAAGAGCCTCTCGCGGGTGATGATCCCGCGAGAGCCCTGATGATGGTCGATATTTATGTCCGCGACCTCGGACAGCTCCCCCCGTAAGTTTGTCATAGGGGTGTCAGA
Source organism: uncultured Gammaproteobacteria bacterium (assembly GCA_964614975.1). Taxonomy (GTDB): domain Bacteria; phylum Patescibacteriota; class Microgenomatia; order UBA1406; family HO2-37-13b; genus OLB23. The sequence continues at coordinate 23,507 of CAZTOA010000001.1, read as the reverse complement.
CGGCAGTTTATAGACATGGTGGTCTAGTAAGCGACGCCCTAGAAAGGAGCATTTTCTAAGACGCCAATTTCTGCACAAAAAAACCCGCCGGAGCGGGTTCTTTTCCACAAAAAGTGGAAAGCTGAAGACGAGCATGAGTCGCGTAGTTAGAACAAAGCTAACTATCGGACAGGTGCAACTCATCTCCAGATTTCCACTCGCTGAAACTTCACTCTCTTTATTTACTTAAGACGTATGCCTTAAGGGACAGGGAATAAAGACAGCGAAATGGAATAAAGTAACCTCTATTAAGCTTCAATTAACACAAATCTAGTGTTAATCTCCCCTTAATCTGCTCAGTTCTTTACTGGAAAACTATGTAAAGTGCGATTAACTATTCGTTAATCTCCGCTTTATAAAAAAATAAAGTGGAAGTCTGATCCTAAATATCTTTCTATGTAAGCTTTAGAATCATGCTTCCACCCTCTTGCCTCTTACACTATTTCTAGTGGACAGGGGTAAAAGGTATGGAATTGTCATCAGTTGTTAACGTTGCATATCTTCTGACGGGCATGCTTATATCCCTGAGATGAAAATACTTCATTAACTGTTTTTCGTTAATGTTTAATCAACGAATGGCTGCCGACAGGGCTAGTAACCATCCATAGACCTCCGATTAACTTGCTACGATGACTAGTTGTAAAGTGCTGAACGTTGTCGTTCTTTCTAACCGTTATATCTTATAGTATATCACCTTATTCGTTGTTTGTCAAGTCCCTGTAACATATTTGTTATAGAGCTTGATTTAAGTGATATATCTTATAATAACATAGTTTAGCCTCTTTGTCAAGCCTATAGTTATATTACACTTGATTACATATATATTAAGTGTCACTATTAGTTGACAGAATAGGAAGATTTATAACATACCTATAATAAATTAGGACACGATCTTTTAAAGTCCCGATCTTGTGAAACTTATGGCACTACCCTATTTAACAAAAAAGGAAAGCGATATCTATGAACTACTTCTTAAAGAGGGTGAACTACCCGTTCATATCATTATTGCCCGAACAAAGTTAAAACGCGGCATAGTATATAAATCACTGTACAGTCTTGAGGAAAAAGGCCTCGCTACAAAAAAAGATATTAATAAGAAAATACACTTTAAGCCCGCTTCGCCAACAGAGCTCAGTCGCCTTGTTGATTTGAAGACATCAGAGGCTACTCAAGCTCGACTTGAGCTCAATTCTCTGCTCCCCCAACTAACACAGCAATACATAACTTCAATTGAAAAACCTGTAGTTACTACCTACCAAGGAGTCGAGGGACTGAAAATGATATATGAAGATACGATAAAAGTGAATGAGCCCATTTATGCTGCACTAAATAATGACGATGTCGAACCATCACTGCTTAAATGGCTTAGGAAAACATATGTTAAAAGACGTGTTGAAGCTGCAATTGAGGCTAAAGTTATTATATCGTCAGGTAATATGTCAGAGAATTACCTTCAACGAGATGATATAGCATTGCGCGAAACACGAGTTGTCGCGGCAGCTACGTTCCCATTTCCGCATGAAGTAGATATCTATGGCGACAAAGTAGCTTTTATTGACTACCATAAAGGTGGACAACTAATTGGCATTATCATTCACCATCCGCAAATTGCGATCACGATGAAGGCTCTCTGGAATTTAGCCTGGCTACAAGCTCATCAATAGATGCTTCCGGTTTCTTTGTTGCCCTAAAATATGCACACTCAGCCTCATCTCCGGCCTTTAACCTATATCTACCAACTTCTTCTACATCGAAATCCTTGAAGTGCAATTGTAATTGCACAAGGTCGAGTGGAGGCATAAACCTATTCATATAATTTGTACCATCTGGGGAGCTCACAACCGTACTAATCATGGGTAATACCTCATCATCGGTTCCTGAGATTGGTGTTCCCATTGCCCGAAGATTTGTAAGATGACGCTTCCTAGCCTCAAGATACATCCCAGTATCAGGATCTGGAATGTCAAAGAATAAAACACCACCCTCAACCAGTACTCGCCTGGCTTCAGAAAAAACTCTCTGTAGCGTCGCATCATCTTCCGCATGTGGTAGGGTTCTACCAAGGACAAATACCATTTTTGCCGAGTCGTCAGGTAAATCTGTGCTCGTCCAGTCGGCTTCTTTATAATCAACAGAGCCTGAAGCATCAGCAATCTGAGCTTTCGCAAGATTGACTGGCGATGAATCAATACCAACAATATCTCGTACTCCTTCTGCAGCTAATGCATTTGCAAGGCGACCAGTACCACAACCCATATCGATAATAGTACCTTGAATACCCTCAACGCGTAATAGCTCCTCGCGTAATCTCTCAATATCTCGACCCTGACTTTCAACATTGAGCGGAAATTGCTCAAAATCCATGTTTGCGTAAAAGGCATTTAATGACGTATGAAATGGAATATCTGAACCTTTTATACCCAATAACCACTTCCCTATTGCTTCTGCGTGTGCAGCGTGTGGTTTTCCCTGAGCCCCATTGACATAATCGCGCACGCTATTAATAATATGTGCAAATCCAACAGAATCTACCAACATACGAAGAACTTTCTGTTGCATCTCTAGATCAGATGAGCTCAAGAGAGCCTCTACAATAGGCTGAATTTCTTCTACACTACCCAGGCGTATGTCTTGCATAAAATCATCAATTTGGTACTCATCTTCTGAGGAGCGGTTAAATCTATATGTATACTCTCTTTCATGATCGGCCATATACCTACAAACTTCCAATAGCGCTAATTGACCATGTTGGTTTTCAGCAAGTGCTCGGATAAGAGCTTGGGGAAATGGTACTTCTTCATCATCTTGTATGAGGGGCTGTTCGTTATATAGCCTCATGAGATGTCTTATGGCTTGAGGTAACAATGGATCATCACATGACCTGACAAGTTCCAGTATCGTCTCACAATCATGGTCAAGCATGCCTTCTGCCTGTTGTACCTCTCCGAAGTTTCTATCTATGAATGCGGTTACCTGACTGGCAGGAATTCTAGGTTCCGCTGGAGGTTGATCAGTAGACAAAGCTTCTAGATGATCTTTTAATTCATCAAGTTCGGAAGGCTCAGATTGGAGACCTACAGGTTCGGTATTAGCCATATCATTGGTAAAATTTTGAGACTAGCATTTGTAACTGCCTACCACAAATAAGAACTATTAGTATACCCCACACCATAAATGGGCCGAATGCTACTTCGGATTTTAAACCTTTTTTTGATGTCAAAAGGAGCACGATCGCCAAAAGTCCGCCTGAAATAAAGGCAATGTAGAGGGCGAGGAATCCTTGCTGGAGACCCAAAAGATAGCCAATAATGGCGGCGAATTTTACGTCGCCGAAACCAAGCCCGCGACCTTTGGTCGCGGCATAAATAATAGCCATGCCACTAAAAAGAATCGTGCCAGCCAGGGCACGATCTAAAAAAGACACGGTCTTAAAAAGATCGTGCCCTACTAAAAGTGAGGTAAAAAATAACATAGCGATCAGCGCAGCGTCTGGAATAATACGATATTTAAGATCGGCGACCGTTATTACGATAAGCGCCGAAGCAATTCCAAGCGAAGAAATTGTTAACACAATATCTCCTCTCTGGATAAAAGCATCAAAATATACAAGCAAAAAAACCACGCCCGTTAATAATTCGACAAATGGATACTGCCACGACAATTTTTTCCCGCAACATTTTGAAAATCCTCTCTGAACTAAATAAGATAGTACCGGTACTAACTCCAGAGGTCTTAAAATTCGCTCGCAATAATCGCACATCGACCTACCCATCAAGGTCTTTCCTGCAGACAAACGATCAATAACGACATTCAAGAACGAACCAATACATAGACCTAGAATAAAAACTAAACTCATTGAAATCTCATTCATTTTAATTATCGAGAAGAGTTGACAAATTAAATTTTTCTACTTGATCCTCTGGAATCCAGAGGTTAGGTAGATTGTACAATTCATTCCAACCTACCCTCATGAGTGAAACATTATCCATACCTTCATTTTTCAATTTTCTTACTGCGTCTTCTCCTGTTAGGGATGCACTACTATATGGCAATAAAACAACCGCTTTGTACTTTTTCGCTAATTCCTTTACCTCCTTGACAAATGCCACCTGTCCTTTATGATCCTTCTCATAAGGAAAATGCACGTTTACTGAATTTTTTAATCGATTCTTATCGTAGTCAACTTTGCTTCGCATATCAACTAAAAGAATCCTCTCCTTATTGCCTGTCACGACTACGTTTTTTATTATCGTAAAAGCATCAGCATAAATAATCTCTTGTTTAAGAACCGTTGTTGTCGAGGGTACTTTTATTTTGGGAATCGAAAGAGTTATAAATGTAGAAATTGAAGCTGAAACAACGAACAAAAGTATCAAGCGACTTCCTAAAAAAAACGTGCTCTTGGATTCATTTTTTTGTTTTCTCTTCATGATTCTATGTATTATTCATAACGCAATGCATTAAGTGCTGAGGTATTACGTGCACGTCTAGCCGGATAGAGCCCGGTAAAAATACCAACGACAAATGATATACATAAGATAAATATAATGAATGAAAAAGGAATGTACGATACCTGGAGGTACCCTAGACCTTGTGTAATCGAGAATATCGAGATAATTAGTGATGTAAGCTGTCCCAAGACATAGCCTAAGAATATGCCCCCGATTCCCCCAGCAAAGCCCATAATCATAGCTTCCGCAAGGAAGAGGTCCTGAATCTCTTCAGATACCATACCAATAACTTTCATTCCACCAATTTCTCTGGTACGTTCGAGAAGAGAAACAGTCAATGTATTAAACATGCCAAGTGATGCAACCGCTAAGGCAATTAAACCAATAGAGGCTAATACAAGCCGTAGATTCCTGAACAATCCTTCAATTTGACTTACAGTATCCGCTGATGACGTTGTTGTGTAACCAAACGTTTCTATTTGTGTACGAATTTTTGGCACCGCATTTTTATCTTTGACGATGACCTTGAGTTGAGAATAGTTTTTAACAGATAATTTTGATAAATCCTCAAATGGAATATAAAAGAATTGTTCTTCATTGTTATCAACAAGTCCTACGATTTTATATGTTTCGTCTTTTGTAAATTTTCGACCATCAATATCCGGGCGAAGTCCCTTTACCAATATAAATGAAACTTTAAATTGTGAGCCCAGTGCTTTTTCTTCAGTCAAACCTAAAAGTCGAAGCAGGCCAGTTGAGATAATTGCTTCCCCAGAGGGTTTCTTTGTAAAGGAAATGAATTCGGGCTCCTTTTTTAATGTTCCTGATTCAGAAGAATTAGTTAATCTCACAAATTCTATACCTGCTGAATCTGTTGAAATAACTTCAGCTTTAAATGCTGATTGTGCAGATCCTGTAGCAACGACTCCTGATTGGGCAAGTGCAGCACTCGCAGTTGATTCACCTAATACGGCAGCAAATTGTGAAACCTTTCCAATAATCTGTACATATTTTCTTTGAATACACCCGTATTCCCAGGACTGGTAGCCACTCTCGTTAATTTTAGGGATCGGATTGTCGTCAAGATCTTTATTAAAAAGTGGAACTTTGCCTTTTACCCAAAGTCCTAGATACTCTTGAGTAGATTCATTAAATCCTTCACGACCGTATTCGGTGTAAGGCACATATGATGAACCCCACATTTCTTGCCCTTTAATATCGCCCTCAATTCGCGGCGTGTAACCAATAATTGCGGCTGCGACATCACACGCCTCTCGTACTGGCGCGAATTCATTCGGTAAAATATTGAAGTTAACAACTTCCCCATTTACAGCTTGACCTATTTTTGCTTTCGGCAATTCAGTTTCGGCTCCGGCAACATCACCTTCTTCTTCTATAAAAGACTGCTTACTCAAATGTGTAAATCCTTTACCCTTTTTTAACTTTACTTGGGCTATTTCCATATAATCTTGACTTGCTCCATAAACCAGAACATCAGCTTTAGCCTTATTAAAATTGACACGACCGACTAAAGAAATGAGAGGCACAATTTTTTCGATAGCTTCGTTCTTCGCGATTTTTTTAACCGTTGCATTATTTATGCGAAGTGCAGTATTACGACTTGAAGAAACGTCGATAATTTTAAGTTCATTGAGCGAGGCTACCTGACTAATAACGAGTCGCTCAATACCGTAGCCGAGCGAAAGAAGAAAAACGATGATACCTACGCCTGTCGCCATGCCGAGAACTGTAATAAGCGTTCTACTTTTTCTACTCTTTAAGTTTTCGAACGCCAGGTATATAAGATATGACTGGCGGACTTGGAATGGTCGGAGCGATTCGAGTTTTTGAATAAATACCCCAACTGGTTTCCCTACTAATTTCCCTATGAGTCCTCCAGGAATGCGTATCAGTCTTCCTAATAATGGAATACTTGCAAAAAATTCATATACACGCAAAATAGAAAAATGAATGAGAACTATAAAGAACGTAATAAACGAAAAGAATGTTTTTGCATAATACGGAAATTTCAGAATGAAATGTCGAAAACCTTTTACCCACGCGACCGGATTTAAGATGATTGAAAGAAAATGTCGCAAAAGTGGGATTAATTTTTCTTTCATAATTGTAATTTCTTTAAGTAATCTGCATTACGCAAATCCACCGTTTTGCCTTCACTCTGTGGATCGGTTACCTTAACTTTTAGCGCTCGTTTCTTTGGTTTATATACTTCAACCACACTTCCATCAAGAACGTGGACTAATTTTGTTGCGTATTTAAGATAATCAAGATCGTGTGTAATCATTAATATTGTTATGCCTTTTGCGTTAATATCTAAAAATGTTTGAATTAGATTTAATCCAGAGACAGTATCAAGATTACCAGTCGGTTCATCGGCAACCATAAGGACCGGATCAATAACCATTGCACGAGCTAAACTAATTTTTTGTTGCTGACCAGAACTAAGTTCTGTCGGACGATGCCCCGCCCAATTTTCCATACCTACCATTTTTAACATTGCTTGTCCCTTTTCGTCAATCATTTGCGTATTGTAATCAAGTAGGTTTAAAGCAAACGTTACGTTATTCACTACGTCCAATGAATTTATCCATAATGCCTGCTGATAAATCATTCCGACGCGATGACGCCTATATACGGCTCTTTCATCTTCTGTCATCGCATAAAAATCCTTGCCTTCGATAACGATATTGCCTGTTGTAGGAGCCTCTAAGCCAAGCAGACAATGCAACAGCGTTGATTTTCCTGAACCAGAAGGGCCAAAAATAATGGCAAAGTCTCCCTTTTCTATATCGAGATTAATTTCTTTTAGAACTTGTACGTCCTCATTTCCGACGTTAAAAGTCTTTGAAATTCCAGTTGCTTTAATAAATGATTCTGCCATGTTATTTATCTTGAAAATCGTTTCAAAAAGCCAAATGTGGCTGACAACTTATTAACCACGAGATTTAATACGTCTTTTGTTGCACTCGGGGTAACTATAACAGTATCAAATGAAGTACCACTATTACCAGCCTTATCTTTAGATAGTGCGCGCATCTGATATATCTGTGCAGGCTGCGCACCAGATATGGTCGCACAATGATTTGTTGTGGCGTTGGTATCTTCTTGCGTTGTCGAAGCATAATTTGTTGAGGTGCCCAGATTATACTCAACCTGTGTTGTCGCTGGCTCATCAGTATCCCAACAGACGATAATCTGCGCTTTTGTATTGTCGCCAATACCAATAATCGTACTTTCTACAGTTAGATTTAAGATCTCGGGTGCTCTTAAATCAGCAGCGGTCTTTAACTTTAACGTATCTGCCACCGCTTCATTTCCAGCCACATCTCGACCTTTTACCAAAATTGTGTAATCAGTTTCATCCGTAAGATCGCCTATGACCAACTCATGTGTAAGCGCACGAGAGAGATTGATTTTATCTTTAGCTTGCTCAGGATTAGCAGTTGGATAATATGTAACGATTGTTGAAATTTCGGTATTTGATGCCCAGATGAGTCGAACGGTCGCTGTCGGTAATCCCGCAACTTGCTGGACCTTTATATTGGTAATCTTTGGCACTGGAAGAGTCTGGAAGGTCTTATCTTCTCCATTGTATACGTTGCCCTCATCGTCTTCTGCAACTATGCGAATGTGATATAGCGTATCTTGTTCAAGATCCTCAAGTTTGACTGAATATAGACCGCCCGATTTAGAAACAGGAATTGTAGTCGTTCCACCGTACGATGTCGTTGGACCATATTGTAATGTTGCCTCTGTGGCATATGTAATATTGGCAGTAACATAAGCTGTAGAAATACTTGCATCTGATATTTTCACGTCAGCTACAAATGGAGCGGCGCTTGTCGAAAAGCTGTATTCATCAGATGATGAAGTATTACCATCTTCATCTGACCATAGAACTTTGTAATAATACGTAGCTCCCGGGTCAAGTTCCTTAAGATTCACTTCATGAGCTGTTACTTGTGTTGAAGAACCAACTTCTTCACCATATGTGCCCGATACTTTTCCATATTTTACGAATGAACTCGACGTTCTGTTTGTTGACCAAGAAATCTTTGCACTTCGTGTTTTTACCGATGCGGAAGGACTTGCAGTAAGAGCTGGTGCAGCCTCCCATCTTCCGTCTGGATACATTGTTACCGTTTCGCTGGCTGCAGAACAATTTCCTGTTGAGTCACATGCTTTTACACAATAGTAATAATCTTGTTGTTCGAGACTTGAGTTAACGTAAGATGGTTCTGTCGTCGTACCTATAAGTGTAAAACCAGTCATACTTGTTGAACATACTGCATCAGCTGTGCTCGATCGATACAGTTTGTAGTTCGCTATGCCTGATCCAGTTGAAGTGGGAGCTTCCCAGCTTATTGCCAGTTTCCAGGATTCTGTTGATTTAACCGAGACATCTGCCATCTCTACGTCCTCCGGAATTCCTGGTGCCGATGTATCGGCAGTGAAATCTACCGTTCCATATACATTGTAATCAATGTTTCCTGCCTCATCCTTAGCAACAACGTAAAATGTATTTTCTCCCGTTTGTGTTGCGTAAGCGCCCGCTGCCACATATGTTACAGATAGACCAACTTGATTCACATTGCTTGATGTGGGCAATGCATTAATAGAATAATAATAACGTAGATTTTCTTGTGCACCTGAAAACGTTGAAGGCGGGTCCCAACTAAAGGCGAACTCATTTACAGTGTTCGTTGACGGATCTACCTCAACATTTTGTGGGGCGCTTGGCGCAGTCGAACTATAATAGTAAGAAGCGTTAACGTACGACGACGCAAAGTTTCCGGCCGTATCTTTTGCACGCACATAGAATGTATTCGCACCTGATTGATATGCCTCCAGTGCAGTTATCGTCGTACTCGCAGTACACGCTTCAACAGCACCAACAGCTCCGGTCTTATAACAGTATTCTGCTATTCCTGAATCTGCATCCGAACCTGCATTCCACGTAAAGTCGAAACTATTAGTAGCAGAATATCCAGGTGGATCTGCAGTTACTGTCGTTGGATTTGTTGGCGCAGTCGAATCAAGTTTATAGATAAATGGCTGCCATGTTGTCGCTGCAACGTTACCTGCATCATCTATTGCTTTAATTCTCAGATAATACGTTGACCCAGAAACTAAACTAGATGCGGTGTATGCAGTTGTAGTCTGCAATGCTCCATCGACAGCCGGATCTGCACTACTATTCGTACCAAAATATACATAATATCCATCAATACCCGACCCACCCGCAGAGTCTGTCGCTCCACCTACTGCTTCGGCATCTGGCCAGTCAAAATTTGGTGCTGTATGTGCATACCAGGTATTTGTTGTGATTGATGTGGATTGCCCAGATGTCGAATATGAAGAAAGTGATGTTGGATTCGTTGGTGCACTTGAATCGGTGTAATAATTGACTGTATATGAATCAATCACGTCCGTATACAATCCGTCACCAGAAGTTAAATCAAATCTAACCTGGAGATATCTATTATCAGGAGACTTAATTTCATAATAACTTGTACTTCCGATTGATTTTGTACTTGCTGCAGCAGTCCATGCAGTCCATACTGAATTATCAGCTGATGATCGCGTATACGGAGTTATTGTCGTGCCAGAAGTACCAGCAGTATATGTAACACCAAGATTCCCAAATTTATATACTGTCGTATAATCGTGGACTTGCGATGTGTAGCTACCCGTCCTTTGGAATGACGTTGTGGCTGTTTCTATGACGAATGAATGCAGTCCATCAGCAAAAGCATTGGTTCCACCTGAGCCAGCTATTGAGAACATTCGTCCACTACCTGTATCTGCCGCTGCACCCGCATTATAGTTTGTGATTGCGGTGTCAATCGCAGACCATGAATTACCAGAAATTGAATACTTGTAACAGACTGCCGTATTGCCACCCCTACAAGCTATAAGGGAATTGCTGTCCCCACCATCAACTAAAAATCCGTCCGTATTAACTGCTGCCGTAATTGCGGTCATCGTAGACCAAGTATTACCTGAAATACTGTATCTATAAAAAGTAGTCGTGTTTCCACCACGAAGTGTATAAATATATCCACCCTTATAAAACAGCTCAGCACCTGTTGCAAGAGTCGCGGGGGCAACTGCCATGGTTGACCATCGCGAGCCAGCTGAACCTTGGGTATCATATCGATAAAAACTTGTTGTAGTTGCTCCACGAGCATAGTAGATATAGCGTGATCCGTCATATATTAAGCTCGATCCCGCTCCAGGAGCAGCTGTTAGAGCATCAGTTGTTATTTCTGTCCAAACATCAGTGGCAATATCATACTGATAAAAACCGGTATTGCTCCCTTGGCCGATAGCATAAATCTTATTATTTGTGCTTTCATACACAAGATCGCTTCCTGTTGAGAATGCTATTGGTAAATCTTTAAGTCCTAGCACAGAACCGGTAGCCGCATCGTAACGTGCGAAAAGTGTATCTATACCACCTTTTGCTACATAGTAATAGGTGCTATCACCCTTAACTATATCTGCTCCAGTAGTGAATGTTTGATAATCAACCCCTCTAAAGAAAGTCCCGAAAAGTCCCAAAGTCGGTACAAGCCAACTATTTGTAGCGGTATTGAAAGTATAAATATTTTGAGTAGTATTTCCTCTTATTACATACAGCTTACCATTAACATTTCGAAGATCACTTCCCTGTCCAATAGTCGAAGGTGCTTCATTTAATTCTGACCACAGCTGTGTGCCAATGTCATACTTATAGATCGATGTTTTTGAATTTCCAGGTAGATAATATATTGCTTCTTCAGAGCTTACATACTCAATGGTTCCATCGTTCTGAGCAACCAAAGGTAAGGCTGGTAATGTACTCCAGGAATCTGATGATATTACATATTTTGAAAATCCTGAATATCCGCCTCCCTGAACTGCATAAATATTAGTGCCATCTGTTGCTATATCACCACCCTGATACATCGCGTTCAGGATATCAAATGAGACATTAGAGAGAGTGTCCCAGCTATCGGTTTGCGTATCAAATCGGAAGAATGCATCATCGCTAGATCCTCTCGTCACATAAATATATCGACTCCCATCGTATCTAGCTGATGATCCGGCGGCTAGCGTAAGCGGAGCATCCGCTGCAGCCGCATCGCTCCACGTGTTTCCAGCAATATCATAGCGCCAGATTGAAGCAGTTGCTCCACCACGTGCCGCGTATAAATACCCCGATGGCCCTTCAATAACCCAGCCATAATTGACAGTGGCTGGCGCGACAGCCAAAGTAGCCCATACATCAGTCGCTATATCATAGGAATAAAATGTTGTCGTAGACTGACCTCTAAAGGTATAGAGCTTACCTGAAGACGAAACATACGCCCAGTTTGAACCAGTAGATAAAGTTGCTGGTGCAAGAGAAATTCTTTCTTGCTCCCATATGCCTCCTGAATCTGGACTTAACTGAATTTGATCACTTGTTGAGGCTGTATTGCTATTTGTACCAGAAAAATCTGAGCTTGTCGTATAGGTTGCACCTGTCGCGGTAACACCAGAGTACACGTACGTGAAGCCAGTAGTTGCAGCACTTATATTCCCCGCAGAATCTTTCGTTTTTACACGAAGATAATAGGTTGATCCATTAGTGAGCGTTTCGGTTATAACAAATGTAGCGGTCGTTTGGAGACTACCTAGAGTTGCCGGATCCGCACTGCTACTTGTACCAAAATATACATAGTATCCAGCAATTGTCGATTCTGTATCGGATGCTCCGGTCCATGTAAAATATGGATGAGCGTAACTGTATGTATTACCTGTTGTCAGAGATGTTCCGCTAACCTGCTGGGAGGAGCCAGTAAATGAGCTTGGGTTTGTGGGGGCAGTTGAGTCGCCACTATAAGTAATAGTAATATCGTTAAGTACTGGCGTATCGGCATTGCCGGTATCTGCCGTGAGTGTTGCTTTAACCTGCATATATCTATTAGCAGCTGACGCAATTGTCGTCCCACTTACGCTCTGCCAGCTTGACCATGTAGATGCGTCGGCAGACGTGCGTGTTTCATAAGTAACCGAAGAAGCCCCGGGCGTCGATTTTGTGGAAGTTAATGAAGTGAATGAACTCACATAAGTAAGGTCAATCGTCCCGGACGTCCATGTTCCGGAGGCCTGGTATTTATTAGCAGATACAGAATAGCTTGTCATTCGTTGGAACGTAGAGCCCCAAACGGAGAAAATAGTACCGCTCCCATTACTAACAAGTGCACCGCCGGTAAATGGACCCACATCACTCGCTGAAAACCCTGGGAGTTTTTCAAGACGACGCCAGGTATTTGAGGAAATTGTATATTCCCAAAAGTCTAAACGGTAGTAGCCTGTCTGAGCATAAAACTTGCCTGAATAATAATCAACGTCTGTTCCATAATATGGACTAAATGGAAGATCGCCGATCTCTGACCATGTATTTGTACCAATGACATATTTGTAAAGCTTTGGTTTTCCTGTACTTCCTGTAAATGCATAAATATCTGTTCCATCACTCAGTATTCGAGAACCAATGCCCATGAGAATATTCGCCGGTAAGTCTGCTACGGCAACATCGCTCCAAGAATTACCAGAAATACTGTAGCGAGAAAAAGTACCCAGATTTCCACCACGAGTTGCATAAATATAATCTCCTGAACCGGGATAAGCTAGCGATCCTCCTCCGTTAATTGCTGCTGGGGCCACAGTGAGTGTGGTCCATGAATTCCCCGCAATACTATAGCTATAAAAGGCGGTCGTATTATTTGCAGCAAAATAATAAATACTTCCACCTGCTACAACTGCTTTTTGCTCCCCAGCAATATTTCCGGGAGCGACAGCCAGTGTTGTCCATACGTTCGTAGCAACATCGTAGCCGTAAAAGTTTGTCGAGGTACCTCTGATAAGATATACATCTCCACCTGAGTACGTTAAGTTCGCACCCGTACTTAGAGCTGCCGGAGGCTCAATTATTGAGGTGAAGGTGTTTCCGGTAGTGCTATATGTCCATATATCGTAGTTTCCATTGCCTCTAAATAGATAATATTTATCCACACCAGAGACGTATACAAAACTATGATAGTTAGCAACTTGCGGAAGTGTCGCACGCACGGCCCATGAATTACCCGAGATGCTATACCGATAAAAAGTATTTGTTGCCCCTGATGTTGTTACATAAATATAATCACCGCTCACGATAAGATCATGGTCACCATTTAGAGTTACCGACGCGTTTGTCATGGCTGACCAAGAATTTCCGGCAACGTTATATCGATAAAACGTATTCGTACCCGCTCCTCGTGGTGTATAAAAATTACCTGCTGAATACACAAGGTCGGAACCTGTATATATCGTGGCAGGAGCTGCAGCGAGACTTGACCAATCATTAGTGGAAACTGTATATTTCCACATATCCGTAGTATTTGATGACCTCAAAATATATAAATTAGTTCCGTCTGTAGAAATTGAGACTCCATATAGTGTATAGTCAGGTAAGTCTTCTAATTCTGTCCACGTATTAGCCGCGACATCATATTTAGCAAACTTCTTTTGATAGCCTCCAAAAACTAGATATATGTACCCGTTGAGATAGACCATATCCGACTTATATATTTGAGTTGAGAAAGGGGGGTTTGCCATTCTTTTCCATGTGTTATTCGTCGGGTTGTAGCGATTAAAATGAACGT
>CAZTOA010000001.1:1669-9309 GCA_964614975.1 uncultured Gammaproteobacteria bacterium | reverse complement strand
CGTCTGACACTGATGAGCCGCCCTGAGTTTGGGGTAACTGTGTTGAATTTATTACTGTAGAGCCCCATTGACCTCCATCCTTAAGCTTTACGTTGCCTTTACTCGTATATGCTTCTGTGTTTGAGAAAGTTCCAAGCTCGAATTCTGTTTGAGTAGATAGTGTTGAGGTAAGAGCGAAAGTGTGTTTTGGGTACAAAAACAAGGCCCCATAAATTATGAGGGCGAGGAAAATATGCTTTATACTAGCGTATCCCCTGCCTGTAAATTTAGGGCCTCTCAACAATCTTTAATCACAAAGAAATTAATTATTGTGATGTACATTCAGAGTAGCAATTATTAAGTAGACTTGTCAACAGTAGATGAGGTAAAAAAGATATAGATAGTACCTATTCTGATATAGATATCATTAGGCAATTATTTTCTCGAAGGAAGTAGAAGATTTGAAAGGACCTATTAAGGCTAAATTTGCTTGCGAAGGCTTTATGATATCTTTTGCAAGATTGATCACATCACTAGCGGACACTTCTTCGATTCGCTGAATTATCTCCTCAACAGGCTTGATTTCACCTTCATGAAGCAATTGTTTACCGTAAATATAACCAACGTTAAAGGTGTCCTCAAGTGACAAAATCAGTCTGCCTTTTAATATTTCCTTTGCTCTCGCAAGCTCGCTGTCGATAATTTTTCCATCTACAAGGCTCTCATGCTCGTATTTAATAACTTTTATTGCTTCTTGGACCTTTTTTATGTCTGTCGGCACACCTGCATAGGTAACCATTGTGCCGACATCATTAAAGTGATCTGTATATGTTCCAACTGCGTAACACAATCCCCTTCTCTCGCGGACTTCCATGAAGAGCCGCGATGACATACCTACCCCCAGTATAGCGGCTAAGACTGATAGAGCATACTTTCTTTCATCTTTCTTTCCAAACGTACGATAGCCGAAACATAGATGAGCCTGCTCTGACTTCTTATAGCGAAGATATGTCGCCGGTTTCTTCTGATTCTCTTTTACAGGAATATAGCCTGGAACCTTTTTTTGACTCCAATTTGAAAAGTATTTAGTCGCATAATCGAGGTGATCCTTCTCCTTAATCTCATTTTTTATACCCGTAAGACCACCAGAAACGACCAGAACCGCATTATTTGCGTAATAGTATGTGTCCATGTAATCCTTAAAGGTCTTTCGTGTGGCTGCATTAACGGTATCAACGGTCCCAATGATATCCATACCTAGAGGACTTTCTTTATACAAGAGATACTCATACAGCTGATTAATTATTCGCTGTGGCGTATCTTCATACATACTAATTTCTTGCCCAATAACGCCCTTCTCGCGCTCGATTTCGTCCTTGTCTAAGAGTGGTTGGGTAATCATGTCACTGAGGACATCGATCATTGTCTCTGTATGCTGTACTGGAGCCTTAATATAATAGCCCGTGTAGTCTTTAGAGGTGAAAGCATTGAATTCACCACCAAAACCTTCTACTAATGATGCAAGTTGTGCCGTACTTGGATACTTCTTGCTTCCTTTGAAAGCCATATGCTCGAAGAAATGAGCAATACCATTGTTTTTTTTATTCTCAAATCGTGAACCAGCATTAACGAGCAATAAGCATGTCGCTGAAGGGAAAGCTTTTGTATCTACGAGGAGTGTTCGAAGTTTATTTGGAAGAATATGTAGTGATGTTTTCATATGTACGTGTGAGCCGGGAGGGACTCGAACCCACAACCAATTCCTTAAAAGGGAACTGCTCTACCATTGAGCTACCGGCCCGCGTCAGATATTATACAACTAGATTTAGGATTCTTCCAGGGACATATATAACACGAGGTTTCTTATTATCAAGCCATTTTGTAATTTTTTCAGATGCCATTGCCAGATTAAGAGCATCATCTTCTAAAGTATCGGCTTCCACGTTAATCGAATCCCTTACTCGCCCATTGACTTGAACAGGAATCATAAGAGTTGTTTTATAGAATGTATCAGAAGTAGCTTTTGGCCATTCTTCATTGTGAATTGATGTCTTCATGTCGAAAATTGTTCGCCAAATATGCTCTGTAATAAACGGTGCGAATGGTGCGAGAAGCTTTAAGAACGTTTTTGCTTGGTCGTTAGTCAAAGCATTGTCCTTATGCTCCCACATGTTAATAAACTCCATCATACCTGATATTGGAGTATTAAATTTAACGTTCGTAATATCTTTATCAATTTTACTAATTAGACTTTGAAGCTCAAAGGCAACCCTATCCTCTATACTACTATCCTGGTTAGTTAACTTGTCAGGCGTGTTGTAAATCTGCCAGATTCGCCTCAAAAACCTGTATGCGCCCTGTAAGGACTGTGTGGACCAGGCCACTTCTTGATTAAAGGGCGCCATAAACATTTCGTATAGGCGGAGCGTATCAGCGCCATATTCCGCGATGACATCATTGGGATTAATAACGTTCCCGATAGACTTACTCATCTTGCGATTGTCTTCTCCTATGACCATTCCTACGTTTCTGAGGCGCATGAAGGGTTCTGTGAATGGAATTATGTTCAAGTCGTATAGTACATGCATCCAAAACCGCGCATAAAGCAGATGAAGCACCGCATGTTCTGCTCCACCAATATACCAGTCAACAGGCATCCAAGAAGCAATCTCTTTTTCACTCCAGGGCTTTGCATCAGTCTTTAGCTTATCCATGGTAGCATGACCTGCAAAGGCTAAGAAGTACCAACAAGACCCTGCCCAGTTTGGCATTGTATCGGTTTCTCGTGTTGCTTTACTACCGCAGTTTGGACATATGGTATCTTTCCACTCAGGAATTTGAGCTAAAGGAGACTCGCCTGTTTCTGTTGGTTCATAATGATCGACGTCTGGAAGCTTGAGAGGTAAGTCTTCTGCTGATAATGGGAACCATCCTTTCATCAAGGGCTTTGCTTCCTCGACAAGTTGCTTAATGTTATTTTCTCTTGGGGCTCCTTGAAGCCTCAAATCTCCTTCTTTAATCAAGTCTGATTCCCAATACGACACGCCGCTATCAGCACATTTCTGGCAATAAATCATTGGTATTGGCTCGCCCCAATATCGCTGTCGGGAGAATATCCAATCGCGTAAATGATAGTTTGTATTTTTCTCAGCAAATTTTTCGTCAACCATCCACTCATTCATTTCAGAAATTAACGCATCATTTATTTCTCTGCCCGTGAATTTTCCGGAATCTTCTAAAACACCAGCATTTGTATGCGCATCGACAGGAAGTTCGCCTTCTCTCTTTACGACTTCCTTAAGAGGAATGTCATACTTCTGAGCAAATTCAAAATCTCTTTGATCATGAGCGGAACATCTAATTATTCCTGTGCCAAAATTTAGAAGGGCGAAGTTTGCCAACCATACGGGCATCTTGGCTCCAGTAAATGGATCAATCGCAAACCGTCCAGTAAAGACGCCTTTCTTCTCGAACTTATTCTTAAGCCTCTCTTCTTCTGAAATTTGGCCGGATTCTTTTATAAATGCTGTTACGACTGCCTCTTGCTCGGTGCCTTTAACTAGTGACTCAACAATTGGATGTTCTGGCGCTATGACAATGTAGGTATCCGCAAAGCTCCAAGCTGGGAATGCAGTAAAACTTTTCAATTCGATGTTCATACCCTCAACTTTATGGGAAATTATCATGCCTTCTTTCTTCCCAATCCAATTTTTCTGCATTTCAAGAATACCAGTTGGCCAATCAAGATCTTTGAGGCCTTCTAATAATCTATCTGCATATTTTGTAATTCTGAAAATCCACTGTGGAAGATTCCTTTTTTCGACAGGATTTCCACATCTCTCATGTGTGCCATCGCCTTGGACCTCTTCTTGAGCAAGTCCCGTCTTACAGAATGGACAATAATATACAGGTGTTTCTTTTTTGTATAAAAGACCGTGCTTAAAGAATTCAATGAAGAGCCACTGCGTCACTGCATAGTATGAAGGGTCGGTCGTATTAATTTCTCTATCCCAGTCATAACTCAGTCCCAACATTTTCATTTGGTTCTTAAAGTTCACGACATTTTTTTGCGTTAACTCATTAGGGTTTTTCTTTTCTTTTATTGCAGCGTTTTCTGCAGGCAATCCAAATGCATCCCAGCCCATTGGATGAAGAACGGCATCGCCTTTCATTCTATGGTAGCGTGCAAGCACGTCTGTACCTGTATAGATGCGCGCGTGGCCTGTATGAAGACCTGCTCCAGAAGGGTATGGAAACATAACAAGAATATAATTTTTTTCTTGGCCAGGCTTTGGGTCTTTTGTAAGATATGTTTTTTCTTTATCCCACGTATCAGACCAGCGCTGCTCAAATTCAGAGGGGTTAAAACGGATTTTCATACAAAGTATTATACCAGGAGCCCCATTGCGTCAGCAGCTTGTTTAAGCTTCGCAGATGAGCGCACACGAGCCTTGGCGAGGCCTTTAGAAAGGACTTGGTCAAGATAGGTTTTATCTTGCATAAGTTCGTGATATTTTTTCTGGACAGGAGCAAGGGAGGTAATTATTACTTCGGCAAGCCCCTTTTTAAATTCGCCATAACCTTTGCCTTCATATTGTTTTTCGATTTCTGCGACAGACATGTCTGACAAGGCACTATATATTGCGATCAGATTTTTAAGGGCAGGCTTATCAGCGGCTGATCGCACCTCAGAACCAGAATCGGTGACGGCGCGCATAACTTTTTTTTCTATATCGGCCGCGCCGTCGAGCAAATCGATTGTTCCCGAAGGGTCAACTGCCGATTTGCTCATTTTTTCTGTAGGATTTTGCAAGCTCATAACACGCGCCCCCTCGCCTACGAGGCGAATCTTAGGAATCGTAAACACTTCCCCGTACGTATTATTAAATTTTTCTGCAATATCGCGCGTAATTTCTATGTGTTGCGTTTGATCCTCGCCTACTGGCACGATTGTTGTGTCATAAAGTAGAATGTCGGCGGCCATAAGACTTGGGTAATGAAATAAGCCGACACTTGTACGTTCGCCTTGCTTCTTACTCTTATCTTTATATTGTGTCATGCGCTCCATCCAGCCCATTGGTGTAATACAATCAAACATCCAGGCTAAATATGGATGGTCAGGATTTTGGGATTGGGCAAAAATCGTTGTTTTTTCAGCATCCAATCCAGCCGCCAAGAACCATGCAATGAGTTCATACACGTATTCTTGGAGCATTTTTGGGTCTTGTGCAACGGTAATACTATGAAGATTCACAAGAGAAAATATATATTCACCTTCTGCTTCTTTCTGCATGTTCACCCACTGTTGGACTGCACCTATATAATTACCAACGTGAAGTTTGCCGCTAGGCTGAATACCGGAGAAAATTACATCTTGTGCCATGAGGTAATGGTACCATGCTGAGGCTTGATTGACAAATTATGCAGACATCGTATCGTAGCGAAGCAGTGTTTCTTGAATATTTTTTGTCTTGACTTTCTCAACAACAAGCTCCATAGTCGCAATAATATCTTCGATAATAAGTCGCGCCTCTTTTAGATTAAGTGAATGTAAATTATGTGGAAAATAATGAAAAACTTCGTTTCTCCCCTTCTTCCAGGTCTGCCACATACGCTCACTAATATCGCATCCACTTTCATTACAAATTTTTTTATATACCGATTCCCTTCCCAGTCGATGTACAAGATTAGGTGAAAGTACTTTTCCAATTCGAAAATGCTGCGAATAATAATCACGGCGCGTAATATAGCCCGCACCAAGGAAGACTTGTTTTAAGAAACCTTCATACGCTTTTGCAAAAGGAAAGACGACGAATGAGTAGTCTTGGAGATGGCTCTCGTGATCACTCTCAGCATGCTCAAGCAGATGGAGACCTTCGTCAATTAGATCTTTCTGACCTTCCGAAATATAATTGCGAAGTGATTCGCTTAAAATAGTCGCCATATATAGAGTATACAAGACCGTAACCTGTTCAGGATCGGTTCTTACACGAGAGGAAAGCTACGACCGAGTGAAGAAATTTCTTTTGCCATACGTTTTATATCTTTATTCTTCGAGAGATCTCTCATAAAGCCATCCAGATACTTGCCTCGCTCGCTAAGTTTTTTAGGCAATGTGAATGGTTTAATGAGTTTAAACGTTGCAAGAATAATTTTTCCGATCTGCTTCATTTCTGCGGCTCCCATTCCCCTAGTTGTAGCGACTGGTGTGCCGATGCGAACCCCAGATGGATAAAATGGTGAGCTCTGCTCGCCTGGAACTGAATTTTTATTCAATGTAAGATGCACAAGATCAAGTGCTTTTTCGGCAAAGATCCCTGCTCCCGGGCCATGAGTTTCTGTAAGATCGACAACAACTTGATGATTTTCAGTTCCATTGCCTACAAGTTTTAATCCACCTTTTTGCAATACGGCGGCCAAGGTCTGGGCATTTTTAACAACATTTTTTGCGTATGTTTTAAATGAAGGCTGCGCCGCTTCAAATAAAGAAATGGCGATTGCGGCGGTTTGATTATCATGTGGGCCGCCTTGTAAGCCTGGGAAGATAGCTTTATTAATTTTCATTGGAAGATCAGGATCTTTTTTCAAGCCTTTTTCGGTAACCATAACCATGGCTCCTCGCGGACCACGTAATGTTTTGTGTGTTGTTGTCGTGACAATATGAGCGTATGGAACTGGTGAAGGATGCGCTCCCCCTGCAATAAGGCCTGCGACATGCGCAATATCCGCTGCAAGATATGCGCCGACTTCGTCGGCAATCTTCGCGAATTCTTCATAATGAAAAGCCAAAGGATATGTTGTTGCACCAACCCAAATAAGTTTTGGCTTTACTTTTTTTGCGAGAGCTCGAATCTCGGCATAATCGAAAAGATCATTATGTTTTCCTCCTGGCTTCGAGCGAACACCATATTGCACGCTATTAAAAAATAACGCGGTGGCCGACACTTTATAGCCATGGGTAAGATGGCCACCAGCCGTAAGTTCTTGTCCCATGGTCGTATCCCCTGGCTTACAGGTCGCCACGTACACACTAAAATTTGCAGGCGAACCAGAATATGGTTGAACGTTTACGAATGGGACACCAAAAAGTTTCTTTGCTCTTTCTTGCGCGATAATTTCTACCTCATCGATATATTCATTTCCACCATAATATCGCGCTTTTGGGTATCCCTCCGAATACTTATTATTTAAAACTGAGGAGAGAACATCACGAACGTGTTTAGAAGCATAGTTTTCAGAAGCGATGAGTTCAATACCGAGCATCTGTCGACGCGTTTCTTTTTTTACCAAATCATAGATCTTTGTATCTTTCACGCTGAAACTATACCAACATAAGAAGATGTTTGCAACTTAATTTAAGTTTGCCTATTAGGAAGCAATCTTTTCGAGATCGATTTGGACTGAGGGTCCCATTGTGGAGGTCATGAACATTTCAAGAATGTTTTTCTTTTGTATCGCGCGGAGCAAAACTTCTACATTTTCCTTTAAATCTTTATCAGCAAATGATTTTTTTCCAACAATAAGGTGTAAAAGTGGAAATTTTGGTTCAGATTTAAATCGAACTGAGCCAGATTGAAACTTATCCATTGCTTTTTTTGTGTCTTCAACAACCGTACCATTCTTTGGATTAGGCATAAGTCCCTTTGGACCAAGAACGCGTG
>CAZTOA010000001.1:0-1659 GCA_964614975.1 uncultured Gammaproteobacteria bacterium | reverse complement strand
ACGCGTGCATATTTTACTAACTTAGGCATAAAAGATGGTGTCGCAATAAGAATGTCGAATTCCATTACACCGTCGTCAAGCTTTGAGAGAAGTGCATCGTCTGCGACGACGACACGAACCTGCTTACCTGTTCCATGTGGAAAAGCAACCTCACCCTTTACATTTGCATCAACAAGATTCATATGAACCTCAATACTTTCGTCAAATGATGCATATCCAGCTTTCTTTATGAGTGCGAGGGCTTCTGTAAGTTCGTATTTTTTATCAGCGTCAACGAGTTTTTTCGCAGAAATGTATTTTTTTCCTAAATGACGGCGATTTTTACCGGCTTTAGCAACTTCTTTTTTCTTATTTTTCTTTTCTTTTTTATCTTGATTGTCTTGTTCTTCTTCAGCCTGCATTTCTTCAGCTACTTTTGGCTCAGCAGCTTCGCCCTGTTCAGCTTTTTTCTGCTTTTTAGCTTCACGTCGCTTCTCTGCGTCTTGTTGCTGTTTCTTTTCGACGTCTTCTTCGCCGATTGTTTTCATTCTGATTTTTCCCATGATTCTATATTTTTCTTAAATTTAAGACTCAACTTCAATTCCCATTGATCGGGCTGTTCCAGCTACAACTTTTACTGCAGCTTCTATATTAAATGCGTTAAGATCTTTCATCTTTTCTTCTGCGATTTCGCGTGCTTGTTGCATCGTTAATTTCTTCAAAACTTCTCTACCAGCTTTTCCTGATCCCTTCTGAATATTAAGTTTTTTCTTAATCATCTCAGCTACTGGAGGTAGCTTTGTTACGAACGTGAATGAATTATCTTCATATACGGTTATCAATGCTGGAATAATTTGTCCTTTAAGTTGTGAAGTTGCATCATTATATTGCTTAATGAAATCCATGATAGGAATACCATGTTGACCAAGTGCTGGTCCAACTGGAGGCGCTGGTGTTGCTGAACCAGCTGGAAGATTAAGCTTTATTGTTGTTTTTATTTTTTTTGCCATAAGGGTTAGATTATATACTATTTAGAGCTTATTAACCTGAAGGAAATCAAGTTCAACAGGTGTCTCACGTCCGAAAATTGAAACAAGAACGGTAACTTTACCTTTATCTTCGTCAATATGACTGATGGTACCGATAAAATCTGAAAATGGACCGTCTGTAATCTTGACCGCTTCATCAACTGAGAATTTTGCTTTGAATTTTGGCTGCTCTTGCTTTACGAAGCGCATGATTGCTTCTACCTCTTTTTCTGAAATTGCTGTTGGCTTTGTACCTGCTCCTACGAATCCGGTAATTCCCTGAGTAGTTCTCACGACGAGCCAAGAATCATTATCTAAGTTCATGCGAACTAGGATGTACCCTGGGAAGACTTTCTCTTTTGATTGTTGTTTCTTTCCTTTTTTGATTGTTACAATCTCGCGCATTGGCACGATAATTTCGAAAATTCTGTCTTCAAACCCAAGACTTTTTATTCTTTGCTCAAGAGCTTCTTTAGATTTGGCTTCAAAACCTGACTGAGTGTGAACCACATACCATTTTCCCTCTTGGGCTTGGGTATCAGCCTGAGCTGTTTCAACAGGTTCAGTAGATTCTGCAGGCTCAGTAGACTCGACCGTTTCAGCGGTTTCGACTACTTCTTCGACTTGGTTTTCTTCTTCTTCCATACACTAA